>CAYOQB010000149.1:1949-12791 GCA_964406035.1 uncultured Solibacteraceae bacterium | reverse complement strand
GCGCGCGACATTCGCGCCATCGTCGAACGGGGCCGATGACTTCGCGCTGGCCCGGGCTGCCCTGGATCCTTCCCGCCGTGGGACTGCTCGGCGCGCTGTCGATCTACCCCTTGCTCTACGCGGTCTACGTCAGCCTCACCGCGGCCGATGGAAGCTTCACCCTCGCGCATTTTGCCCGCCTCTTCCAGGACCGCTACTTCGCCGTCGCGCTCGCGCAGACGCTGCTCTTTACCGTCGCCGCCCTGACCCTCGAATTCCTGCTCGGACTGGCTCTCGCGCTGCTGGTCGATTCCCTGGGCCGCGCCAGAACCTTCTTTCGCGCCGGCCTGCTGCTGCCCATGCTCGTGCCGCCGGTGGTGGCCGCGGTCGTCTGGAGGCTGATCTATAACCCGCAATTCGGAGTTCTGAACGCCACTCTGCGGCAGATCGGTATCGACACCTCCCGCCTCACCTGGACCAGCAGCGACGGCGCGGCCATGCTCTCCGTCATCCTGGTGGATGTCTGGGAGTGGACCCCCTTCCTGTTCCTGCTGCTCACCGCCGGGCTGCAGGCGATTCCGCAAGACCCCATCGAAGCCGCGCGTCTCGACGGCGCGTCCGCATGGCAAATCCTGCGCGACATCCGCTTGCCGCTCCTCAAACCGGTCATCGCGCTCGCGCTGTTGCTGCGCGCCATGGACCTGATCCGCATCTTCGACCAGATCTTCATCCTCACCCAAGGCGGCCCGGCGTTCGCCACCGAAACCGTCAGCCTGTATATCTACCGTACCGGCTTCCGCTTCGGTCAATTCGGCTACGCCGCTGCCATGTCCTTCGTCGTGCTCCTGCTCACCACCGTCTTCGCGCGAGGCTTGCTGCGCGTCCTGAAGGTGCGCCCATGACCCGCTTGCTGCGCTACGCCGCCGCTTCGCTCGCTCTCCTCTGGGCGCTCGCGCCGGTCTACTGGCTGGTGACCATATCCCTCAAGACCGAGGCGGACCAGTTTGCCGATCCGCCCCGCTGGGTCGGTTTCTCGCCCACCCTCACCCACTACGCGGAAGCCTTCGGCGGCGGATCCTTCGGCGTCTACTTCCTGAATTCCGTCTGGGTGGCCGCCGCCTCCACCATCCTCGCGCTCGTGCTCGGCGTCCCGGCCGCATACGCACTGGCCCGGTTCCGATGGCCGGCGGATTCCAGCGAACGCATCGGCTTCTGGGTTCTCTCCAACCGCATGCTGCCGCCCATCGTCACCATCGTGCCCCTGTTCCTGATGTTCCAGCAGGCCGCGCTGGTAAACTCTCTTTCCGGCCTGATCCTCGTGTACACCGCGTTCCACCTCCCCTTCGTCATCTGGATGATGCGCGGCTTCTTTGAGGAGGTTCCCGTCGAAATCGAGGAAGCCGCGATGCTCGACGGAGAATCGCGACTCGGCGCCCTGTTCCGCATCGTGCTGCCCGTGGCCGCGCCGGGCCTCGCCGCCACCGCCGTTTTCTGCCTGATCGTCTCCTGGAACGAATTCCTGTTCGCCCTGATCCTGTCGCAGACCGAAAGCGCCATGACCCTCCCCGTGGGCATCGCCTCCCGCGTGACCCAGTACGAGATCAAGTGGGGCGTCATGTCCGCCGCCGGGGTCGCGGCCACCCTGCCCGTCCTCCTCTTCGCCATCCTCGCCCAACGCTACTTCGTGCGCGGCCTGTCGCTCGGGGCGGTGAAAGGCTGAACATGGCGCTGGAAATTCGCGGCATCAGCAAGCGCTTCGGCTCTCGCACGGCGGTCGACAACGTCACCCTCCGCGCGCAGCCGGGCGAGTTCATCGTGCTCCTCGGCCCTTCCGGCTGCGGCAAGTCGACCCTGCTGCGCATGATCGCCGGTCTCGAAACACCCGACGCGGGCGTCATCACGCTCGACGGCCGCGACATCACCCGCATCGATCCGCGGGACCGCGACATCGCCATGGTCTTCCAGAGCTACGCCCTGTACCCGCACATGACCATCGCCGCCAACATCGGCTATCCGCTCCGCGTCCGCAAACGCCCGCCCGCCGAGATCGCCAAGGAAGTGGAGCAGGTCGCCCGCAGGCTCGGCTTGTCCGCTCTGCTGCAGAACAAGCCTGGACAGCTTTCCGGAGGCGAACGCCAGCGCGTCGCGCTCGCCCGCGCCATCATCCGCCGGCCCAAGGCGTTCCTCATGGACGAGCCCCTCTCCAACCTTGACGCCCGCCTCCGCCTGGACATGCGCGCCGAACTCAAGCACCTGCAGCATGAGCTTTCCACCGTCACCGTATACGTCACCCACGATCAGTCCGAGGCCATGACCCTCGCTCATCGCATTGCCGTCATGCGCGACGGCAGGCTCCAGCAGTTCGACACTCCCGCTACGGTCTATCACCGCCCCGCGAATCTGTTTGTCGCCGGCTTCGTCGGCAGCTCCCCCATGAACCTGATCCCCGGACGCGCCGAAGGAGGCGAGTTTACCGCCCCCGGCATCCGCGTCCCCTGCACCGCGCCCGTCCGCGACGTCACGCTCGGCGTGCGCCCCGAGCATGTCCTCTTCTCCGCCGAATCCCAGGCGGGCTACTCCCCCGCCAGCGTCTGGCTCACCGAGGATCTCGGCAGCGAAACGCTGGTCCGCCTCAAGGCCGATTCCAGCATGATCACCTGCCGCGTTCCAGGCGACTTCGACCTTCCGCCCGGCGCCCCCGCGTGGTTCCAGGTCCAGTCCGCCCGCGCTCTCTTCTTTGATTCCCAAACCACTCAACTCTTATGACTCTCAAGATCGGAATTGCTGGATACGGTTACATTGGCCAGGTACACCACAAGAACCTGCAGCGGGATTCGCGCGTCGAAGTCGCCGCCATCTACGATGCGGATCCGGACCGCCGCGGCGATGTTCCCGCCGCCTCCTACCAGGAACTCCTGGACCGCTGTGAAGCCGTCTACGTCACCGCCCCCAACACCCGCCACGCCGCCCTGGCCCTGCAGGCGATCGCCGCCGGCAAGCACGTCTTCTGCGAGAAGCCCATGGCCGTCTCCGTCCAGGACGCCCGCGCGGTGCATGAAGCCGCGGCGGCGGCCCGCACCGTCTTCCAGGTCGGCCACAACCGCCGCTTCGCGCCCGTATACAAAAAGCTTCGCGAGCTTCTCGAACTCGCGCCCGCCCACACCGCCCACATCAAAATGAACCGCGGCGAGCTTCTCACCCCGGCCTGGACCGGCGACGAGTCCGTCACCGGTGGCTACCTGTTCGAAACCCCCATCCACATGTTCGACATGATGCGCTTCCAGTTCGGCGAAATCGTCTCGCTCGATGCCCGGCTCTCCGGCAAGAACGAATTCTCGATGCTGGTCGAGTTCGCCTCCGGAATGCACGCAACCTTCGTCACCGCCGCCTACGCAAGCTGGTTCTTCCCCTACGAGCGGGTCGAGGTCTTCGGCGAGTACTCCACCATCGAGACCGCCGAGATGGATCTGATCCAGTGGAGAATCGGACTGGAGTCCGACACCAGGGCCGCCGCCTATCGCGACCTCGAGCCCCCCGAGCGCTTCGGCCTCGCCGAAGGCGATCGCCAGTTCGTAGACGCCGTCCTCGGCGGCGGCGCCCCGCTCGTCACCTCCTTCGACGGCCTTCGCAGCGTCGAACTTGTGGACGCCTGCTACCGCAGCGCGGCATCCAGCCAGAGAGTCCGCGTATGAAGCCGGCCGCCCTGTTCCTCACCTTCGCGCTGGCGGCCGATGCCGCCACCCTCATTCGCGGGGCCATGCTCGCCGACGGCTCCGGCGCACGGATGCGCCAGGCCGACGTCCGTATCGACAAAGGCCGCATCGTCCGAATCGGCAAGCTCGCGCCCCGGCCGGATGACTCGGTCGTGGACGGCGCCGGACTGGTCCTCGCGCCCGGATTCATTGACCTCCACAACCACTCCGACCGCGGTCTCGATCGCGAGCCTCAGGCGTTATCGCAGGTCTCTCAGGGCATCACCACCGCGATCCTCGGCCAGGACGGCGGATCCCCCTGGCCCATCGCCTCCTGGTTCCAGCCGCGCAAGGCCGCCATCCACACTGCTGTTCTCGCCGGACACGCCACCATCCGCCGCTCCGTGATGGGCGACGACTTCCGCCGTGCCGCCCGGCCGGACGAGATCCAACGCATGACCGCCCTCATGGATCAGGCCATGCGCGACGGCGCTCTCGGCCTGTCCACCGGACTCGAATACGAAGTCGGCAGCTACTCCACCACCGAAGAGGTGATCGCGCTGGCCAAGGTGGCCTCCCGCTACAAGGGCATTTACGTCTCCCACATTCGCGATGAAGCCGACAAAACCTTCGACGCCCTGCGCGAGGTCATCCGCATCGCCGAAGAAGCCAGGATCCCCGCGCATATCTCCCACATCAAGCTCGGCACCGTCGGCGTCTGGGGCAAGGCCAAGGAGGCGATCGCCCTGATCGAAGCCGCGCGGAAACGCGGGCTCGATATCACCGCGGATTGTTACCCCTACGACGCCTGGTCCTCCACCATCACCGTACTGATCCCCAGCAAGAAATACGACGATCCGGAAAGCGTCGCCCGCGGTCTCGCCGATGTCGGCGGCGCGGCGAACGTCACCATCACCAGTTGCGCCCGCCACCCCGAGTACGAGTTCAAAACGCTGGAGCAGATCGCCACGTCCCGGAACCGCACCCCGGTGGACCTGTTCATCGAAATCGTGAAGGAGGGCGGCGCCGGCGTCGTCTGCCGCTCCATGAAGGACGAAGATATCCGCGACTTCTACAAGACTCCCTGGGTCATGGTCTCCAGCGACGGCGGCATTGGCATGCGCCACCCCCGCGGCGCCGGATCGTACCCTCGCGTCCTCGGCCTGTTCGTTCGGGAGCGAAAGTGGCTGCCCCTCGAAGAAGCCATCCGCAAAATGACTTCTGCCCCCGCCGCTCGCCTCGGCTGGCGCGATCGCGGCCTTATCCGCGAGGGCTTTGTCGCGGACCTCGTCCTGTTCGACCCCGCCGCGGTCATCGACCGCTCTACATTCGCGGAACCATTTCGGGAAGCCGTCGGCGTTCGCAAGGTTTGGGTCAACGGCGAACTGGTTTGGGACAGCCGCTCCACCGCCGCAACGCCAGGCGAAAAGCTGCGGCGCTTGCCAGTCCATGCGGTACGATGAAATTGGATCTATGGCAAGAAGCAAAACAGTACATGTGATCCCCACGGGGAAAGCTTGGACAGTTCAGGCTGAAGGTAGATCGTCCAGCGTCTACGCTACGAAACGAGCTGCTATGCAGCACGCCAGGCATCTTGCGAAAAGCGCGGAACCGGGACAAATGGTTGTTTACACCTCCGATGGCCGGATTTCTCATCACGCTGCTTATGGGTTCCCGGAGATCAAAAGCCCGTTCCGCAGAAGCCGAATAGGGTCCAAGCGTATCGAACGGGCCGTTAGCAATCTGGTGATGGACCGCCTGCGCTCTGGACTTGCACATAGTGGCAAAGTCCCCCAATAGCGATCACGTCTTTGTGAATTGCCCTTTCGACGCGAGCTATCGCCCGCTATTCGAGGCGATTGTCTTCGCAGTGCATGATCTGGGCTTCGTCCCTCGCTGCGCGCTGGAAGATGATGATGGCGGTGAAGTGCGGCTGGCGAAAATCGAACGGATCATTGAGGAGTGCCGGTTCGGAATTCACGATCTCTCGGCGGTCGCTTTGGATCCAGTCCATAGATTGCCGCGCTTCAACATGCCGCTGGAGCTTGGGATCTTTCTGGGCTGCCGGCGTTTCGGAGGACCACCGCAACGGCAGAAGAAATGCCTCATCCTGGACACGGAACGATACCGCTACCAGAAATTTATTTCCGACATCGCCGGACAGGATATCCACGCTCATGCAGGCGAGCCGAAGCAAGCTGTGATGGAAGTTCGCAACTGGCTCGCCGCTGCGTCGACCAGGACCAGGCTGCCCGGCGGCTCGGCGATCATCGGCCGCTACGCTAGATTCCGTCGCGAACTGCCGTCCCTCTGTGCAGATCTCCATCTTTCAGAGCACGAGTTGATCTTCTCGGACCTGTCCGAGTTGATGATCACCTGGCTGAAGGCAAGCCGCTGATTTAGAAAAAGAACCCGTACTCAAACACAAACCCCGGCGGTCCATTCACCCGCACATTCGGGATCTTGTACGCAGCCACAATCACGTGATCCTTCGCCGGGCGGAACAGCAACCCCGTAATCAGAAACCCGAAATCATGCCGCCCGGCGAACCACTCCGTCACCCACTCCACCCGCTCCTTCTTGTCCAGCGGATGCTCAACGCCCAAAAGCACGCTGCCCGTGTTGCGCTTGAACAACTGCTCCGTCCCGAACCACCCCCCCGCCGTGAACCTCGTATGCGTCGACGGCAGCCGGAAGTTGAAATGCGAGTACGTAAACGAGCCGAGCCCGCCCCCGCGCGTATTCACGATACCCATCTGCCCCACGGTCAACTTCATTTCCCACTTCTCGCGCGTCTCCTCGAAAAGCGGAATCGAACTCTTGAATCCGAACCCGACCGCCTCATTTCGCGCCCGCGGCGATCCGTTGTTGTAAAGCGTCAACGCCAGCTCCGTGTTCTTGCCGACGCCCCGCGTGTAAAACCAGGTCCCCAGCCAGTATTGGTTGTCTCCCCACCACTTGGTCTGGGTCTCGTGCATCACGAAATTGCGCCCCTTCGGCGTGATATCCGCCGAAGGCATGTTGATGATCGCCTGCTGGCACACACCAGTCGCCGCAAGCGTTAGAAACAGGGTAAAGAAACGCATTGAGAGAGGACTGCCTCAGTTAGATTAACAAACCTTCACTATTGTCGCCAAGCGGCCAGCCTTCAGCAGGTTAGAATCATCCATGTGGCTACTCAGGTCCGTCAGTCCGTCTGCGCTCTGGATTGCCCGGACGCCTGCTCCCTGCTCATCAACGTCGACGAACACGGCACGGGTTCCCGGCTCCGCGGCGACCCCAGCCATCCCGTCACCCGCGGCTTCCTGTGCGGCAAAGTAGCCCAATACCTCGAACGCGAGTATCACCCCGCTCGCCTCCTACATCCAATGAAGCGGACCGGCGCAAAAGGTGAGGGCCGCTTCGCCCGCATCTCCTGGGATGAGGCGCTCGATACCATCGCCGTGAACTTGAAGCGCGTAGCCAAGGATCTCGGTCCCGAAGCCATCCTCCCCTACAGCTACGCCGGCAACATGGGATTCCTGAACAGCTCCGGAATGGACCGCCGTTTCTTCCACCGCCTGGGAGCTTCCCGCCTTGATCGCACCATCTGCTCCTCCGCCGGCGGAGCCGGACTCACCGCCGCCCTCGGCTTCCGCTATGGCACCGAACCCGAACAGTTCCGCCATTCCAAGCTGATCATCGCCTGGGGCGCGAACATACTCGGCACCAATGTTCATCTGTGGCCCTTCATCGTCGAAGCGCGCCGCAACGGAGCCAAACTCTACGTCATCGATCCGGTAAAGAACCGCACCGGCGCGGCAGCCGACAAGTGGATCCCCATTTACCCCGGCTCCGATCTCGCGCTCGCCCTGGGCCTGATGCACGTGATCCTCGCCGAAGGACTGGAGGACCGCGACTACATCGCCAACCACACCAGCGGAATCGAAGACCTGCGGGCCAAGGCTCAGGACTACCCGCCCGAGCGCGTCGCAGCGCTCACCGGCATCCCGGCGGAGGAAATCATCTCGCTGGCGCGCGAATACGCCACCACGCGACCCGCCGTCATCCGCCTGAACTACGGCCTCCAGCGATCCGAACGCGGCGGTACCGCCGTCCGCGCGATCGCCCTGCTCCCCGCCCTCACCGGTTCCTGGAAAGAAGTCGGCGGAGGCTGCCAGCTTTCCACCTCGCAAGCCTTCGCCGTCAATCGCGCGAGCCTGGAAATGCCCGAGCTGCAGCACAAGCCCCTGGGACGCGAGGCCCGCGTCATCAACATGAGCCGCATCGGATCCGCCCTCGACGAAGTCGGCGATCCTCCCATCCGCGCCATGGTGGTCTACAACTCCAATCCCGCCGCCATCGCCCCCGATCAAAACCGCGTGCTGAAGGGCCTGGCCCGCGAGGACCTGTTCCTCGCCGTGCTCGAGCAGTTCCAGACCGATACCGCCGACTTCGGCGATATTCTGCTGCCCTCCACCACGTTCCTCGAGAACACCGACCTCTACTTCGCCTACGGCCATTACTACATCCAGATGGCCCGCCCGGCGCTCCCGCCGCCCGGCGAATGCAAGTCGAACGTAGAGGTGTTCCGCCTGCTCGCTGAACGGATGGGCTTCGACGACCCGTGTTTTCAGGAAAGCGAAGACGACATGATCCGCCGCCTGCTCGCCAGCGGTCACCCGTTCCTCGAGGGCATCACACTCGAAGAGCTCGACCGGCAACGTTCCATCCGGCTCCGTGTATCACCGCCGGGCGAGCCGTTTCTGCCCTTCGCGAACGGCGGCTTCGGCACACCCGACGGCAAGTGCCGCTTCGCCGCCGAAGAGCTCGACTACCAGCCTCCCAAGGAGTCCCGCCTCGGCGAACCCGCGCTCGCCCGCAAGTACCCCCTGGAGATGATCTCCGCCAAGAACGACAACTCGATGAATTCCACCTTCGGGCATCGCGACGAGCTCGATGCCGAAACCGCCACCGCGCATCTGGACCAAACCGATGCCGCGCGGCGCGGCATTGTAAATGGGGATCGCGTCCGGCTGTTCAACGACCGAGGCAGTCTTCTGCTCACCGCAGCCGTTGACCATACGGCCATGCCCGGTGTGGTGCGCGTGCCTTCCTCCCGTTGGGCCCGCCGCGCCGGCGATCGCCGCAACGCCAACGCGCTCACGTCCGAGCAGCTCACCGACATCGGCGGCGGCGCGACCTTCTACAGCTGCCTGGTGGAGGTGGAGCGTGCCGGTGATTGATCGTCGACTCGTCCTGCTCTGTGCGGCCTTACTCTTTTGCGCCTGTAAACGGACCGCCCCGCCGCCGGGACCTGCCGAAGCGCAGCCCGTTGCGCCCGCGCCCATCTCCGCTTCCATCGCTGCCGCCGATCCGAACGCCGCCGTGCAGTTCGTCAACGGCTTTCACGGCATCGAAGGCAATGCCTGGCGCTGGACCATGGCCAAGTTCACCGTCGCCCTGAAGCCTCCGGATGCCGGACCCGGCGTGCTGAAGCTCCGTTTCTCCATCCCCGATGTCATCTCCGCGAAGCTGGGACCGCTGACGCTCTCCGCCACCGCTGGCGACGCCGCCCTGAAACCGGAGACCTACGCCAAGCCCGGCGATTACGTCTATGAACGCGAGCTCCCGGCCAGCCTTGCCGGTCGGGAAAGTGTGCTCGTCGAGTTCACTCTGGACAAGGCGCTGCCGCCCTCCGAAGGTGAAAAACGCGAGCTGGGAATCGTAGTAACGTCCGCGGAAATCGTTGCCGCTACGTCAAAATGACGAACGCGGACTCGTCGCGGACCACTGGGCGATAAGCGGTGTCCCGCTCCACAGGCTCGCGACCCGCTTCGCGGATCAGTCGCAGCAGGTCGCCGCGCCGCAGGGATTGCGATGTGGTCGCCCCGGCATCGTGGTAGATCTTCTCTTCCACTACCGTTCCATCGATGTCGTTCGCGCCGAACCGGAGCGCCACTTGCGCGACACCCTCGGTCATCATGATCCAGTAAGCCTTGATGTGCGGAATGTTGTCCAGCATCAGCCGGCTTACTGCGATCTCCTTCAGATCCATGAACCCGGTGGTCGTGTCCACGTGCTGCAGCGGCGTATTCGCCGGATGAAATGCCAGCGGGATAAAGGTGACGAACCCCTTGGTGTCATCCTGCAGTTCGCGCAGTCTCACCAGGTGATCCGTCCGGTCCTCTTCCGTCTCGATATGCCCGTACAGCATCGTGCAGTTGGAATGCACGCCGAGTTCGTGTGCGACGCGCGCCGTCTCGATCCACTCCTCGCCGGTCAGCTTGTGATCGCAAATGATCCGCCGCACGCGGTCATGAAACACTTCCGCGCCGCCGCCCGGCATCGAATCCATCCCCGCGTCCCGCAGCCGGATCAGCACCTCGCGAATCGGCAGCTTCTCCCGCCGCGCGAAGTAGCCGATTTCCACCATCGTGAACGCCTTGAGGTGAACGGTGGGAAAGCGCTCCTTCAGCCCCCGCAGCATCTCGCAATACCATTCCAAGGTCAGCTTCGGATGCAGCCCGCCGACAATGTGAAACTCGGTGATCGACTCCGTCCAGCCTTCGCCGGCGCGGTGCCAGATCTCCTCGTGGGACCACGTGTAAGCCTTTGGATCGCTCGCTTTCTTGCCAAAAGCGCACAGCCGGCAGCTCGCCACGCAGACATCCGTGGGGTTGATGTGCCGGTTGACGTTGAAGTAAGTCGTGTTCCCGTGCAGCCGTTCGCGCACGACGTTCGCCAGGAACCCCAGCCCCAGCAGGTCCGGCGTGCGATACAGCGTCACCCCGTCCGCGAAGCTCAGGCGCTCCTGCGAGCGAACCTTCTCCCAAATCGGATCAAGCCGTCGGTCCTCAAACGTCGGATGCATGTTCTGTCTATATGATGCCGCGGAACCGCAAAAGAGCAGAATATCACAGCAGTCACTTTCGCCAAGACCCGGAACACCCGGCGTACGGAAACCACGAGCGTCGCCCTGGCCTCAAGCCTGGCCCACTCACTCCAACCCGCGCCCCCCGCCTGAACGTAGTGCCGCCTTCAGGCGGCGCGAGCCTTCAGGCTCGCCGAAGTCAGCCACCCGATCCTCTCCACCCCCTAACCCGCACACCCTCGCAACTCGTTTCCGTACTAACCCGTAGTGCCGCCTTCAGGCGGCGCGAGCCTTCAGGCTCGCCGAAGTCAGCCACCC
>CAYOQB010000149.1:0-1849 GCA_964406035.1 uncultured Solibacteraceae bacterium | reverse complement strand
CTAACCCGTAGTGCCGCCTTCAGGCGGCGCGAGCCTTCAGGCTCGCCGAAGTCAGTCACCCGATCCTCTCCACCGTGCCAACCGCGCACACCCTCGCAACTCGTTATCCCGTAGAACCGCCTTCAGGCTCGCTGAAAACAGTCATCTCAAATGAGTGCGAAACCACACACCTCCCCTCCGAAACGCAAGTCGAAACCCTTGTACCCAGCCTCTTTCTATGTCAGTATTCTCCTGACTTTCAGCCTGTATTTCTGCACCAAGGAGTAACATTCTCATGGCTGGCCCAAGTATTGCCCCCGCAATTCCAATTCGGCACGGGCGTGACCTGCGAGGCTTGCAGGTCCCCCCAGGCGTCTTCGTTCAACCCGGCCGCTTCGGACGGCTCTTCCCCGCTCTCGAACCAAGGCCCGACGTATCTCCACTTCCCCCCGACCTCGGCTTGGCCGGCGGCCCAATGGATGGCGGCGCCAACGCCCCCCAAAGCACTCGCATCCCCGCTGGCTTCACATTCCTCGGCCAGTTCATCGACCATGACCTCACCTTCGATCCAACCTCCAGCCTGGAACAGCAGAACGATCCGACAGCCGTGCGGAATTTCCGCACTCCAGCCTTTGAATTAGACTCGCTTTACGGATCCGGACCCGCGGACCACCCCTTCCTCTACGACTCCACGCGTCCTGGTTTCTTCCTCCTCTCGCCCGACGGCGGCGACCTCAACCGCAACTCGCAAGGCCTCGCGGTCATCGGCGACCCGCGCAACGACGAGAACCTGATCCTGTCGCAGCTACATTTGCAGTTCCAGCGGTTCCACAACGCCGCCATGAACCTGTCAAACGATTTCGAAGTCGCTCAGCAGGACGTGCGCTGGCATTACCAGTGGATTGTCCTGAACGAATTCCTGCCGCTCATCGCGGGCGAGTCCATCGTCAAGGACGTCCTTCAGAACGGACGCCGCCATTTCCACTGGACCGGCGAAGAGCCGTTCATGCCCGTGGAGTTCAGCATCGCCGCCTACCGTTTTGGACACAGCCAGGTCAGGTCCGGATACCGGATCAATCCCAACTTCGCCGCCGGGCTATTCCCGGCGGACCCGGCCAGCCCTCCCGGCGCCGACCTCCGGGGGCGGCAGCCCGTCCCCGCCGCGCGCCGCGTCGACTGGACCAACTTCTTCAAGCTGCCGAGTGCCACTCCGCAAATGGCCATGGCGATCGACACCAGGATTTCGCCCCCGCTCTTGAACCTGCCCAACTCCGTCGTCGGAACTCCCGCGAATCCGCACGACAGGTCCCTCGCCGTCCGCAATCTGCGGCGCGCCCAAGCCTTCGGCCTGCCCTCCGGACAGAATGTCGCGGCGAAAATGAACCTGAAGCCGCTTTCCGAAGCCGATCTGTGGCAGGGCACCACCATCAGCGCCGGCTCCCCGGCGCCGCTTTGGTTCTACATCCTGAAGGAGGCCGAGGTGAAGAAGAACGGGAACACCCTCGGCGACCTGGGAGGCCGCATCGTGGCCGAGGTCTTCATCGGCCTGCTCGCCGGTGACCGCCAATCCTACCTGTCCCGCTCGCCCGGCTGGAAGCCGACCTTCCAATCCGCCACGCCGGGTGATTTCAAGATGGCGGACCTGATCGCCATGGCCGCGACCGTTTGAGTGATGCGAGGATGCGGATAGACGCCCTGATCCGCATCCTCTCGTAATTCGCAGCGGTGCCTGCGCCGGTCGCAGTCACGCGACCCCCAACACTTTCTTCTCCTCCCCCTTCAACAACTTCCGCGATCCGCGGCCTCCCATCCCCGCCCCGCCCGTGCGACAACCAAACCGGATAACGCGTCGAGGTGGCCACCTCATTCG
>CAYOQB010000148.1:0-12860 GCA_964406035.1 uncultured Solibacteraceae bacterium | reverse complement strand
AGCTTCAGCAGCTTCCGCTCCGTCGGAAAAATGTGCTTGATATACCACTCCAGCGTGGTCGGCATGCTGATGAAGCGCAGGGATTCCGCCGTGGGGGCGCAATCCAGAACGATCACGTCGTACCGCCCCTCCCGCCGGAACTGGTTCACGTACATCATCGCGCTCAGCTCCTCCATCCCGGGAAAGATGGCCAGTTCCTCGGCGGCCACGTCCGCCAGCCCGCTGGTTCGCAGCAGCCCCACGATGTAAGTCGAGATCTCGTTCCAATGGCGCTTGATCTCTTTTTGAATGTTGACCTCGTGGATCTCCAGCTTGTCCGCGATGGACACCGGGTCGGCCGTGCGCGAGGTGAACAGGCCCGCATCCAGATCGAAGGCGTCCGACAGCGAATGCGCCGGATCAACGCTCATCACCAGGGTGCGGTAGCCCAGCGATGCCAGCTTCAGCCCCGTCGCGGCGGCCGTCGAGGTCTTCCCCACGCCGCCCTTGCCGCTGAACAGTAGGATTCTCACACCTGCTTGGATGCACGCCGGCCGGCTTCGGCATTACAATGAAAGATTCGTAATCAATATTGGGAGATCGACGCATGGCAACCGAAACCACGGTGAATCGCCGCGGCGTCGCGCAGGAAACGCAGGTTCTCGACCCCGCGATTGAAAAACTGCGCGCCGCGCATCAGTTGAAGCTGGTGGAAAAGGACGAAGAGGGAGAATCGCTGCTAAAACTGCCGCCGGGACGCTACGGCTTCAGTTACGCACCGCAACACGCCGAAGCCGGATTGTTCTCAAAAGCATCTTTTCTGGCTTACGAAGTCCACAAACGCGCCGCTGGTGAGGTTGTGATCCTCGCCTACGCCAGCGCGGCCAACGCCGCCAGGCTGCGCGAGGCCACGGACGACTTCGAAATCGAAGTGTTCCCGGCGCCGTCGCCTGAGTCCCCGGAACTGGTCGAGCTTCGCCAGTCGCGGCTGTTCCGCCCCAAGCCCCTGGCTCGCGACCGGCGGAACGCTCTGAAATCGTTCGTGCATCCGCTGTAGTTCCTTCACGCGGCGGCCGCGGCCGTTTCCAGCTCTTCCGGAGCGGCGTCCCGGTACGCGTCCACGAAATGCGATCGCATGGGGGCGCACGCCGGATCGGCATAGATCCGGAAAAACAGTTGCCCCGCCTCCCGGTTGCTCAGCGGACCCGCGATCTGCGCCAGCTTCCGCGCCGTGTTGCCACTGCAATCCGCGCACTCCAAACCGGCGCGGAAGCAGCTTTCCGGTCGGCTCTCCGCCATCATAAAGTCCATACACCCTCCCTCCAGGGATTGCTTGGAACTGATTGACTGCTTTGGTGATCCCCATTATGCTGGCGGGCCGAGTCTTACACCAGCCCCCATAAGTGGAGTACGACTCACTACTTTGTGGGTATTACCCGGTGGTACGATCCAGCACCCTGGACGGCGGACTCCTAGTAAAGAATGCGCGTTCGCAGCGTTCCCGGAACCTGTTCCAGTCCCTTCTTCAGCCGCAAACCCGCCCGCTCCCCCGCTTCCACATCGATCACCACGTAGCCGATCCGGGGATTGGTCTGCAAATACTGCGCCGCTACGTTGATCTTGTGCTCCGAGAATACCGAGTTGATCGCCGACAGCACTCCGGGCTGGTTGCAGTGCACGTGCAGCAGGCGGTGCAAACCCTTGTGTTCCGGCAGCGAAACCTCCGGGAAGTTCACCGCGGATAACGTCGAGCCGTTATTCGAGTACTTCACCAGCTTTTCCGCCACTTCGGTCCCGATGTTCTCCTGCGCTTCCTCGGTGGACCCGCCGACATGCGGCGTCAACAGCACGTTATCGAACTCCCGCAGCGGGCTGACGAATTCCTCCTGCGCGTTCTTCGGCTCATACGGGAACACGTCCAGCGCCGCGCCACCCACCTGTCCGGACCGCAGGGCGCCGACCAGCGCGTCGATGTCCACCACCGTGCCGCGCGCCGCGTTGATCAGCCGCACTCCGCGCTTCATGCGCGCCATCTCCCGCGCTCCGATCATGTTCTGGGTCTGCGGCGTCTCCGGGACGTGCAGCGTGATGATGTCGGCGGCTTCCAGCAGCGACGCCAGGTCCGGCGCAGGGCGGGCATTGCCCAGCGCCAGCTTGGTCACGATGTCGTAATAGACCACCTGCATGCCTAGACCTTCGGCCAGCACTCCCACCTGCGTGCCGATGTGCCCGTAGCCGACGATGCCCAGCGTCTTGCCCCGTACTTCATAGGAGCCCGCGGCCGATTTCACCCACTCCCCCCGATGCGCCGCCGCGTTTCTGTGCGGGATGTTGCGCATCAGCAGGATCGCTTCCGCCAGCACCAGTTCCGCGACGGATCGGGTATTGGAAAAAGGCGCGTTGAACACCGGGATGCCGCGATCCTGCGCCGCTTCCAGGTCGATCTGATTGGTGCCGATGCAGAACGCTCCCACGCCGATCAGCTTGGGCGCGCATTCGAAAACTTTCCTGGTCAGCGTCGTGTTCGATCGGATGCCCAGGAAATAAGCGTCCCGCGCCGCCTTGATCAGTTCGGCTTCCGGCAGCGCTTTGGCGTGCCGCTCGATGTTGTCATACCCCTCCTTGCGGAAGGACGCCACCGCGCTTTCATGAATGCCTTCCACCAGCAGGATTTTGATTTTGCTCTTGTCGAGCGAGTTTTTTTGCATGCGGACTCTTCCATCATAGAGAAGAGCCGCCCGCGCTTACCGGACCGCGATGGTGACGCCCGCGGGACTCTCCACTCCACCGGCGATCCAGGTGACCGCCACCGCGCCCGCCGGCGTGGATGCCGGAACCCGCACATTGATCTGCACCGCCCCCGCGATCAGTCCGGGCGCCGATCCCGCGTACTCGGGCTCCACCACCTCGTTGCCGATCCGCACCCGTACGGAAGCCGCCAGCCGCTGCGGGTTCGCCGTCACTGCGCCATCGCTCGCCGCCGGATTGGTTAGGCCGCCTCCCGTCCCGTACAGCACCACGATGCTCCCGCGCGCCGCTGGATTTCCAGGCGAGTTGACGCTGCCATCCTGATTCAGCGCCGCGGCGTTCCCGCTCCCCGCGCGGTTTGCGGTGAACAGTCCCGGCGCCGTGGGCTGCACTGGCACGACGATGGGCGGCGTGCGCGAACCTCCCATTTCGATTTCCAGTTGCATGGAGGCCGCGTTGGCAACCGCAAGCGGGACCGCGATCCCCACCTGCGAAGCGCTCACGTATAGCAGCGGCGCCGGTCTCCCGTCGATCCATACGCGCGCGCCGCCAATTTCATCGGGAAAGGTCCCCGACGGCGTCAGGCGCGCTTCCTGCAGCGTTGCCGGTCCGATCCCGCGCCCGAAGATCGCCAGCAATTCGCCCGGCGCCACCCCGCCCGAACGGAAGCTGGCCGCATTCGTGACGCTCAGCGAAGTCACCTGCGCCTCCGGAACGATTCGCGCCACGATTTCCCGCATCTGCAGGTAGTAGGGCTGCCCTGTCCGCAACTGGCTGACGATCGAAACCACGCCGTAAAGATTGCGCTTCAGGTCCACCCAGGGGCTGAATCCGAACGCCCCTTGCGAACCCACCTCCACCGGCAGGCCGCCGGCGTCCCTGACCTCCAGCCACTGGCCGATCCCGTAGCGCGTTTCGGGACGGCTGTCGTAGGGAGTGGAAACAATGCGCGCGCCGCGCGTCTGGTCCTGCTGCATGGCTTCCACCGCCTCCGGCGACAGGACCCTGCGGCCGCGGAACACGCCGCGATTGGCGATCATCTCCAGAAACCGCATGTAGTCGCCGGCACAGGATGCCGCACCCCCGGAAACCCACGGGTTGTCTTCATCCCAGCGCGTGCAGGTGAGCCCCAGCGGTCCCGCGATCTTCTCCCGCCACAACTCGATCCACGGTTTGCCGCCGGCGATCTCCGTGACCCGCGCGCCCACATGCATCGAGTTCCCACCGTAGGCGAACACCGTGCCCGGCTCGGCCAGAAGCGGCAGCGACAACAGTTGCGATGCGCACTCGGCCAGCGTGAAGTCGCTCCGACCCTGGCAAATCGCATCTCCCGCGGACATCCCCGAGGTATGACTCCACAACTGCCGCACCGTGATGCGCGCCTTGGAACCGGTCAGGTTCGGGAAATAGGGACCGATCTCCTGATCCAGTGTCAGCTTTCCTTCATCCACCAGCGCCATCGTCACCGATGCCGACAGCCACTTGCTGGCCGAGGCGATGGGTACCGTGGTGTTGGCGCCGTACACCCCGAAGGTTTTCTGGTAGATGGTCCGGTTGTTCTGGGCGATGGTTACCGAGAATCCCGTGCCCCCGCCTGGCACGGCGCTGCTCAGCAGCCGGTCCAGTTCGCTGAAATCATAGGTCTGTGCCGCGGCGATCGCGACCGGGAACAACAACAATAGCGGCCGTATCCGTGTCAACAGGCAGCTCCATGCATGGAAAAGGCCGGCCCAAAGCCGGCCCTTCCCTCTAGACGGTCACCGGCCAGCCGGAGTTTACTTGGCGTTGAAACGGTCCTCGGCGGCCTGCCAGTTCACCACGTTCCACCACGCCGCCAGGTAATCCGGACGGCGATTCTGATACTTCAGATAGTACGCGTGTTCCCACACGTCGCAGCCGATCACCGCGTGCTTGCCCTCCATCAGCGGATTGTCCTGGTTCGGCGTGGAAGTGATCTCCACTCCCGAGCCGGTCTTGATCAGCCATGCCCAGCCAGAGCCGAAGCGTCCCACGCCCGCCGCGTTGAACTTCTCCTTGAAGGCATCGAAGCCGCCAAACGCGGCGTTGATCGCGTTCGCCAGGTTCCCCACCGGCGCCCCGCCGGCGTTGGGGCCCATGATCTCCCAGAACATGGAGTGGTTCCAATGTCCGCCCCCGTTGTTGCGGACGGCGGTGCGGATGTTCTCCGGCACCGCGGCCAGATTGTTCGCCAGCAACTCTTCAATGGACTTCGATGCCAGCTCCGGCGCGGATTCCAGAGCCTTGTTCAGGTTCGTGACATACGCGTTGTGGTGCTTGCCGTGGTGGATCTCCATCGTCATCTTGTCGATATGCGGCTCCAGCGCGTCAGGAGCGTAGGGCAGCGGAGGAAGAGTGAAAGCCATGGATTCTCCTATGTCTAATCTGTGATTGGGGTTGCAGTACCAGTCTATCCGATGCCGGTCGCGCCTCCCGGAATTTGTTTTGCCCCCTGAAAGGATCGCCCCGCCCGCGGCATACCCTGCACGGAGGATCCCACATGAACCAAACATTGCTGACCAAGCTGTCGTGCCTGGCGGGCCTGGCGCTCGGCGCCGCCCACGCCGCCGGCAAAGCGCCGCCCAAGGTCACCGAGGGTTCGCTGCTGCTGCTCAATGGCGATGGCCAGGCTCGCGAGTTCTGCCCCCTGAAGCAAACCAACGTAAAGGCCGAGATCAGCGGACCCCTGGCTCGCGTCACCGTGATGCAGCAGTTCGAGAATCCCTCGAACGAGAAGATCGAGGCGGTTTACACCTTCCCGCTCCCGCACGATGCCGCCGTGGACGACATGACCATGAAAATCGGCGACCGCGTGGTTCGCGGGCTCATCAAACGCAAGGAAGAGGCCCGCCAGATCTACGATGCCGCCCGACGCCAGGGCCGGCTCGCCGGCCTGCTCGATCAGGAGCGGCCCAACATCTTCGTCCAGTCGGTAACCAACATCCCGCCCGGCGCCAAGGTGCTGGTGACCATCCGCTACATCGAAACTGTCCCCTATGAAGCGGGTGCCTATAACTTTGTCTTCCCTATGGTGGTGGGACCTCGCTATAACCCCGCCGGAACGCCAAGCCACAACCCCCCGGTGGCCGCCAAGGGAACACGCGCCGGACACGACATCACCCTCGACGTGAACTTGGACGCCGGCGTCCCCCTGCAGGCGGTCGCCTCCTCCACCCATGAGATCGACGTTGTGCGCTCCGGCCATTCGCGGGCCTCCGCCCGCCTGAAGAACGCGGCCGTCATTCCCAACAAGGACTTCGAACTGAAGTACGCGGTCGCGGGCGAAAAGATCCAGGACGCCATCCTGTCCCACTCCGATTCGCGCGGCGGCTTCTTCACCATGATCCTGCAGCCGCCCAACCGCGTCCGTCCGGCTGAGGTCGCACCCAAGGAACTGGTCTTCGTGATCGATACGTCGGGGTCCATGCATGGCTACCCGTTGGACAAGGTGAAGGAAACGATGAAGCTCGCATTCGAGGGGCTGAATCCGCGCGACACCTTCAACCTGATCACCTTTAGCGGCGACGAGCACATTCTGTTCGAGAAGCCGGTCCCTGCCACGCCCGAGAACCTGCGAACCGCCTGGGAGTTTCTAAAGTCGCGCTCCGGACGCGGCGGCACCGAGATGATGAAAGCCATCCGCGCCGCTCTCGATCCCTCCGATCGTCAGGAGCATGTTCGCATCGCCTGCTTCATGACCGACGGCTACGTCGGCAACGACATGGAGATCATCGCCGAAGTCAAGAAGCACCCCAACGCGCGGGTGTTCGCCTTCGGCATCGGCAACTCCGTCAATCGCTATCTGCTCGACGGCATGGCGAAGTACGGCCGCGGCGAAGTGGAGTACGTGGCGCTGAACGCCGACGGCTCCGCCGCCGCGAAGCGCTTCCATGAGCGGGTCCAGAATCCGCTGCTCACCGACATCACCATCGAGTGGAACGGGTTGCCCGTCTTTGACGTGCTCCCCGCCCGCCTCCCGGATCTGTTCTCCGCTAAGCCTCTCGTGATCACCGGCCGCTATCGGGGCGTTCCCTCGGGCAGCATCCGCCTGAAAGGCAACCTCGGAGGTAAGCTCTTCAGCCGCGACATACCCGTGAAGTTCGCCTCCGCCGGCCCGAATCATGAGGCGCTTGCCACCCTGTGGGCGCGCACCAAGGTCACCGATCTGATGTCGCAGGATCTCGCCGGCATCCAGCGCGGCGCCGCTTCCAGTGAACTGAAGGAAGCGATCACCAGGCTTGGGCTCGACTATCGCCTGATGACCCAGTTCACCAGCTTTGTCGCCGTGGAAGAAAGCGTTGTGACCGAAGGCGGCGCACCGCGCATGATTCAGGTCCCCGTGGAGATGCCCGAAGGTGTCAGCCACGAAGGTGTGTTCGGGCAGAAAACGGCGATGTCCCTGGCCGCGGGTCCGGTTCCCATGGCGCACCACGCGCCGCGCTCCGCCGGCATCACCGCCGATTTGTCCCGCCATCGAGAAGCGGAAGTGAAAGCCGTGCCGAATGAGATCCACAAGATCGATTCCGCGCTCCGCGGACGCCAGCCGGGAACGGTGCTGGAAGTGGAAATCCAACTGAACGACGTTTCCGCCGCAACCCTGGCCAAGCTGAAGGCTCTCGGGGTGACATTGCTGACGCAGCCGAACCAGGCTCGGACCTGTATCGCGAAACTTGACTCTGTCAACCTTTTGCGCGTCGCCAGGCTTGCGGAGGTGCGGTTTATCGCTCCTTCCCGCGCATAAACCTGCCCCGCCCACCGGGAGCCGGCGTAAAAGCCGGCTCCCGCTTTTTGCTGTGCAGGCTAAGAAGCTGCGTCCTTCTTCATCTGCGCGATAAAGTCGTCGGCTTCCTTGATAGAAGCGTCGATATCTTGTACCAGCGCTTCGACTTGGGTGTCCATCTGGAGCGCGGTCTCCTTCAGGGACTGGATGGCCCGCGCGTTCAGGTTGTGCTTCAGGAACAGCACTTGATCGCGAAAAACAGCCAAAACTGGCGCCATCTTGCGCTCGGATTGCCTCATTTTGGCGATTAGCACGCCATAACGCTGCTGCGTGTCGCGCAGCATGCGGCGGCTCTCCGTCTTGTACCGCTGGTTCTTCAGGGTCTCGATCTCGCGCGCCCATTCCTTGAACATGTCGGATGCAACTTGTTCAATCGAAGCGATTTGCTTCTTTAGGTCATTGGCTCGCGCTGCGCTGTCCTGATACTCGCCGTCCAGTTTCTTATAGACGCGTTCCAGGTCACCGCCCTGGAAGCCGGTGACTTCCTGGAAGGCTTCCAAGGTGGTTTTAATCTGTTTTTTGGCTTCTTCCTGGTCCTTGCGGCCGGCTTCCACCCGCTTCACCAGGATGTCGCGTTTTTCGTTGCCGATCTTCTCCTGCGCTGCGTAGTAGAGGCTACCGCAGCTCGCCGTAAGGCCCATGCCGCAGAGGGCCAGAATCGCCGCCAGTGGTTGCCGCATCGAAGACATAGACCTGCTTTCAGGCTAGCATGCGGTTTGGCTGCTATCATGGAAGCTGAGAGGGGGGCGTCACGGATTCGACGGGATCGAATCGTTTTGGAAAGTCGTGCCGGGTTCCGAGCTCCCGTAAAACGATCGGAAAACCATAACTGCCAACACGCAGTTTGCATACGCTGCTTAATTAACTAAGTAGCCGCCGGGGCTCACAGGCCTGAATGGGGGTCACACGGCGTCATTTGTCAGGATGGGCCGAAAGCTTCTGCTCGGAGCTGGCAGGCTGACATCAATCGGGCTAAGCCGCTGCTCTCTTGCCGGTTCCGGATGTGGCGGCCGACAACTACCGAATCGGAAACGCACGTAGTCTTTTCAGGGCGGGCTTTCTCGGACGCGGGTTCAACTCCCGCCGCCTCCACCAGCCTTCGCCAAGGCTTCGGCTGGCAAGCCGGAGCCTTGACGAAGGCTGTCCGCCATAGCCCGAAGGGCGGCGGCGGACGTGTTTGCCAACCCGAAGGGCGGCGGCGGACGTGTTCGCCAACCCGAAGGGCGGCGGACACGTTCTCGGTGGCCCAAAGGCGGACTTGTTCGTCATAGCCCGAAGGGCCGCGAACTCGCCTGACATCGGATGCACTATGTCTACTTGCTGCAAAGCGAATCGCACCCTGCCGAACGGTATGTCGGCCTCACGGGCGATCTGAACAACCGGTTGGCAAAACATAATGCGGGGGAGGTTCCACACACCTCGAAGTTCCGGCCGTGGGCTCTCAAGAACTACACCGCATTTCTCACAAGAGAACAGGCAGCAGTTTTCGAGCGGTACCTGAAATCAGGCTCCGGCCGCGCCTTCGCGAATCGCCACCTGTGGCCCTGATGGCCCACAAGCGACTTCGCCATGGTGCAGGCAGTCCGCCGCGACGCCCAACGCCAGTGCCCGAACGGCCGTGACCGCTTCCTCGCGGGTCTGCCCGCAGGCCATCACGCCGGGCATGGATTCGACGTCGGCCCACCAGCGACCATCTTCCTCGCGTCCGAGCGTAATTGGAATCGACTCAACGAAGCCTGTTGTCCTCGCCATGCGCTTGGTTTCGGTAGAGTGCCGCCGGTTCTACACTGAAACCATGTCCTGGATCTGGCAGCCCGATCCCGCTTCTGTCGAACGAACCAACGTCTGGCGATTCCTGAACCGGCTCGGCTTGCCCGACCGCGAAGCGTTCCTGAAGTACTCCACCGATCAACTGGAAAACTTCTGGGACCAGATGGTCCAGGAAACACGGATCGACTGGTTCGAGCCGTACACTCAGGTGCTGGACACTGCCAAGGGCGTCGAATGGGCCAAGTGGTTTATCAACGGCCGCTTGAACATCGTCCACAACACCCTGGACCGTTACGGGCTTTCGGCGCATCCTGCCATCATTTGGGAGGGCGAGGACGGGCCGCCGCGCGAGATCAGCTTCGCCGAGCTGCACGCGCAGACAAACCAGCTTGCGAATTACCTGAAGTCGCTCGGGCTGCGCAAAGGCGATCGCGTGGCGCTGTGCATGCCGATGGCGCCCGAAGTGGTCACCGTGGTGTACGCGTGTCTGAAGCTCGGGCTGATTGTGGTTCCGATATTCTCCGGATTCGGAGCGGGCGCGATCGCCACACGACTGCAGGACTCCGGCGCGGCGGTGGTTTTCACGGGCGACATCCTACAGCGGAGGGGCAAGCGGCAGGACCTGGAATCCAAGGTCCGCGAGGCAGCCGCCAAAGCGCCCAGCGTGCGCCAGGTGGTCGTTTATCCGTACGACACCGGCTGGAGCAAGATGCTCCGCAGCCTCTCACCGGTGTGCGCAACCGAGGAAGTGGATTCCGAACATCCCGCCTTTATCCTGTACACGTCCGGAACCACGGGCAAGCCCAAGGGGTGCGTTCATACGCACGCCGGTGCGCTCGCGCAAATGTCCAAAGAGATCTGGCTGGCCTTCGATCACCAGCCGGAGGACCGCTTTTTCTGGCTCTCCGACATCGGCTGGATGATGGGTCCGTGGACCATTATTGGGAACCATCACTTCGGCGGCACCATTTTCCTGTACGACGGCGCGCCGGACTATCCCGACGCCGATCGCCTCTGGCGCATGTTGGAAAGGCACCGCATCACCACCTTCGGAGTTTCGCCCACGGCGATCCGGGTGCTGATGCGCAACTCCGATCCGCGGCGGTTCGACCTCAGCCCGCTGCGCCTGCTCGGGTCCACCGGCGAGCCTTGGGATGACACCTCCTACTCCTGGTTCTTCGAAATGGTGGGCGGCAAGCGATGCCCGGTAATCAACATCTCGGGCGGGACCGAGATCGTCGGCTGCTTCCTGTTTCCGCTGCCGATTCAGCCGTTGAAGGCGTGTACGCTGGGCGCGCCGGCGCCGGGCATGGCGGCGGCGATCCTGAACGAAGACGGATCACCGACGCCGCCGGGACAAACCGGCTATCTGGCCTGCGTGAAACCCGCACCCTCCATGACCCGCGGCATCTGGGGCGATCCGGAACGGTACCTGGAAACCTACTGGTCGAAATGGCCGGGCGTTTGGCACCACGGCGACTGGGCTAGCGTTGATGAGGACGGCTGCTGGTATCTGCACGGACGCGCTGACGAGTCGATGAACGTCGCCGGGCGCAAGGTGGGCCCGGCGGAGGTGGAGGACGCGCTCATCGAGCATCCGCAGGTCAGCGAAGCGGCGGTGATCGGCGTTCCCGATGAGGTGAAGGGTGAAGGCATCGTGTGCTTCGTGGTGCTGAAGTCGCCGGCGCCGGAAAAGGAGCTGTCCGACTTCCTGGTGAAGAACCTGGGCCCGACATTCCGCCCGAACGCGATTCACGCGGTCGCCGAGCTGCCGAAGACGCAGAGCGGCAAGATTGTGCGCCGGCTGATCCGCCGCAAGTTTCTGGGCGAGGACCTCGGCGATACGTCCACGGTGCAGAATCCAGGGGCTCTGGAGGCCTTCCCGAACGGCATCTAAATTCTGTATGAACATAGAGGGATGCGCCTGCTGTCGGGATTCCTTCTTGCGATCTGCGTATTGCAGGCGCAGCCGAAACGCGTCCTGTTTCTGACCCATTCGGCGGGTTTCCGACATGACTCGATTCCGGTGGCGCGCGCGATGCTGGCGCAGGCGGGGTCGCGAGTGAATGTGGAAGTGACCGCTTCGGAGGATGTGCAGATGCTCCGGAGGGAGGTCCTGGCGGGGTTTGACGCGGTGTTCTTCTACACCTCCGGCGAGCTTCCGATCAGCGCCCAGCAAAAGCAGGATCTGCTCGATTTTGTCCGCTCCGGCAAGGGCTTCGGGGGCGCGCACTCGGCCACCGACACGCTCTACAGTTGGGCCGAGTACGGGGAGCTGATCGGCGGGTACTTTGACGGCCACCCGTGGGTGCAGGAGGCGCGGATCGATATCGAGGATCCCGATCACCCGGCGACGCGAGATCTGCCCAAGCCATCGTTCGCGCTTACGGAAGAGTATTATCAGTTCCGCGCTTTCTCCCGCGATCGGGTGCGGGTGCTGATGACGCTCGACGTCACGTCGGTGGACCTGAACAAGGCAGGCGTAAATCGCACGGACCGGGATTTCGCGCTGGCCTGGGTGCGCGAGTTCGGGCAGGGTCGCGTGTTCTACACCGCGCTGGGGCATTTCGACGAGACCTGGCGGGACGCGCGGGTACAGAAGATGCTGGAAGGCGCGCTGGCGTGGCTAACGCGGCAGGCGGAGGGCAGCGCGACGCCGCGGCCGCTGCCGAGGGGGGAACTGGCGCCGCGGGCGATCGCGCCGGGCGCGGCGCTCGAGCTGTTCGGGTCGAATCTGACTTCCGGAAGCGTGATGGTGGCCGATTCGCTGCGCTGGGCGGATCGCCTGGCCGGGGTCTCGGTTCGCGTGAATCAGCAGCCCGCTCCGCTGCTGTACGCCTCGCCGGGGCAGGTGAATGCGCAGATTCCGTTTACGGTGCCGGCCGGATCGACGGCGCGCGTGGAGGTAGTTTCCGGCACATCGTTACTGGCGTCGGCATCGATGCCGGTGCGCGCGGCGGAGCCGGCCATTCGCGCGGCATTGATCGATCGCGGAGCGCTGGTTTTGTACTGCACCGGCCTGGGGGATGTGGATCGCCGGCCCGCTGCTGGCTTGCCATCGGCTTTATCGCCGCTGTCGCAAACGCTGGCGCGGCCGCGGGTGACCGCCAACAGGCGGGAGCTGGCGGTGTTCTTTTCCGGATTGGCGCCGGGATGGGTGGGGCTGTATCAGGTGAACGCGTCGCTGCCGCCGGAGCTAGGGGGCGGGCCGCTGGACGTGCGGCTTGAGATCGGGGATGCGATGGCGCAGTTCGCGGTGAGCGTTCCGTAGGTCGGCCGGCGACGCGAGCAGCACGCGTTAGCTACAGGATTTGTTCGGCCTGGCGTATTACATTCCCACTTCTAAAGCACACACCAATGGGCACAATGGGAGCCGTGAGCGTGAGCGAGCGGCAGACGAATCGCCCATTCACTCCCTTCCGTTTCGAGGATACCTTGTTGCTGCTTTCTAAGTTCTTTTCCTGACAACGTCTGCCACTCGCTCACGCTCGTGGTTGCCATTTGCCGTTACTTTAGGTTACGCGTAGCGTAGGCTATACGGATGTGAATCGCCTATTTGCTTGCC
>CAYOQB010000147.1:0-12901 GCA_964406035.1 uncultured Solibacteraceae bacterium | reverse complement strand
GGCCTCACGCAGTTGCGATTCGTTATGCGTGGAGTATCCGATCAGCCGGGGTCCGGGCAAAACCTTACGCGCGTCATCCGGGGTCAGGTCCTCCTGTCCCAGGTGAACGCCGGCGCCTTCGAGGAGCGCGGCGACATCGGCGCGATCGTTCACCACCAGCGCGGCGTTCGCCTCCCGGCAGTGTTCCGAAACCCGCTCCAGAAGTTCCAGAATTGCTGGGGTGAACCGCGCCTTGTGGCGAAACTGCATCAGGCGAACGCCCAGTCCGAGCATCTCGGCCGCGGTATCCAGGGGCGAGTAACCCCGCGCTGTCAGCACCGGTAGATCCAGTATGGGGTAAAAGCGCGGAAGCACCATCGTCTACCAGGATAGTTGGAACTTTTGCCGAGTTCCCCGGAACCTCGACAGAAGTTCTTCGTCTAGAACATAAATACGGCGTTGTTGCCGGTTGGGGGAAGCCTGTCGTTCCTTGGAGGGAGGATGCTTGGAATGTTGAAGCCCAATGGAGGAAGTTGGGTGGCAGGCGCGTCGTGTGAGCCTGGGGGCATTGTCGAAAGCGAGCGCCACCTGCCCGGATTCCGCATGTCGGTGCGGGTCTACCCCGCCGGTCTGGATGTCGGCGAGCATCGCCACGGCGAGCCGCTGCTGGTTTACATCCTGTCCGGCGAGTATATCGAGACGCGAGGCGAGGACCGGCGCCTGTGCGTTCAGAAGACGATCCAGTACATCCCCGCCGGAACGCTGCACGGAAATATCTTCGAAGGCGAGTGCAAGTGTCTGATGGTGCAGTTCCGTCCCGAGGAACTGCGTTCCCTGCCGGAACTTCCCGAGGAACCGGCGGAGATCGCCGGTGTCGCGGCGCAATGGCTGGCCAACCGCATGGAGCGCGAGTTCCATTTGCGCGACGATGTATCCGCCCTTGCGCTGGAGGGCATTCTGCTGGAGAGCCTGGCCGAACTGGTGCGTTCGAACGCCGAACCGGCCAGCTCCGCCGCGCCCCGCTGGCTGCGGTCGACGCGCCAGTGGATTGACTCGCACTTCCTGGATCCGCTGACCCTGGAGCAGATTGCGGAGGTGGGAGGCGTGCACCGCGTGCACTTATCGCGGGAGTTCCGGCGGCACTTCGGGCTCACCGTGGGCGATTACATCCGCAAGAAGCGGATTGAGCACGCCTGTTCGCTGATGACGTCCAGCAGCGCGTCGCTGGCGCAGATCGCGATCACCTGCGGATTCGCGGATCAGAGTCACTTCTCGTCCATCTTCCGCCGCGAAATGGGGGTAACTCCGGCCAAGTACCGGGAAATCCACCATTCACGCTAAAGGGAACGGTTCGGGCTGCCGATCCGTCGGTGCATATATGAGAACTCGTCTCGCAACCGTGGATCTGCGCTACCTGTTCTGGCTTTCCGCCAGCATCGCGCTGAACTCCATGCTCACGCTGGCGCTGGTGCGGATGTTCTAAATGGCTGGCGGGGAAGCACTTCCCCACGAAGCAGTAATTCTTGCGGGGTCTGAGGGCTCCGGCCGCCTGAAGGCGGCACTACTCATGCGGTTAAGAGCGTCGGCATCGTAGTGCCGCGTTTACGCGGCGCGGCGCTTTAGCGCCGCCGAGTCTATTGGAGCAGTAATTCTTGCGGGGCCTGAAGGCCCCGGCCGCCTGAAGGCGGCACTACTTGGCTCACGCGGGCGGTTCGAACTCAGATTTACATGTTCATGGGTGGCGCGTTAAGCGCCATCGCGACCGCCGGCACTGACATCCGGTTCCGCAAGGCATTGTAGTGCCGCGTTTACGCGGCGCGGCCCTTTCAGGGCCGCTGAAGTCCGCCGACAGCGGCGGATTGCGTCCCACCTACCGGTTGTTCGGGATCGGCGTCGGGGCGAACGAGATGCGCCCTGCCTTGGCCTCTTCAATCGAAATGTTGTTGCGCTCCAGCACCGTCCCCGTGGCGACCTCCAACTGCACCCGCGCACGCGCGTACGCCGTTAGAGCTTGCACTTCCGCGAACTGGGCGTTGGCGACATCGCGCTGCGCCTGAATCACGAAAAAGATGCTGGAAGCGCCCAACTGGTACTTCTTCTGCTCGGCGTCCAAGGTCTGTTCGGCGAGCTGGCGGCTCTTCTCCGCCGCGCGATGCCGCGCCCGCGCCTGCTGCAGGGCGATTAGCGAGTTCTGCACTTCCACGCGAATCCCGTTCGACTGGCGCTGGAACTGCAACTCGTTCTGGCGCACGGTCAACTGCGCGTTGGCGAAGTCGGCTTGCGCCGCGCGGTTGCGCAGCGGAATGTTAAGCTGCGCGCCGAAGGCGTAATCCGGGAAGTTGCGGCGGAAGATCTGTCCCAGCGCGCTGGTGTAGCTGCCCACGAAGAACTGATCCGGGTTGCGCGGCAGCAGCGGCGAGCCCGGAGGTCCGGTCTGCGTGTTGATCTGGCCGGCAAGACTGTTGTTGCGGAGATCGACGAATGCGTCAATGCTGGGCAGCAGCGCGTTCTTCAAACCGGTCAGGTTGATTCGTGCGTTGTCGATATTCAAGCGGCTCTGCTGCAGCTCCGGCCGGTTTTCCAGCGCCCGGCCCACCAGATCCTGAATCGGCTCCACCGGCTCGGTGGCGGGAATGCGGATGCGATCCGTGGGCACGATGCGCGCATCGGCCACCTGCGGGCTGAAGTTGCCAGTCCGGCTGATGGAGTTCTTCAGCAGAGTCTCCTGTTGCAGCACGTTGGTTTCGGCGGTGGTCAGCTCCTGCTCGCGGGCGGCGACCTCGGCCTCGGCGCGCACGATTTCGATCGGCGCCAGCGTCCCGATCTCCACCTGCTTCTTGTTGTCCTCATACAGCCGCTGCGCCAGCGCGAGCGCCTGGCGGCGCACGCCCACTTCCTCGTTGAAGCTCACCAGGTCCCAATACAGGCGCGTCACGTCCGCCACGGTGGTGATGATCTGGTTACGCAGATTGAGGTCGGCGACCCGCACGTTATTTCCGGCGATGCGGATGTTGCGCCGGTTCACCGCCAGGCCGAAGCCCTGCAACAGGCGCTGCGTCATCTGCACCTGCAGAAACGGGCTGCGCGTGGGGTTCAGATCGTTGCGGAACGCGTTCTGATCGATGAACGGGTTGTTGAAGTTCAGTGAGACGCTGGTGCCGGTTAGAAAACCCTGCTGCACGCCGAAGTTGGCCTGCCCGATCTCGGTCACCAGCGCGGAGACGCCGGTGGCGATAGTGTTGCTCTGCGGCTGGGAGCGATGCGCCCAGCTCACCGTGCTGGTCAGCACCGGATCGAGCGAGGGAATCTGCGTTCCCAGGAACTGGTTCAGGCTCTGGTTGGTCTGCACCGCGCCGGTTCCCGCTCCGCCGGCGGTGGCCCCGAAGTTCTGCTGGCCGCCGAAGATGTTGCTGGTGACGCCGCGGATCAAGCCGCCGGCGCGAGCGCGACGCAGGTCGAGCTCCGCCAGCAGCGGACCATACCGCTGCACTTCGATATCGATGTTGTTCTCGATGGCCGCGGCAATCGCGTCCTGCAGCGACAGATAAATGATCCCGGCGCGGACCAGTTGGTCCAGACGCCCGGAGTTGGCCAGATTGATCGGCCGGACCTCGCGGCCGCGATACGGTGCTGTCACCCGATACCACGGTCCCACGCCTTCCTCCACTTGAGGCAACTCAGGCGGCTGCGTGCCCGGAACCGGAACTTGCGCGTGCCCGGCGGGCACCAGCATCAGAAAAATGCAGAACATCGAAAAAATCTGCTGGCAGGTCTTCAACATGACTCCTCTATGTACGGGCGATGAGCAACCCGTGTTCCCCCACAAAAGCTTAATCCTAACACTGTGCACGGGCGCTGCCATTCACCCCTGATGGTAAAAAGCATTACGAATCAGAAGCTTGCCAAGAACTGACGAAAGCGGCGAGTGTCCGGTTACGGGACGCCTGCAAGCGGCGATGAACACGCTATAGTGGCTTACTGATGAATCCCTCCAGCAGCACGCTCGAAATTTTCGAGCGGACCGGCGCCTATCTCCGCGGGCATTTCCGGCTGACCAGCGGCCTCCATTCGCCGGAGTATCTGCAGTGCGCGCGGGTGCTGCAGCACCCGGCATTCGCCGAGCAGTTCGGGCAGCAATTGGCGGCGAAGCTGCGCGAGATCTCGCCCGCGCCTCCGAGCGTGGTCGTCTCCCCGGCGATGGGCGGCCTGATCATCGGGCACGAGGTCGCGCGTGCGCTGCGCGTCCGGCACATCTTCACGGAACGCGACGCCGAGGGCAAGATGACCTTGCGCCGCGGCTTCAGCGTGGAACCCGGCGAGAAGGCGTTCGTGGTGGAGGATGTGATTACCACGGGCGGATCCACGCGCGAAGTGGTGGAGTTGCTCCGCGAGGGCGGCGCGGACGTGCTCGGCGCGGGTTCCATCATCGACCGCTCCAACGGCAAGGCGGACGCCGGCGCGCCGCGCGTCGCGCTTCACGCCATGGAAGTGATCGCCTACGATCCCGACTCCTGCCCGCTGTGCCGCGACGGCGTCCCGGTGGTGAAGCCGGGATCGCGAAAGGCATAGCGATTGCGAATCGCGCTGGTGTTCGCGCTCAGCTTCGCGTTCCTGGCGGCCACCGCGTCCGGACCTCGCCTCACCGAGGCGTGGGTGGATCCGGTCAGCCGGCTGGAAGCGCAGGATGAAGCCACATACGCGAACACCGCTGTAGGCATGGCCGAAGGCGAGGGCTGGCTGACGCCCAAGTTTATGGGACGGCTCGCGCTGTACAAGCCCCCGCTGCTTTATTGGGCCGAGGGCGCGAGCCTGCGCCTGTTCGGATTCTCGCGCTTCGCTCTGCGGCTGCCGTCGCTGCTGGGGGGCGCGGCGGTCTGCGCGATTCTCTACGCCTGGGCCGGCTTGGCGGCGCCGCTGCTGCTGCTGGGCAGCCATCAGTTCTTCGTTCTATCGCGAATCGGGCTCACAGATGCGCTGCTGCTGTTGTTCACAACCGCGGCGTTGTTGGCTCTGGCTCGCGATCCCAAGCTGGAGCGAGCCTGGTTGTGGTTCGGAGTCTTCAGCGGACTGGCGATTCTGACCAAGAGTGTCGCGGGATTGCTCGCCCCTCTGGCGCTGATCCTGTATTGGGTGATCGCCGGACCGGAGCGTCCCGCGTTTCGCAACCTGCTTCGCGCGGGCGCGCTTTGCATCGCGGTGATGCTGCCCTGGCACCTGTACCAGCTTGCGGTGCATCCGAACTGGTTCCGCGCGGAGTACATCTTCAGCGAGCTGATCGGCTATGGCGCGAGCGCGCCCTCCCAGACATCGGACGAAAAGCAGGCGCTGTTCTACCTCCGGCGCTTGTGGGCCGTCGATCCGGTGCTGGTGTTTCTAGCGGCGCTATCGATCCCGGCGGCGTGGCGTAAACGCGAATCCGCGACGGCGCGCGTGGCGGCGTGCTGGATTGTGGCGCAGACGTTGTGCGTGCTTGCGTTCTCCTATCGCAGTGCGGCGTACCTGCTGCCGCTGCTGCCGCCCATGGCGATCCTGGCCTCGGAATTCCTGCCGCGCTACCGGGTGGCGGCGGTCGCGACGCTGGCGCTGGGGGCGAAGCTGCTGTTCCCGCATGACCCCGCGGGCATTCCGTTCGCCGGTGAGTTCCACAATCCGGCTCTGCCGGCGATGGAAGCGTATTGCGGCCGGAACCGCGGCAATGAGCTGATCCTGGTGAACACCGACGACCAGTTCTACTCGGGCGTGCTGCCGCTGGCGCGGGTCCGCTATCTGTACCTCGCGCCGCCGGATACGGTTGCGCAGCCGCTCGATTTCGACACGCTGGGGATTCGCGTCACGACGGATGAATTCCTCAAGCTGGATGCGCTGGAGCCGGAATTTCGCGCGCGATTGGCCGAGTTCGATCTCGATTCCTCGCGGCCGCTTGCGACCGCGATTCTCGCGCCTTCCGCCGAGGCGCTGAGCCGCGTGATCGCCGCGCGCCCCGGATTGGACTTCTATCTTCCGCAAGGTTTAATTGACGAGGCCCGGCTGCGGGAATCGCACGTAGTGTGGAAGGCGACCCCCGACCGTTGGATCGCGCTGTCACGACAGGAACAACCGCGCACGCCGCATCGCGGCTGCAGTTTCTGAGCTACCCTGTTGCGGTGCGCGCTTTCCGTTCCGCTTTGCTTGCCTGGTATGACGCGCACGCCCGCGATCTTCCGTGGCGGCGGACCCGCGATCCCTACCGCATCTGGCTGTCCGAGATCATGTTGCAGCAGACGCGGGTGGCGGCCGTGATCCCGTACTACGAGCGCTTTCTGCAGCGCTTTCCCACAGTGCAGGCGCTGGCGAATGCGCCGGAGCAGGATGTGCTCGCGGCGTGGGCGGGGCTGGGGTATTACTCGCGGGCTCGCAATCTGCGGAAGGCGGCGCGGCAGATCGGAGACGCATTCCCTTCGGACCACGACTCCATTCGCGAACTTCCCGGCGTCGGAGATTACACGGCGGCGGCGATTGCTTCCATCGCGTTTGACCGTCCGCACGCAGTGCTCGACGGCAACGTGATGCGCGTGCTCGCGCGGGTGACGAACGACCCTGGCGACGTGGGAAGTTCGGCGACCAGGCAGCGGCTGCAGCAGCGCGCGGACGAGCTGCTCGATCGGCGGAACCCGGGTCGTTTCAACCAGGCGCTGATGGAGCTCGGCGCAACCGTGTGCCTGCCGCGCGACCCGCGGTGCATGGCATGTCCCGTGACGAAGCACTGCGCGGCGTTCCAGCAGGGGCGGCAGAACGAGCTGCCGGTGAAGCTGCGGAAGACGCGCGCGGTGGCGGAGGTGCGAACACTTTGGATCGTGCGGAACCGGGGTCGCATTCTGATGCGGCAAGTGGACGCAGGGTCGAAGCGCCTGGCGGGGTTCTGGGAACTGCCGGACGCGCTGCCCGGCGGCAAGCCCGGCAAGCTGCTGGGCGAGTTCCGCCACGCCATCGTAAACCACCGGTACTTGTGCCGCGTCCTGAGGGGCACGGTATCGCGCGCGCCGCGAGGATTTGCCTGGGTGGCTGACGGGAATCTGCAATCAATTCCGCTAACTACCATGGCTCGCAAGGCGTTAGCCATGGCGGACCGGGAAAAGATAGAATAAAGCACATCGTCGCTTCGCGAATCTTGAAGTCGGAGAGGTAGTTTCGTTATGACCCGTACTGCCAGAACTGCGCTCGTTTTGTCGGCGGCTGGATTGCCGGCTGTTCTGTGGGCTTTCGCTCGCGGACCGGACCCGAGGGTGACCGGCGCGCCGGGCGATAGCGCTCAAGCATGCGCCAGCACCGGGTGTCACGTCGGCACTGGTCTGAACGCAGGCGGTGGGAACGTCGCATTCAGCTTCTCGAGCGGCAGCACCTACACACCAGGCGCGACCATCCGGGTGACAGTTACCATAACCGACGCACAGGCACGGATCTACGGCTTTCAGGCTTCCGCGCGGCTGGCCAGCAATCTTTCCAACGGGCAGGCAGGAGACTTCCGGCCCGGCGCGGGTCAGGTTGTACTCTGCGACAACGGCAACACCAAGCCGCAGGCCGGATGCCCGGCCAACTTCGCAGTCCAGTTCATCGAGCACAGCACACCCAGCAACACGAATCGTTTCGAGTTCGACTGGGTAGCGCCCGCGACGAACGTCGGCGATGTCGTGATGTACGTAGCGGCCAATGCGGCGAACGGTGACGGAAATAACACCGGCGATCGCATCTACACCACCAACGTACGCCTGACCCCCGCGGCGGTCACCAACCCCCGGCCGGCGATCAACTCCGGCGGCGTGGTTACCGCGACTTCATTCGGCGGCGGTGCCCGTATGGCCCCCGGTACTTGGCTCGAAATTTACGGCGCCAATTTCCTCAACGAGGGTGAGACCCGTGTCTGGGACAACGGATTCCAAGGCGACAATGCACCCACTGCGCTTGGCGATCTCAGCGTCACGATCGGCGGCACGCCTGCTCCCATCTGGTTCGCGGTGAATAACCAGATTAACGTCCAAGCTCCCAATACGACCTTTCAAACTGGGCCGGTGCCGGTGGTCGTGCGGAGGGGTTCACAGCAAAGCGATTCGATCAGCTTGAACCTGACTCCGACAGCTCCAGGATTACTTGCTCGTCAAGACTTCAATATCGGCGGAACCCAGTTCGTTGTGGCGCTGTTCCCTGGCACTGATCCCCCGGTGTTCGCTGTTAGACCCGGTCCCAACGTGCAGACCAGGCTGGCGCGCCCCGGCGACACGCTGATCGTCTACGGCATCGGCTTCGGCACGGTGACCCCGAACGTGAATCCCGGCGTCATCGCGCGCGCTCCCACGCAGTTGACCCGCCCGGTCAGCTTCCGCATCGGGCAGGCGGAAGCGACGGTGCTGTATCAGGGCCTCGCGCCCGGCTTCATCGGCTTGTATCAGTTCAACATCACCATCCCTGCGGGCATCGCGCCGGGAGTGTATCCGCTCAACGTCACCCAGGGCGGGCAGCCGATTCCGCAAACGCTCAGCATCGAGATCGGCCAATAGCGAATGACCGCCCGGCTTGCGGGCGCGGTGGCCGCCGCCGCACCGATTCTCTTGTTCGCCTTCAGTGACTCAGCGCCGCCGGGCCTCACCGGCGCGCCGGGCGACTCCGGAACGTGCACGCAGTGCCACGGAGGAGGGGTGAACTCGGGCGCGGGGTCGCTCGAGATCGAAGCGACAGACTACCTGCCGGGGCAGAGCCAGACCGTGCGCGTGCGGATCAGCGATCCGAACCAGATGCGCTGGGGCTTCTCGCTCAGCGCGCGGCGCAAGTCGGACCAGCTGCGGCAGGCGGGCACGTTCACGGCCGGGCGATTTACGGTGGTCGAGACCATCTCCGGAATCCAGTACGCGAGCCACTTCCCGGCGCAGCAGACCGCGCGCGGCGCGGGTTTCGTATACGAATTGACCTGGACCGCTCCGGATGATTCGTCGGGCGTGGTGTTCTACGCCTCGGGGAACGCCGCGAACGGCAACGGGGCCAGCTCTGGCGACAACATTTACGCCGCGGTGAAGGAGATCGCCGCGCTCGCGCCCTCCACGCGGCCTACCATTTCCACTGGCGGGGTGATCTCGGCGTTCGCTTTCGGGGGACGGCGGAGCTTCGCGTCGGGATCGTGGATCGAGATTTTCGGCGCGAACTTCTCGCAACCGGCAACAGTGCTGATCAACAACCGCGCAGCGTTCGTGGGCGTGGTCACGCCGGGTCAGATCAACGCGCAAGTGCCGGAGGATTCTTCCTCGGGTCCGGTGCAGGTGGTGGTGCGATCCGGCGATCGCAGCAGCGATCCCGTCACCGTGTTCAAGGAGACGGAATCGCCGGGAGTGCTGGCGCCCGGGACGGCTCCGTTCCGGGCAGGGAACCGGCAATACCTGGCGGCGGTGTATCCGCCGGGTACGGAGGGCTGTCCGGGGGATCAGGTCTGTTTCGCGGGCAATTTCGCCGGCGTGGCGTCGCGCCTGCCGCGTCCCGGCGATCGCCTGATCGTGTACGGGATCGGCTTTGGCGCGGTCGCGGTGGATGGCGCAGCGCCGTCGCGATACGTGGGTGTCGCGCCCGGCGTGTTGAACCGGCTGGTGAAGCCGGTGGTTTTCCGTTTTGGGCAGGTGGAGGCGAGGCTGGAATATGCAGGCCTTGCGCCGCAGGCAATTGGTCTGTACCAGTTCAACCTCATCGTGCCGCAGGTTCCGGCGGGTACGGTGCAACTGAATGTCACGCTCGACGGGTCGCCGCTCGGGCAAACGCTGTTTCTGGATATCGCAAACTAAGTTTGGCGGGAGGAATTATGCGCAGTCGACTTGCAATGGCGTTTCTGATGCTTCCTTTTTCGCTGGCGGCGAACAGCGCCGGGGCGCCTGGCGCTGCTACTGGAGCTCCACCCAACGGCGGAAACTGCACGAGATGCCACAGCGGAACGGCAAACTCGGGCGGGGGATCGCTGGCGATCGAAGCCGCGACTTACCAGCCAGGGCAGAGGCAGACCATCCGGGTTCGCCTGTCGCAACAGAATCGGGTGCGCTTCGGGTTCGCGCTCACGGCGCGCCTGAGGTCGAACACGCAAGCGGCGGCCGGTACCTTCACCGCCGGGTCGGATACTCGCATATCCAGCGACTTTGCCGGCGGGACGCAGGTCCCTTACGTGACGCACAGCCCCGCGCGTGACGCACAGGGCAGCACCACGTGGGAGATCGAGTGGACGGCGCCGAATGATCCCGGTGGTGTCGTATTCTACGCGGCGGGTAACGCGGCCAACGGCAATTTCTCCAACAGCGGCGACAGCATCTACACCACGACGCTGGAGATCGCGGCCGCCACCGGGGGGAACCGGCCGTCCATCAACTCGGGCGGCGTGGTGACGGCGACGGCGTTCGGCGGGGCGGGCCGCGGCGCAAGCGGATCGTGGCTGGAGATTTACGGATCGAATCTTTCGCCAGAGGAGCGCCGCTGGGACAGCGGCTTCCAGGGCGACACCGCGCCCACGGCGCTTGGCGATGTCAGCGTGCTGATCAACAATCAGCCCGCGCCGATCTCGATCGCCACCGCCGGCCAGATCAACGTTCAGATGCCGGATTCGCCGGCTACCGGCAATGTCTCGGTGGTGGTTCGCCGCGGGACTGAGCAAAGCGATGCGTTTACGTTGATGAAGCTGGCGGAAGCTCCGGCGGTTCTGGCGCCGGCGGTCGCGCCGTTCCGCGATAATGACCGCCAGTTCCTGGTAGCGTTGTATCCGCCGAACACGCCGGGATGCCCCGCTTCCGGCGATTGCTTCGCGGGCAACTTCGCGGGCGTGGCGTCGCGCCTGCCGCGTCCTGGCGATACGCTGATTGTGTATGGCGTCGGCTTCGGACCGGTGCAGAACGATGCCGGACAGAGGCTCCCGATCGCCGGCCAGATCATCCGGCAGTTGAACCGGACGGTGCAGCCGGTTCGCTTCCGGTTCGGACAGACGGAGGCGCAGTTGACCTACTCCGGTCTCGCGCCGAACTTTATCGGCTTGTACCAGTTCAACGTGGTGGTGCCGCAGGTGGCGGCGGGCGTCACCGAGATCGAAGTCTCGCTCGGCTCCACCAACATCGGACAGCGATTGTTCCTGCAGATCGGACAGTAGCGGGAGAAAAAAGCGGGCGGGCGGACACCTTTATATATGGTGTCCGCTCTCGCGCTGGCCGCTATCCTCATTCAGAGTCCGGAGTACACGGCCGCGAGCGTGGTAAACGCGGCCACGAACCGCCCGGGTCCCGTATCGCCGAACAGCTACCTGAGCATTTACGGGCGCAATCTGTCGTGGAACACCGCCTGGATCCGGGCGGGCGACATCGCCTCCGGGGTGCTGCCCACCAGCCTGCCGGGCAGCGGGGTCCGGGTGTTTCTGGGCAATATCGCGGTGTATCCCTTCTATGTGTCGCCGACGCAGATCAACGTGCTGATTCCGCCCAGCCACTCGCACGGTTCCCCGGACCTGGTGGTGCATCGCGACGGCGTGGTGGGTCCCCGGGTGGCGGTCACGGTGGACAGCGTTTCGCCGGCGTTATTCCAGCAGGGAGCGTACGCGGTCGCCACCGATGCGGAGGGCAGGCTGCTGACGCCAGAGCGTCCGGCGGCGAGCGGGGACATCATTATTCTCTATGCCAGCGGGCTGGGCGCCGTGCGACCCCCGCTGCGGTTCGCGGACATCCCGCGGGAGGCGGCGGAGATCGAGCGGCGGGCCGAATTCCGGGTGTGGATCGGCGAGGTGGAAGCGGAGATTCTCTATGCCGGGGTGACTCCGCAGTCCGCTGGCCTGTATCAGATCAATCTGCGGGCGCCGGCGGTGGCGCAAGCCGATCCCGAGGTGCGCATCGGGTTTCCGGAGTTGATGAGCCCGCCGGGCGTCCTGCTGGCGGTCCGGTAGCGTTTTACTTGCTGGCGGTGCTGGAGCGGGCGGGCGGGCGCAACTGCGCCTCTTCCAGGCGCTTGGCTTCCTGGAAGGTGAAGATCATGCGGTGGATGACGGTGAGATTGCCGAGGATCGCCAGCACCCACAGGACGGGCGCCATGCGATCGAACAGCGCGCCGATGATGATCAGCACCACGCGTTCGGGACGTTCGAGGAAGCCCACCTTGCAGCTCGGGATGATGTTTTCGGCGCGAGCCCGGCTGTAGCTGATCATCACGCTGGCGATCATCGCCACCGCGGTCAGCACCACGTAGGCGGATCGCCCGATGGTGCCGTACCAGACCAGCAGTCCGATCAGCAGGCCCAGGTCCGAATAGCGGTCGAGCACGGAATCGAAGAAGGCGCCGAAGCGGGTGACCCGGTTGGTTTCCCGCGCGACGCGGCCATCCACCATGTCGAACAGGCCCGCGCCGATGATCACCAGCCCGGCTTCAAAGAAGCGTCCGGTGGCCAGCAGGGCGGCCGCGCCGACATTCACCAGCAGCCCGATGAAGGTGAGGACGTTGGGATGAACGCGGGAGAGGGCGAGCGCGCGCACAATCAGCAGCAGGAGCTTGTTGCATCCGAGGCCGATGGCGCGCGTCAGGGTCATAAACCAAAACTCCGGCTTACGTGCCGTTCTGGTGAATCGTCGTCAACTGCAGGATTTCCATTTCGCGGGTGCCTCCGGGAATCTGCACCTTCACGACATCGCCCACCTGCTTGCCCAGCAGGCCCTTGCCGATGGGAGAACTGGTGGAGATCAGGCCCTTGGCCACGTCGGCTTCCTCGCTGGTCACCAGCTTATAGCTGATCTCCTGGTCCTTGGTGGAATCGAAGACCACTACCTGGGAGCCGAGCCCCACGCGGTCGTGGGGGATGCGGGACATGTCCACCATGGAGAAGTCGCGCAGACGGGACTTCAACTGGCTGAGCCGCGCGTCGACAAAGCGCTGGCGCTCCTTGGCGGCGTGATAC
>CAYOQB010000146.1:0-13012 GCA_964406035.1 uncultured Solibacteraceae bacterium | reverse complement strand
ACAACGCACACCTCCGCTAACTCCAGCGGCAAGCGCAAAAACCTATGGTAACAGATGGGTTTGGGGCGAGCAACTGGGGTTCCGGCTGGCTTTTCACGCGATTGTCTTGAACTAAGAGGTTTGCCTTGGACTACTACTCGGGGATTCTACTACCTTACGCCTGAATCCCGGTAAGGATATGCCAAGAAATGACTTAAGTGCGTTTCTCAGGTTGACGGTGCGCTTTCACTACCCTACTCTGGGGATGCGAATAGTGCATCTAGTACCGTCCGGGGACACAAACCTTGAAGAAAATTCTGATCATTCTTTCCACTCTGATGGTCGCCTCGGCGACCCTGGTCGCTGCGCCGATTCCGTTTTATAGCACTGGAGCGGTGGTGACCGCCGGCGAAGACCAGAGCTGGGGCATTCTCGACCCCAACGGCTTCTCGATGACCACTTTCGTGACCCAGCCGGCATCCAACGGGTTCCCGTTCTTCAATCCGTCCAACGGTCAGGCCCTGTGGCTGGCCAATAACGCGAATTCGAGCTGGGTAAGCCCGAACACACCGTACCAGACTTCCTCGGCGACCGGGGATGCAGCGGGCACCTGGGCCTTCTATCAGTTCTTCGACCTCAGCAGCTTCCTGGCGAATACGACGCAAATTGTATTCCGGGTCGCCGCGGACAACGCCATCAATCGGGTGCTGCTGAACAACGTAGATGTCACGAGTGTTGTGAACGCGCAACTGGCGGGCGGCCTGTCCACTGTGAACTTTTTCGCGCTCAGCAGCGCGATCACTTTGAATGGCAGCAACGCGACGTTCCTGCCGGGGGCGAACCTGCTCTATTTCGAGGTGGAGAATTTCGTCGGCGGCGGGGCCAACCCGGTGGGGTTCCGCCTGGAAGTGCAGTCGGCGCAAGCAGATCCCAGCGGCTCGATTCCTGAACCGGCCACCTACGCCATGATGGGCGGAGGGCTGGTGCTGCTGGCGGCGCTGCGCCGCAAGCGCAAGCAATAAACAGATTTTCGTAGTGGCGACCGGCCTTCCGCACCCGTTGTAAGCCAACGGCCGCGGGAGGCCGTTCTTCATTGCCCGGAACGATAGCCGGGTCCGGGTGGGGTAGGATGGTTAGATTCCTCCCATGTTGGCGACGGTCCCGGACATTCTCGCTCGAATTGTCACATCCAAGCGGCTGGAAGTGGCGGCGCTGGCGGGGCGGCGGGGGGAGCTGGAACGTCTCGCGGAAGGCCGGATGGCGGATCGGCGCGACTTCGCGGGAGTCCTGGCGGCAGCCCCTCCGGCGATCATCGCCGAGGTGAAGCAGGCGTCGCCCAGCGCGGGCGTTCTGGCGGGCGACTTCGATCCCGCCGCCGTGGCAGCGCGCTACGAAGAAGGCGGCGCGGCGGCGCTCTCGGTGCTCACCGACGGGCCGTTCTTCAAGGGCAACTTAAGCGATCTGGAAGCGGCGCGCGAACGGGCGCGGCTGCCGGTTTTGCGCAAGGATTTCACCATCGACCCGGTGAGCGTGGTGGAAGCGGCGGCGCACGGCGCCGACGCCATACTGCTGATCGCCGCGATTCTCAGCGAGCGGGAGATGCGCGACTTGCGCGAGCTCGCCTCCGGGTTTGGAATGGCGGCGCTGGTGGAAGTCCACTGCGAGGCTGAGTTGGAACCGGCGCTCGCATCCGGCGCGGATATCATCGGGGTCAACAATCGCAACCTGCACACGTTTGAAGTCCGGCTGGACACCTCGTTCCGGCTGGCGGAGCGCATTCCGGCAGGGGTGATACGCGTCAGCGAAAGCGGCATCCGTTCGCGCTCGGAGGTGCGGCAGCTCCGCGACGCGGGGTATCAGGCGTTCCTGGTGGGCGAGCATCTCATGCGCAGCCCGGACCCCGCGGCAGCCTTGCGGGAGCTGATCGGATGATGGTGAAGATTTGCGGCATCACGCGGCGTGAAGACGCGGAAGCAGCGGTGGAGGCGGGGGCGTCGGCGATCGGCTTCGTGTTCGTGGCCTCCAGTCCCCGCGCGGTAACCGCGGATCAGGCCGCCGCGTTGGGCCAAAACCTGGCGGTCCGCAAGGTGGGCATTTTCACCGATGCGGGGGCGGCGGAGATCGCGGCGATCGCGGAGCGCGCGGGCCTGGACGCCGCGCAGGTTTACAGTGATCCGGGCCCGCTGGCGATTCCGCTGTGGCGGGCGTACCGGATTCAGGATGCCATCCCCGAGCTCGACCCGGCGGCGGAGGCGGTTGTGCTCGACGGGACCGCGAACGGCGTGTCCTTCGACTGGAGGATGGCGGCGGAGGCGCGAAGCCGGCGGATCGTGCTGGCAGGGGGGCTGAACCCTGGCAATGTCGGCCAGGCGATCCGCGTGGCGAGGCCCTGGGGCGTCGACGTCAGCTCCGGAGTGGAGCTTGCGCCGGGTGTGAAGGATGCCCGCAAGATTCTGGAGTTTGTAAAAGCGGCGCGCGAGGCCGCGGAAAAATCATGAACCTTTCCGAACCCGATTCCACGGGACATTTTGGGCCGTATGGCGGCCGGTTTGTTCCGGAAGTTTTGATGGCGCCGCTGGAGGAGCTGGAGAAGTCGTATCTGGAGGCGCGCCACGACCCGGAGTTCCAATGCGAGTTGCGGGATCTGCTGGCGAACTACGCCGGGCGGCCGACGCCGCTCTATCATGCGCGGCGGCTGACGGAGCTGTGCGGCGGAGCGAAGATCTACCTGAAGCGCGAGGATCTGCTGCACACCGGGGCGCACAAGATCAACAACGCCCTGGGGCAGGCGCTGCTGGCGCGGCGCATGGGCAAGAAGCGGATTATCGCGGAGACGGGCGCGGGGCAGCACGGAGTGGCGACCGCCAGTGTTTGCGCGCTGCTGGGCCTGGAGTGCGTGGTCTACATGGGCGCCGAGGACATGCGGCGGCAGCGGCTGAATGTGTTTCGCATGCGGCTGCTGGGCGCGCGCGTGGTGGGAGTGCAGAGCGGAAGCCGCACGCTGAAGGACGCGATCAGCGAAGCGATGCGGGACTGGGTGACCAATGTCGCGAGTTCGCACTACCTGCTTGGCTCGGCCCTTGGCGCGCATCCTTACCCGCTGATGGTCCGCCACTTTCATCGCGTGATGGGGGAGGAGGCGCGGCGGCAAATCCTGGAACGGGAGCAGCGGCTGCCGGATGTCATCTTCGCCTGCGTGGGTGGAGGATCGAACGCGATCGGCATTTTCCATCCGTTTGTCGAGGACGAAGGCGTGAAACTGGTGGGTGTCGAGGCCGGAGGTCAGGGAGCGGAACTGGGCGCGCACGCGGCGCGATTCAGCGGGGGATCGCCGGGCGTGCTGCACGGGGCGCACAGTTACCTGCTGCAAGACACGGACGGGCAGGTGGCGTTGACGCACTCGGTGTCGGCGGGGCTCGATTACGCGCTGGTGGGTCCGGAACATGCCTGGCTGCACGACCGGGGGCGCGCGGAGTACGTCTCGGCGACGGACGCGGATGCGCTGGCGGCGGCTCAGACCATGGCACGGCACGAGGGCATCATCCCGGCGCTCGAATCGGCGCATGCCGTGGCGGAAGCGCTGCGGCGCGCGCCGCTGTCGCCGGGGCAATTGTTCCTGATCAACTTGTCGGGACGCGGCGATAAAGACACTGACATTTACCGGGAGAATCTGAAAGAGCTCGATGCCATCGACGCGAATTGCTGACTTGTTCCGCCGGACGCGGGAGGAGAACCGCGCGGCGCTGATCGCCTACATCACGGCGGGCGATCCCACACCGGAGCTGACGCCCCGCATCGCGGAGGCGCTGGAGCGCGGGGGGGTGGACCTGATCGAGCTGGGGGTGCCGTTCTCGGATCCGATCGCCGACGGCCCGGTGATTCAGAAGGCGTCCGACCGCGCGCTGCGGCAGGGAGTGAATGTCAGCCGGGTGCTGGAGATCGCGCGGGAGATTCGCGCGTCGTCGCGGATTCCACTGCTGCTGTTCACGTACCTGAATCCCATTCTCCGGTATGGTCTGGAGCGCCTGGCCGCGGATGCCGCCGCCGCGGGCATCGACGGATGTCTGCTGACGGACCTGAGTGTGGAGGAAGCGGAAAAGTACATCGGGGTGATGCGAACGTCGGGCCTGGACACGGTCTTTCTGGCAGCGCCGACCAGCACCGCCGGGCGGCGGGAACTGGTGGCGCGGTATTCGACCGGCTTTGTCTACCTGGTGTCGCGGACCGGGGTCACGGGGGAGAGCGCGTCTGTCGCGGACTCGGCCGGAGCGCTGGTGGAGGCGATGCGGCCGGTTACGCCGCTGCCGCTCGCGGTGGGGTTCGGAATCTCGACGCGGGGGCAGGTGGCGGCGGTGGCGCGGATCGCCGATGGCGTGGTGGTGGGCAGCGCGCTGGTTCGGCTGATCGAGGAGCACGGCGGCGATCCCAAGCTGGTCGAGCGGGTGGAGGCGTTCGCCCGGGAGCTTGCCGGGGGTCTGCGGCGCGAGGTGCCGGCGTGAATCGCGAAGAATGCGAACAGCGGCTGGCCGGCTGTCGCGCCGAGATCGACGAGATCGACCGGGAACTGATCGCGATGATGAACCGGCGCACGCGGGTGGTGGAGGAGATCGGGCGGCTGAAGCAGGATTTGAAGCTGGCGATCTACGAGCCGCGGCGGGAGGATCAGGTATTCGAGAACGTGCTGTCGGCCAACGGCGGGCCGCTTTCCAACGATGCCGCGCGCCGCATTTTCGAGCGCATCATCGATGAAATGCGCACCGTGCAGCGCAATCGCATGATCGAGCGCGGAGAAAAGGACAAGTAGCCATGCTGGTGGTGATGGAGCATGGCGCCACGGAGCGCCAGATCGAGAATGTGATCGAGCGGCTGGTGACGCTGGGGTTCACGGTGCACCGGTCCACGGGGGTGGTGCACACGCTGCTCGGCGGGGTGGGTCCGGTGGAGGACTGGGAGCCGGCAGACTTTGAGGCGATGGAAGGCGTGAAGGAATGCCATCGCATTGTGTCGCGTTACCAACTGGCGGCGCGTCACGCGAGGCCGGAAGGCACGGTGGTGCGCGCGGGGCAGGCGGTTTTCGGCGGCGGGACTCCAGTGATTGCGGCCGCGATTTCGAGCTGCGACGCGGAAGCGATCGCGGAAGGGGCGCGCCGGATGAAGGCCGCGGGAGCGCGGGTCCTGCGGGTGAGAGCGCCATTCCTCGGGTCGCTGTTGCCGGTGGAACAAGCGGCCTCGGAAAACGGGCTGACGCTGCTGGCGCCGTTTGGTCAGTCGACGAAGCTGCCGGCTGTCCGGGAAATATCGGATCTTTCCAATCACGCTGTGCTGAAGGAGGCGGGAGCAGGGTCCGATCCGGTATTGCTGCAGCGTCCGGCGGGAAGCACGATCGAGGAACTGTTGATTGCCGCCGAACAAGTGCTTGCGGCGGGAAACTCGCAAGTTATTCTGTGCGAAGCCGGCATCCGGAGCCCGGAGTCCCCCGGAAGGCGGACACTGGATTTGGCGGCTGTCCCTTTATTGGCGAGATTGACGCATTTACCGGTAGCGGTGGACTGTTCCACCGGGACGGGACGGCGCGATCTTGCGGGGCCGATGGCTCAGGCGGCGGCGGCCGGAGGCGCCGCGGGGATTTTTCTGGATATTCATCCGGACCCGGACCGCGCCGCCCACCTGGCCGGACAGAGCCTTTCGTTTGAGGCGTTTGAGAGGACGGCTGAGCGGATCTTTGCGCTTGCGGCCTGCTTGAGATAGGCTCGGCGGATGGAAACCGTCGTAATCGCCGGCGTGGGGCTGATCGGCGGATCGTTCGCCAAGGCACTGAAGCAGCACGGTCTGGCCCGGCGGATTCTGGGCATTGACCGGCCGGAGGTGCTGGCGGAGGCGCTGGAACTCGGAATCATCGACGAGCCCGCGGAATGGAATGAAGGGGTGTCGCGGGCGGATTTGGTGTATCTGGCGACGCCCATATCGAAGATCATCGAACTCCTGCCGGTGGCGGACGCGCTGGTGCGCCCGGGCGCCTTGATTACGGACAGCGGCAGCACGAAGGTGGAGATCTGCCGGGCAGCGTCGCGGCTGGCGGGGCGGGGCTGCTTCATCGGGGGGCATCCGATGGCGGGGAAAGAAATGCAGGGGTGTTCCGCGGCGGACGCGGCGCTTTTCGAGGGACGGCCTTATTTTCTTACTCCGTGCGGCCGCCCGGAGGAACGCGATTCTTTGGAGATTCTCACGCGGCTCGTTTCGGTAATCGGCGGACGCGCGCGCCTGATCCCCGCCGAGGTCCATGATGAGATGGTCGCGTTTACATCGCACCTGCCGCAACTGCTGTCGACAGGGCTAGCCGAGGTGCTGGGGCGAGTTCCGGGAGCGGAAGATTCCGCAGGTCCGGGAGCGCTGGACATGACCAGGCTTGCGGGAAGTTCCTACGATCTGTGGAAGGACATTCTGGATACAAATACGGACGCCGTCCGCCGCGCGATCGTGGAATACGTAGCGCAGCTAAAGCGAATGGAAGCGCAGCTAAGCGAAGCGGGGATGAGAAAGCACTTCGAGGAGGCAAAGAAATTCGCAAAACTGTTGCATAAGAAATAGAACCGATCAATAATCATTGTTTGTTGCAGGGAGCAAACCAATGACCAGTGTCCCCGCTCACATCCCGGTTTTGCCGCCGGCTGAGGTGCTCCAGATTCCGGGTGCGGTGCGGATTCGATTCGGCCGGAACAGTCCCCCGATGTATGAGCAGTCGGAGGATTGCCCCAGCGTTTACGTGGTCGAAGCCGGATTTGTGAAGCTGTTGCGGCGGGTGCCGGAAGGCATGGACGCACTCGCCGGTCTCGCCGGCGCCGGGGACCTGTTCGGAGAAGAGTCCATCTTCGGAGTTTACAAACGCTGCTGCTCCGCGGTCCCAATGTTGCCAGGATCCGCGATTTCGATTCCGGCGGCGGAGTTTCTGAGGAGAATCCAAGAGAGCGGGGCCTGGCCACAACTGGCGATGGGAGCAATGCAACGGCAGGAATTTCTGCTTCGTAAGATCGAGCTGCTCTGCGCGCATGACGTCGAGTATCGGATGCTGTGCTGGCTGGGCGATCTGGGAGCCCGCTTTGCCGACAGCAGTGGCTCGACCGCGATCTTGCCGCTGACACAGTTAGACCTGGCGCAATTGATCGGGGCCACGCGGGAAACCACATCCACGCGGCTGAACCTGCTCGCCAGGCGAGGTCTGCTGCAACTGCGGCGGCGCTCCATCGAGATTCCTTCGCTGGACCAGTTGCATCGCGAGGCGCTGGTGCGTCCGGCGGGGCGGGCGCGGCGCTCCGTTATGGCCGAGACCTGATCGCTAGGTGTAAAATCGTCCCTCTCCGCCCGTCTTCCTGTTTCCGTCCGTTATCCTGAAAACAGATGAAGAAGCTAGCTCTGCTGCCGGTGCTGCTGGCTTTGGCCGCATGCCGCCAAACGCCGACGCACGTACACATCGACCCCGCCCTGGCGACCATCGTGCCGCCGGACACGAAGATCCTTATGGGTGCGCGGCTGGACAAGCTGCGGGAGACCGAGATTTACCGCAAGTACTTCGCTACCGCGAAGTTCGCGCCCCTGGACGAATTCGAGAAGAGGACAGGATTGAACGCCCGCAAGGACCTATGGGAATTGCTGGTGGCTTCCAACGGCAAGGATGCCGTGATTCTGGGCCGCGGCCGGTTCTCGGAAGGGGAACTGGAACCGCGGCTGCAGGCCGAAGGCGCGGAGCGATTCTCCTACCGCGGTCGAAATCTGTACGGGAATCAGCAGGCGGCGGTGACGTTCCTGAACATGAGCACGTGGATCGTCGGTCCCACTGCGGCCGTAAAACGGCTGTTGGATGAACAGAATTCCGGAAAACTGGGTATTCCTAGCGACATGAAGGGATTGGTGGAATCCATTCCCTATCAGTCCCAATTTTGGGCAGTGTATGGCGGCGGCGGCGTGGACCTGGGGTTTTCACAGGGGTCCGCGCTGGGCAATGCCAATCGCATGATCCGCTCGATTCAGACCGGGACTTTCAGCGCGAATTTGAACGGCGGAATCGACATGAAGGCCGCCGGCACCTGCGACACGGATCAGAACGCCAAGCAGGTGCATGACGCCTTGAAGGCGATTGCCGGGATTGGACGGCTGTCCACGCCCGCCGATCAGCCGGATTTGCTGAAGGTTTGGGACGCGATCATCGTGGTGCAGGACCAGCAATCGGTGCGGGTGCAGGCGATGATCCCGATGGCGCTGATCGACAAATTCGTTCCGCTGCTGACGCGCTAATCTACTTGCGGGGCGCGGGGATGGCGTCGCCGAGATTCATGGAACCGCCGCCTTCGCTGACGTAATTGCGGTTCCAACTGGGGATCTCGACCACAACGTCGCCCTGGATCACGCACTGGCAGCCGAGGCGGGACTTGAGAGTCAGGTCCGCGGCCATGTCGAGGCGGTCCAACTCGTCTTCCTCAGCCGGAGAAACGTTGTCCATGCCTTCCTTGATCCAGACGTGGCAGGTGGTGCAGGCGCAGCTTCCGCCGCAGGCATGTTCCAGATGCAGGCCGAAGTTCAGCGCGATATCGAGCAGGCTTTCGGGTTTGCCATGGTCGGAGTAGGGCAGCTTCCCGGTTTCGAACTCCACCGTCTGGTCATAGTTGACAAAGGTCACCTTGGGCATTCAAAGCTAGTTTAGCAAATCAGGACTCAAATGGTCCATGTTCAGCTAAGTGATTGACTGCCTAGGGGCATTGGAGCGGATTGCTATACTGTCAAGCAATCGTGTTCCATCACCTTGAGAAATCGATCACCGGGGCCTTTTCGGCCCTGCTGGAGGCCCGCTACGGGGTTCAAATCGCCTGGGGCACGGAGCAGCCCAAGCAGGCCAGTTTCGGCGAACTGGCGGTGCCGGCGGCGTTCCAACTGGCCCGGACGTTGAAGAAGCCGCCGCGGGCGATCGCGCAGGAGATCGTGGAGGCACTGGGACCGCTCGCCGGGGTTGCGGCGCTGGAGATCGCCGGCAACGGTTACATCAACGTGCGATTCGACCGGGGCGCATACGGAGAAGCTGCGCTGCGCGGCGAGGCCGGAGCGCGCCCCGCCTCGGGCGGCAAGCTGATCGTCGAGCACACCAACATCAATCCGAACAAAGCGGCGCATATCGGACATCTGAGAAACGCCGTGCTGGGCGACACGTTCGTGCGCATGCTGCGCTTCACCGGGAACCAGGTGGAGGTGCAGAATTACATCGACAACACCGGCGTGCAGGTGGCGGATGTGGTGGTGGGGTTTCATTTTCTGGAGAAGAAGCCGCCGGCCAAGGTGCGGGAGCTGATCGCCGGAACCCGGTTCGACTACCTGTGCTGGGATCTGTACGCGCGAGTAGCGCAGTACTACTCGAGCAGCGAGGAAGCGAAGCAATGGCGCGCGCAGACGCTGCATGCGATCGAGGCGAATGAAGGCGAGCTGGCGGAGCTGGCTCACATGGTGGCCGACGCGATCGTGCGCTGCCATTTGGACACGATGTGGCGGCTGGGGATCGCCTACGACGTGCTGCCGCGCGAGAGCGAGATCCTGCACATGCAGTTCTGGGCGAAGGCGTTCGAGCAGTTGAAGGAACGCGGCGCCATTTACTTCGAAACGGAAGGGAAGAACAAGGGCTGCTGGGTGATGGCGGCGACGGCATTCAAAGAACAGAGCGAGGAAGGGGATTCGAAGGTGATCGTGCGGTCCAACGGGACCGTGACCTATGTCGGCAAGGACATTGCCTACCAGCTCTGGAAGTTCGGGCTTTTGGGCAAGGACTTCCGGTATCGCAAGCTGCAGCAGGAGCCGTACGAGTTGTGGGTGGCAAGCAGTGAGGGCGAGGAAAAAGCATTCGGGCGCGGGTCGCGGGTGTATAACGTGATCGATTCGCGGCAATCGTACCTGCAGGATGTGGTAGTCGCGGGACTGCGGGCGCTGCATTATGAAGACCAGGCGGAAAACTCGATTCATTTCTCCTACGAGATGGTTGCGTTGAGCCCGCGCGCCTGCGCGGACCTGGGGATCGAGCTAAGCGAGGAGGACAAGCGCAAGGCTTACGTCGAAGTGTCCGGACGCAAAGGACTCGGCGTGAAGGCGGACGACCTGCTGGACAAGCTGGTGGAGAAGGCGTTTGAGGAGGTGCAGTCTCGCAACGGTGATCAGCCAGAGGACCGCAATCGAGAGGTGGCGAAGCAGATCGCGGTGGCGGCGCTGCGCTACTTCATGCTGAAGTTCACGCGCAACACGGTAATCGCCTTCGACCTGCAGGAAGCCTTGAGCTTCACGGGCGAGACCGGGCCCTATCTCCAATATGCCGCGGTGCGGGCATCCAAGATTCTGGCGAAGTTCGCCGAGCGCGGGGGTGGCATCCCGGACTTCGCGGGGGCACTGACGCGGGAAGCTTTCGCGCGGCAGTTGGGCGATGAAGAGCTGTGGCAGCTTCTGGTGGAAGCCTCCAAGATGGAATCGGCGGTGGAGCGCGCGGTGGGTTCGGGCGAGCCGTCGCATGTGGCGCGCTTCGCCTTCCAGTTGGGGCAGGCGTTCAACACCTTTTATCAAAAATATCCGGTCCTGGATGAGCCGGACGCGGAGCGGCGGCTCTTTCTGCTGTGGATGACTTCGTACTTCCGGTCCCGGCTGGAGGGTACTCTTCGCGTACTGGGAATCGGCGTGCCAGAGTATATGTAATGCGGCTGGCGGTCCGGTGCGTGGCGATCTTCCTGGGGCTGTTTCTCGTCACCTTCGCGCTCGCGTGGCTCTCGTCGAACCCCGAGTCGCTGGGCTTCGAGTGGGCGCTGCCCGCGTTGTGGGGGCTGCCGTGGGCGGCGATGGGGCTCGGCTGGGCGGGCGTGGCGGTGAACGCGGCGCTGATCGGAGCCATCGCCTACTGGTGGGATCGCTCGCGCACCCGCTGAGAGGGCACGCGGCGGCTGCCTGCTACAATCGGGTCAAGATCCGGACGAGGCCGGATGATGAATGGCAATCATGAAAGACCTTCCCCAAACCCTCGGCCAGCTTCGCAGGAGTACGTTCTCCGAAGACCGCCTGAAGAACCGCAGCGTCAAGGATGAGCTGCGCGAAAACCTGATCTGCAAGCTGGACAGAGGGGAGACTTTGTTCCCCGGCGTGGTGGGCTACGACGACACGGTGGTACCGCAGGTGGTGAACGCGATTCTGTCCCGGCACAACTTCATTCTGCTGGGGCTGCGGGGGCAGGCGAAAACACGCCTGATCCGGATGCTGGTGACTCTACTGGACGAGTTCGCCCCGTACATCGCGGGGTCGGAGATACGCGACGATCCTTACCATCCGATCAGCAAGTTCGGGCGTGATCAGATCGAGAAGCTCGGCGACGAAACGCCGATCGCCTGGCTGAGCAGGGATCAGCGGTATGTGGAGAAGCTGGCGACGCCGGACGTGACCATCGCGGACATGATCGGGGACATCGATCCAATCAAGGCGGCGCGCACGGGCGAGAACATTTCGAGCGAGATGACGGTGCACTACGGTCTGCTGCCTCGCGCCAACCGGGGGATTTTCGCGATCAACGAGCTGCCGGACCTGGCGGGGAAAATTCAGGTGGGCCTGTTCAACATCATGCAGGAAGGCGATGTCCAGATTAAGGGGTATCCGGTGCGCCTCCCGCTGGACCTGATGCTGGTGTTCACGGCGAATCCCGAGGATTACACCGCGCGCGGCAAGATCATCACGCCGCTGAAGGACCGCATCGGCAGCGAGATCCGGACGCACTATCCGGCGACGGTGGATGAGGGGATGGAGATCACCGCGCAGGAAGCGTGGATCGAACGCAAGTCGGCGAAGGAAGTCCGGATTCCGAAGTACATCCGCGAGGTGATCGAGCAGATCGCGTTCCTGGCGCGCGAGGACAAGAAGGTGGACAAGCGTTCGGGCGTCAGCCAGAGGCTGCCCATCTCGGTACTGGAGAACGTGACCTCCAACGCGGAGCGACGGGCGCTGCGGGCTCGCGACGACATGGCGGTGCCGCGAGTGCTCGATTTGTATGCCGCGCTGCCTTCCATGACCGGGAAGATCGAGCTGGAGTATGAAGGGGAGTTGAAGGGCGGGGAAGCGGTGGCGCGCGAGCTGGTCCGCGCCGCGGTGGGCAAGGTGTTTACGCAGTACTTCGACGGCGTCAACATGAATCAGGTGGTGCAGTGGTTCGACCTGGGGGGCTCGCTGAGGATGGACGAATCGGTGCGCGCGAGCGACATGGTGCGGCAGTTGGGCGCGATTCAGGGGCTGATGGAGAAGACCGGCGCGTTGGGGCTTTCCGCTAACGAACCGGACGCGATCCGCGCCTCGGCTGCGGAATTTATTCTCGAAGGGCTGTACGCCCATCGCCGCATCAGCCGCGACGAGGAACGCGGATTCGCCGCCGAGGAGCGCAAGCGCGAGCCCGGCGAAGGCGAGGAACGCCGCGGCAAGGGCAAGCGTCAGTTTATGTGACCGTTAACTTCTCGGAGACCGGATGAAGTGGATCAAATACTCCCGCTACACCGGAGAGGATCTCGGCCTGAGCGCCGAGGATCTGATGAAGGCGCTCTCCGACTTCTTCCTCTCGAGCGGATTCGACAATCCCTACATGCGCTTCAGCGAGTGGAACCAGCACTCGCTCGAAGCGTTAAAGCAGGCCATCGAACAGGCGCTGTTGAACGGCGAGAACTTCGATCCGGAGCAGGCGGAGCGTATCCGGCAGGCGCTGGAGAAGATGTCGCCGGAGGAACTGGACCAACTGCTGAGCCGGATGGCGCAGAAGCTGGCCGATGAAGGTTACGTGAACCTGGAGCAGCCGAACGCTCCGGGCGAGGGCGGCCCGGGCATCGGCGACGGCTCGGACACGAAGGTGGAAGTCACCGACAAGTCGCTGGATTTCCTGGGATACAAGACGCTGAAGGATCTGCTGGGCTCGCTAGGCAAGTCGAGCTTCGGAGCGCACGATACGCGCGACATGTCCACGGGGGTGGAGGCGTCGGGGTCGTCGAAGCCG
>CAYOQB010000145.1:0-13088 GCA_964406035.1 uncultured Solibacteraceae bacterium | reverse complement strand
TGCTCACGCCGGTCAGGCGCATCCCGTAGCGCTGGCCGAAGCCGCGCCAGGTGCCGCCGTACTCCTCCGGGCTATTCAGCAAGGTTCCCCAGGCGGAACTCAGGATTCCGGCGCCGAACAGGCTCGCCGGGCCCACGGTGGAGTTTACGAACCACTGGAATCGTTCTTTCCCGGTGATCGGCTGGTAAGTCGGCTGCCCAGGGGCCGGAGCCGGCGGTTGGGAAGTGCTGGCGGCTTGCGGCTCTTCCAGTTCGCATGGCTCGACTCCGCCCGGATTCTCGGCTAACGCCAGTGCGGAAACGCACAGCAGCAGGATAAGTGTTCGTTCAGGCACTGGGTTCAGTGTACACGTAAGGTCTTGCGGGGAGCCAGCGAGAGTACAACCCGGCACCAAGGCAGCCGGCCGGTCACGGCGGGAGTCCGGCAATGCGGTCACCATCTAACAAGAAACAAAGTATTTATCTCGACTTAGATCATCGCTTTATGGATTGTTCAGACTAGTACTTCTACGCAATGTGCACTGCTGTTTATTCGTGACGTTCTGCCTTATAATTCAGGTAGAAAGCTTAGCTGGTGTCCCGGTCCTGGAAACCGGGGTGGAATCCGGCAAGGAAGTGGAACCTATGTTGACTCGGAGGACAGTAGCAATTGGGATTGCCGTGTGCCTGCTCGGAGCGGCGCCGCTGCTGGCCAGTTCCTCTTCAGTCAACCAGCTTCCACAGTTCTCGCCGGGCGGACCCTCGGGCGATTTCGCCTTCTCCTCCCTTCCCAACACGCAAATCGATCCGATGTTCACCTGCGCCGGTTCGCTGGTGACCGCCGCGCCTTCGCTCTGCGGCGGCGACTTTCCCGGCGCCGGACTTCCCGGCCAGGTGTCGGCTGCATTTCAACTGCAGTACGGGCAGCAGAGCCCGTCGCACGGCATGAACGCTGGGCTCGACCGGCCCATGGTCACGGATACCCGCTACGGGTTCGACCCGGTCATGATCACGGTGGCGACGATGGTCACCGCGGAGCAGCACCAGATCGCGCAACAGTATCCCGCTGGGGAGATGTCAGCTTATAGTCAGCCGAATAATCAGGCGCCGGCGACCTCCTACCAGATGCCGCAGGCGTTTTCCGCGGGCATGTCGCTGATGACCATGCCGTGGCTCGCGGAATTTGAGCCCGAACCAGCGCCGCAGTTCTACTCCTTGGACTTCTACCAGGCGGATTTGAGCTGGTCGTATCTTCCGGAATTTTACGACCCGTTCTACACCGACTCGCTGGCGATCTTCCCGGCGATGGACAATTACAATCCTCAGGTGAACGTGATTTCGCCCCAGATCACGATCCCGGTGATCGTTCCGGTGGCCAATATCGTGTCGCTCACGCAGCCGGACGCCTACTCGTTCATCGTCGCGGATGTGCCCGAACCGGCCACGATGTTGCTGGCCGCGGCGGGACTCGCCCTGCTCGCCCTGAAGCGCCGCCGCGCCTGAAACCCTCGCGGGCTCTCCGTTATATACTTCGGACGGAGAAATCGCGCATGACCCGACGTCTTTCCCTGATTTGCTTGGCTGTGGCCGCGGCGTGCCTCGCTCAGCCCACCGCGCTCGACCGCTATGTGGCACAAAAGGACTCTGTCTACGCCTGGAAGCTGGTTCATAGCGTCCCCGGCGAGGGATACAAGACTCATGTCCTCGAGCTCACCTCCCAGACGTGGCGATCCGAGAAGGATGTCGACCGCCCGGTGTGGAAGCACTGGATCACGGTGGTTCGCCCGGATGAAGTGACGTCGAATAAGGGACTGCTGTTCATCGGCGGAGGGCGAAACACCGATCCCCCGCCGCAGAAGCCTTCGGAGCGAACGGCCCGCATCGCCACCGAAACCCGCAGCGTCGTGGCCGAGCTGTTCATGGTGCCCAACCAGCCTCTGCGCTTCACCGATTCGCCGGACAAGGCGCGTTCGGAAGACGACACTATCGCCTATACGCGGGTAAAGCACTTCCAGACCAAGGACGACACCTGGCTGCTCCGCCTGGCGATGGTGAAATCCGGCGTTCGCGCCATGGACGCGATTCAGGAGTTCCTGGCATCGGAACAGGGCGGCAAAACCAAGCTGGACCACTTCGTGGTCGCCGGGGGATCCAAGCGCGGCTGGACCACCTGGCTGGTGGGCGCGGTGGATCCCCGGGTGGTGGCGATCATGCCTTTGGTCATCGACGCTCTCAACAGCCAGATGATCACCCGGCACCAGTTTGAAGCTTATGGCTACTTCGGTCCGGCGCTGAAAGATTACGTGAATCACGGGTTATTTCCGCACAAGATCGGGACCCCGGAATACAAGGCGGTGCTGGACATCGAGGACCCCTACAACTACCGCCGGCGTCCCGCGCTGATGATGCCCAAGCTGCTGATCAACGCGTCGGGCGACGAGTTCTTCCTGCCCGACAATTCGCGGTTCTACTTCCAGGATCTGCCGCAGGAGAAGCACATCCGCTATGTCCCGAACTCCAAGCACAATCTGGCGGGGACGGACGCCGTGGACACGATGACGTCCTTCTACGAGTCGATCCTGCGCGACAAGCCTCGCCCGCGCTTCTCGTGGTCGAAGAGCGCGGACGGAAGCATCCGGGTCCGGACCAAGGACACGCCGGTGGAAGTGAAGCTGTGGCAGGCCACCAACCCGGAGGCTCGCGATTTCCGCGTCGACACCATCGGCAAGGCTTACACTGCCACCACGCTGTCCCCATCCGGCAAGGGCGAATATGTCGCCAAGGTCGCCAAGCCGGCGAAAGGATTTACCGCCTACTTTATTGAGCTGACGTTTCCCGGACCGGGAAAAACGCCACTTAAGCTGACCACCGAGGTCAGCGTCACGCCGGACGTGCTGCCCTTCCGCTGGGAGGATGCCGCGAAAAAGTACGCCGGAACCGCCTCGGGCGGGCGCTAAGCGTTCCGTTGCGCTGGTTCCACCTCCTGCTGGGCCGGCTCGTTCTCGGAGGGAACTTCGGGCAGCGTGAAGCAGAACCGGGCGCCCTTGCCGGGGCTCGATTCCACCCAGATCCTGCCGCCTTCGCGCTCGATGATGGTTTGGCACAGGGCGAGCCCGATGCCCGCGCCGGGGTAGCGGTCGCGCGAGTGCAGCCGCTTGAAAATCGCGAAGATCTGCCGCTGGTGCTCGGGCGCGATTCCGATCCCGTTGTCTTCCACGCAGACCCGCCAGAAGCCGCGCTCGCGGAGCGCGCTGATGTGCACGCGGGGGGTCCGCTCCGGATCGCGGTATTTGATCGCGTTGGACACCAGGTTCTGAAACACCTGCACCATGGGCAGTTCGCTCGCGCGGACCCGCGGCAGGGTATCGTGGGTGATCACCGCGCCGCTTTCCGCGATCGCGGTGCGCAGGTTGCCGAGCGCCGCGCCTAAGGCGTCCTCCAGCCGGGCCGCGGCGCCGGGGGTCCCGGCGTGCTCCTTGGCGCGCCAGTATTCGCTGAGGCCGCTTAGCAGAGCGCTCATCCGATTCGCTCCTTCCACCGCGTAGCGGATGTAGCGGAGTCCCTCGGCATCCAGCTTCCCCTCGTAGCGCTGCTCCAGCAGTTCGGTGAAGGTCACCACCATGCGCAGTGGTTCCTTCAGGTCGTGACTGGCCGCCCACGCAAACTGCTTCAAGTCCTCGTTGGCGCCGCGCAAGTCCTGCTCCGTCCGCTTCTGTTCCTGAATGTCGGTGGCCGCGCCGAACCACTTCACGATCCGGCCCGCTTCGTCGCGCAGGGGAGTGGCGCGGGCGATGAACCAGTGATACGCGCCGTCCCGGCGGCGCAACCGGTACTCCATCTCGAAGCGCTCTCCCGTTTTCACCGAATGCCCCCACAGGCTGGCGGTGGACTCGGCGTCGTCCGGATGCAGCGCGGTCATCCAGCCGAAGCCCAGTAACGGCTCCGCGGTGAGCCCGGTATAGTTCAGCAGGGTGGGGCTGGCGAAGTCGCAACTTCCGTCGGCGGCGGCGGTGAACAGAATCTCGGGCACCGCCTCCGCCAGGCCGCGGAAGCGGGCTTCGCTATCCCGCAGCGCCCGTTCGGCATCGCGGCGCGCCGTCAGATCGACGTTCACTCCCGACATCCGCACCGCCTTGCCCGCGCTGTCGCGCTCCACCTGCGCGACACACTCCACCCAGCGGATCGCGCCGTCCGGACGGCGAATGCGGAATTCCTCGCGAAATTCCGTGCCGGAGCCCGCGAAAAAGTCCGCGATGTGCCGCATCACGCGTTCGCGATCCTCCGGTTCCAGGCTCAAGCGCCACAACTCCTGGATATTGCCGTCGACAAGGGGCTCGCGGCCGTACAGCGACCACATGGTCTCCGACCAATAGGTCTCGTCGTTGTCCACCACCCAGTCCCAAACGCCGACGCGCCCTCCCGATTGCGCGAGCTGCAGGCGCGCCTCGCTGGTCCGCAGGATCTCCTCGTCGCGCTTGCGGTCGGTGATATCCATCACCGAGCCGACAAACCCGTGGAACGCGCCGTCGGGGGAGAACCGCGGCGCCGCGGCATCGATGGCCCACCGCCATTCGCCGTCGTGACGCTGTAGCCGATATTCGAGGCGGAACGGATTGTGTTCCGCGTTCGCCTTACGGAAAATCCGCTCCGCTTCCGGGCGATCCTCGGGATGCACCGCGTCCAGCCAGCCGAATCCAAGCGCGGTCTCCGGCGTCCGCCCGGTGAACTCGTACCAGCTCCGGCTGAGGAAGGAACAGGCGCCGTCCGGCTCCGTGACCCAGACCATCACCGGAGCGTTGTCGGCCAGGTTGCGGAAGCGAGCTTCGCTCTCGCGGACCGCGTCTTCGGCCCGCTTCCGGTCATCGATATCCTGCACGACGCAAATGGCGCCGTGGATCTCGCCGCCGGCGCCGCGGAACGGCGCCGCGCTGATCCGCATCCAGGCCTCGGCGTCTCCAGTGACGTGCAGGTAGTCCACCGCGGGTCCGGATTCGCCGCGCAAGGCGCGAGTCACGGGGAACTCCACCGCCTCCAGTTTGCGGCCGTCGTCCGTCCAGGCGATCCAGCGGTCTGTTTGGGCCGTCCCCTCGGACGGGATGGTCTCGCCCAGCAGCCCGGCGAGCATGGGGTTGCGAGCCACCCAGCGCCCCCGCGAGTCGAGCAGGCCCACGCCCAGCGGCAACTGCTCCAGAGTCGCGGCCAGGCGCACCTGGCTCTCCCGCAGGGCTTCCTCCGCCGTCTTGCGATCGTGAATATCCAGACCGATGCCGATCCAGCGCAGGATCTCTCCGCGCTCGCCCCGGATGGGCTGCGCCAGCGCCTGATGCCAGCGGTACTCGCCGTCGCTCGCCCGGCGCAGCGGCAGTTCCAGCCGCAGGGCTGACCCGGTCTGCAGCGCCCGTTGCCACTCTTCGAGAACCCGCTTGCGATGCTCCGGATGTAACGCTCGGACCCAGCCGTCACCTGCGGCTTCCTCCAAGCTGAGCCCCGTAAGTTCAAGAAAATACTGATTCGCGAACTCGAGCCTGCCATCCGGCAGCGCCATCCAGACCGCTTGCGGCGACAGGTTGATCAAGGCCCGATAGCGCGCTTCGCTGCGATCCGCCGCCCGGCGGGACCGCAGCAGATCGTCGCTTAACACGCTAATCCCGACGCCCACCAGCGCAAACAGCCCCAGATGCAGGACATCGCCGGCATCGTCGACCAGCATCGTGAAGCGGGGGTAAATCAGGAAATAGTTGCCGATGAGCATGCTCAGCACGGTGGCCAGCAGGCCCGCCGAAAGTCCGCCATAGCGCGCGGCGACCATCACCGCGAGGGTGAACAGGATCATCGGCGCCCGCTCGTTCAGGGAGTAGTCCAGGAAAATGCGTACGGTGGCGATCGCGCCGGCGGCGAGCGCCGCCACAGCCACCGGGCGCAGGAGGTTGAATGCAGAGGCGATGGTTCGCGGCACCCGCCCGGCGGGCCCGGGCGAAGGGGCGTCAGCTTGCATCGGCGATGTCCAGTCTAACGGTCGATTCCCGGACGGCATGGGCCACACCCATAGAGGAATGGAACGGGGCTTTGGTTACGGGGCGCCGCCGCGGCGGCAGGCCCAAACTGATGATTAGTTTGCACTTTGCGCGGGTCGCGGCGCGAAGTATACGTGCACCGAAAGCGGATTCATCAAAATCCGGCTGCCGCGCGGCCAGCTTCGGCCGGACGGCTCGGTCCATTCCTCGCCGGCGACCAGAGTCCGCGGCGCGAACGTCTCGTTTACCTCCACCCGCACCGCAGCTTCCGGGGGGATCGGCTGGACGTCCACCGGCTCCACCTGGACGTTGTCCAGCCAGACCACCTGGCTGGCGTTCGGCAGCTCGAAAATCGCCAGGCTGCCGGATTCGGTCCGGGACGCCTGGAGCACCAGTTCGTACCTCCGCGACAGGGGACCCAGGGCAACATCCGCGGCCTCGGTCAGCAGCGCGAAATCACCCTCCGCTTTCCGCAGATACACGTGCATAAGGCGGTTGGGTTGGTCAGAGAAGGCATCGAAGCGGACCCGGTAGAACTTGCCGGCTTCCACGGCGCCCACGAACGTATCGTAGTGGACGAGTGGCGCGGACCCGGTATTCCGGAGTTGCATCCGGCCGTTGTCCCAGGTGGCGCTGAGCGACTCCAAGGGCCAGCCGAACCAGTAGCGCAGATCGGTGTCGAAACGGCCGTTCGCCACGCGATCGGGACCGGTTACGCGAGCAACGGGATAGAGCTGGAACCGCGTTTCACAGGTGCGCGCATCGCCATCCGTGCCCACCAGCCTGCGCCAGCTTTCCAGCAGCATTCGCGGCTGCTCCGGAAGCGAACTGCCGAAGATCGCTTCTCCGAACGGCGAGCAATACACGTTGCCCGACATCCAGCCGAGGGACCTGTAAAATTCCGGCGATGCGATCGAACGCGCGCCGGACTGCAATGCTCCGGGCCGCAACCCGACAAAGACGTTATCGCGAACCGTGGTCGCGGTTACCTGGAAGCCGCCAGACGCGGAATCGTCGTAAAACACCTGCGCCTGCCCGGCGTCCACGACGGTGTTGCCGTCGATCCGCACGCCGCGCGTGTTGTGCAGGAAAATTCCGTGCCCCTCCACGTTCAGGACGCTATTTCCAGCAATGCGCACATCTTCCGTCTGGTCGTCGATGTAGATTCCGTGGGTGGCGGGTTGCGTCCAGGGCACGCCGCCCCTGGCTCCGATGCCGTTACGCACCAGGTTCCCGGTGATGCGGACATCGCGGTTGCGCCACATGTAAATGCCCGCCCCGTCGGTTTTCACCAGGTTGAAGTCGCTGACCAGGTTCTGAATGATCTCGGCGCTGCCTCGGACATCGATTCCCAGATAGCCGGTTCGCGACACCTGGTTGCGGGACAGGATGGCGTTGCGCCCGCCGAAGTTCACGCCGTTATACTGCGCGTCACCGCTGCGTCCCATGCCGGCGAAGGTAGCGATGTTGCGGATCCGGTTCCGCTCCACGAGGCAGTTGGAACACTCGTAGACATCCAAGCCGGTGTTCAGCGCCCCCTCGATTTCGCTGTCGCGCATCTGGAAATCGCGGCATTTGATACAGCCGATTCCGAGCTCTCCGGCTTGGCCGCTGAAAACATTGGAGATCTGGATGCGGGAGGAGTTGCGGATCTCCACATTGGAAATGCTTGACCCAGTCAACTGTATGTCGTTAATCTCGATTCCCTCGCAGCGGGTGAGGTGCAGCAGCCGGTCCGTTACCGACACGGCGAACTGGTGGTCCGCCGGCGTCGTGGACGTGAGGAATACGGTGACGGCTCGTGTCGCGGGATCGAAGGTCCATTCGCCATCCTGGTCAAGCGCTGCCAGATGGTTCTGAAGAAAATAGCCGAAGCCTTCCGGAATGGAATACGTGGCGGGCCGCCCGAAGGTCAGGATCGCGCCTCGATGGCTGATCACCGGCAGCCGGTCGAGAATCCAGGGTGCGGTTCGCAGCACCACCTCGGCGCCGGTCCAGTCGATGCCCGGCGGCAGCAGAGGATCGGTGATACTGATTGAGCCGTTGGCAGACCGGTAGGTGCGGTATCCGCCGTCCGAAGCATTCGCGTTCGGCCAGCGGGCTAAAGGTAATGTCCGCCTATCGCGGCTGAGGATCGACGGCGGCCGCGAGCACTGGGCGCACACGGCGCGCCAGCGATTCTCTGCAACACGCTCCCAGTTCGTGAGCGGTATCAGGCCGGTGATTTCCGGCGGCGTCCCGGCGCCGTAGGAAGACAGGGTAAACGACTTTAGATCGCGGATAGAAAGGCCGCCCGGATAGACGCCGCCGCGCTCCAGCAAGACGGAACCGCCGGAGGCGAAGACGCCGGCATCGATGGCCTGCTGAAGCCGGCTTAGAGTCCGCCACGCCTGGGCGGGGGTCGTACCCGAGCCTCGGTCATCCCCGCGCGGGCTGATAAAAAAAGCCACCGGCGCGGGAGACTGGGCGAAACACTGCAGCATCGCCGCCAGGAAAGCGACGGACCGGAGTGCTCCACGGGATTTCTGCCGCATATGGTCGGGAAGTTCGATGGTAGCAAGGCGTCCGGGTGCGATTTCCACCAACGGTCTTCCGAGCCGGGAAACGCTCCCGCCCTGGACCCGGTCTACGGCCAGAGATCAATCTCGGAGGATAACTTTATGGCTCTGCAGGAAGCCGTCCTGGAACCGGATGTGCGCGATTTCGACATTCAGCCGCACCGGCCGCGCCGCGGCACTGTTTCCGAAAACGATTCCATGAACCGCGCCCTGGGATGGTTTTCGATAGGACTGGGTCTGACGCAACTGGTTGCGCCGCGGGAACTGGCGCGTTTCATCGGCGTTCCCGATCAGCCCTTCCTTCTGCGCTTCCTGGGCATGCGTGAGATCTCCAGCGGCTTGGGCATCCTGACCAAGAAGGAGCCGTCCAACTGGCTGTGGTCGCGGGTAGCCGGGGATCTGATGGACCTGGCGCTGCTCGGGATCGCCCTGAAGTCGGATGAGTCGGACCGGAAGAAGGTTCTGATGGCGGCCGCCGGTGTGGCCGGCGTCACCGCCCTGGACTGGATGGCCAGCCAGAAAAGCAGCCAGGCCAGCGGCCGCATCCTGGGATTGAAGACCCGCGACGGCATGATCGTCGGCCGAACGGCCATGACCATCAACAAGGACCGCGACGAGTTGTACCGCTTCTGGCGCGACCTGGAGAATCTGCCCCGCTTCATGAATCAGATCGAATCGGTGCACCGTTCCGGAGAGCGGGAGTCGCACTGGGTAGCCCGCGGTCCCGCCGGAGTTCGCCTGGAATGGGACGCCGAAACCGTGGACGACCGGCCGGGCGAGCGTATCTCCTGGCGCTCGCTTCCCGGCTCGCGGGTGGAAAGCCGCGGCACCGTGGAATTCGAGGAAGCGCCCAGCGGACAGGGAACGGAGGTCCGCCTGCGGATGGAATACCGTCCACCCGCCGGTGTCGCCGGAGCTTTGGCGGCCAAGCTCATCGGGCAGGAACCGGAGCAGCAGATGCGCGAAGATCTGCGCCGCTTCAAGCGCCTGATGGAAACGGGCGAGATCCCGACCACGGAAGGGCAGCCCTCCGGCCGAAGCATGATGCGCCGCGATCGCAAGTACGAAAGGTAAACACCAACATGAAAGCAGTCTGCTGGCAAGGCAAGAAGAACGTTTCGGTGGAGCGCGTGCCCGATCCGCGGATTCTGAATCCCCGTGACGCCATCGTGCGGGTGACCTCCACCGCCATCTGCGGCTCCGACCTGCACCTGTACAACGGCTTCAACCCCACCATGATGAAGGGCGACATCCTGGGGCATGAATTCATGGGCGAGGTGGTGGAGGTGGGAAGCGCCATCCGCGACCTGCGCATTGGCGATCGCGTGATCGTGCCCTTCGCCATCGCCTGCGGCAATTGCCTGAATTGCCAGGACAGCCTGTTCTCCCTGTGCGAGAACTCCAACCCGAATGCCTGGATGGCGGAGAAGCTGTGGGGCTATTCCACCTGCGGGATGTTCGGGTACTCCCACGTGACCGGGGGCTACGCGGGCGGGCAGGCCGAATATGTCCGCGTGCCGTTCGCCGATGTAGGAGCGTTCCAGGTCGAGAACGGGCTAAGCGACGATCAGGTCCTGTTTCTCACCGATATCTTCCCCACTGGCTACATGGCGGCGGAAAATTGCGATATCCAGGCCGGACAAACCATCGCGGTCTGGGGCGCCGGTCCGGTGGGTCTGTTCGCGATGAAGAGCGCGTTCCTGCTGGGCGCGGAGCGCGTGATCGCCATTGACCGGTTTCCCGAGCGCCTGCGCCTGGCGCGCGAGATGGGAGCGGAAACGCTGAACTACGAGGAGTGCGACATCCGCGAAGCGCTCGACTACATCACCGCCGGGCGCGGCCCCGATGCGTGCATCGATGCCGTGGGGCTGGAAGCGCACGGCGACAGCATTCAGTACGCCTACGACCGCGCCAAGCAGGCCATGTCGCTCGAGACCGGGCGGCCTATCGCGCTGCGGGAAGCGATTCTGAGCTGCCGCAACGGCGGCATCGTGTCCGTGCCCGGCGTATATGCCGGCTTTCTGGACAAGATCCCGTTCGGGTCGGTGATGAACCGCTCGCTGACGATTCGCACCGGGCAAACTCACGTTCACCGTTATGTGCAGCCGCTGCTGCAGCACATCGAGGACGGCGACATCGACCCGTCGTTCCTGATCACGCATCACCTGAGCCTGGACGAAGCGCCGGCCGGCTACGAGATCTTCTCCAACAAGCAGGACGGATGCGTCAAGGTGGTGATGCACCCGAACTAAGCGCGCGAAGTGCTGGAGTTCGAAAGCAGCGCCTTGGGATAGACCATCAGCCCCGCCTCGGAGGCGCGGAAGATCTTGTACAACACTTCGTTGTGCGGCAGTTGTTCTTCGAGGAAGTCGACGCCCTCGGCGCTGATGATGAAGCTGGAACGGTCGTCCTGCACGATGTAGCGCTTGGCGCGCAGGTACCAGACGGCGAACAGCAGGTGCTCCCTCGGGAACGACATCAGGTTCTCCAGATCGAGCAGCGAGAGCGCGGCGAAGTCTGGATTCGCCCGCCGCTTGGAATAAAGCAGGCACAGGAGACCGATGCGGATCTTGGCTTCGGCCTCGATCCCGTCGGTGAATTCCTTCGAGAGGAAGATGGTGAGCGGCTGGGCTCCGTTGACCTCGAACTGCCGGTCATAGTCGGCGCGGCGGTGCGGGTCGCGCAGCGTGTCGTAAGCCTCCCGGATCAACCGGAACCGTTCGGCGTCCCCGGTCTGGAGGTTATCGGGGTGGTAGCGGTTGACCAGCAGCTTGTAAACGCGGTCGATCGTCTCCTGCCCGGCTTGCGGATTAATCTGCAGCAGATCGTAATAGTTGACAGGCGCGGGACGCATTCTGCTTCCAGCCTAGGCTCAGGCAGCGGAACGGGACAATGCGGGAAAGCACTTAGTTGGCGAGCGCCAAAGCCTCGTGAATGCGTCCGTCCACCGACGCGAGCTTGTTCGCCGCTTCCTGCCGCCCCAGTCCGAGCTTGTGCATCACAATGGCGGTCTTGACGTCCCGGCCGGACGCCTCCAGCAGCTCCGAGGCGCGGGCGTAGTCAACGCCGGCGGCTTCCATGATGATGCGGCGGGCGCGATCCACCAGTTTTTCGTTCTTCGGCTGCACGTTGACCATGCGATTGCCGAAAACATGGCCGAGACGGATCATTGCGCCGGTCGAGAGCATGTTCAACACCAGCTTGGTGGCGGTGCCGGCGCGCATCCGCGTGGAACCGGCAATCACTTCCGGGCCGGGCTTGGGCTCGATGGGGATATCGACCGCGCCCGATAGCGCGGATTGCGCGGTGCAACTGACCCCGATGGTCAGCGCGCCCAATTCGCGAGCCTTGGCGACCGCTCCCAGGACGTAAGGAGTGCGGCCGCTGGCGGCGATGCCCACCAGGACGTCATGGCGTTGGAAGCCCCGCGCCAGCAGATCCGCTGCGCCCAGCGCGGGGTCGTCTTCGGACGCTTCGACGGCGCGCGACAGCGCCGGCTCGCCCCCGGCGATAATGCCCTGCACCAGATCGGGAGAGACGTTGAAGGTAGGGGGGCACTCCGAGGCATCCAACACGCCCAGCCGACCGCTGGTGCCAGCTCCGATATAGAACAGCCGTCCGCCCTGGCGCATCGCCCCGGCGATCGCGTCCACCGCCTGGGCGATCGCGGGGATTTCGGCCCGAACCGCGGCGGCGATCTCGGCGTCGGCGGCGTTGATGATCCGCAGCATCTCCAGCGTCGGCTTGCGGTCCAGGCCGGCGCTGGCGGGGTTCGCTTGCTCGGTCAGTAACTTGTTGAAATCACTCATAAAAGGAGAAAGCCGATGGCGCTGGAGCCACCGGCTTCCGGATTCCGCGGGTGAGCCCGCAATCAGACGTTGAACGAGCTGCCGCAGCCGCAGGTGGATTTCACGTTCGGATTGTTGAACTTGAAGCCCGATCCCTCCAGCGATTCGACGTAGTCCACTTCGGCGCCGTCCAGGTACAGCAGGCTCGCCTGGTCGACGAACACCTTCAACCCGTCGAAGTTGTAGGTCTTATCGAGCATTCCCGGAGCGTTCTCAAAATTCATCGAATAGCTGAATCCGGAGCAGCCTCCGCCCACGACGGAGATGCGCAACCCGGCCGGCTTCGGTTCCTGGGCGTCCAGGATCTCGCGTACTTTGCCAACGGCGATTTCGGTCAAGGCTACCATTCTGGTGATGAACTCCTGTTCTTAAATTCTAGCGCAAGCAGTCCCGCTAAGGCTATAGATGCGCGCGGGCGGGCCGGGGTCACAGGGAAGGCAGCCCCTGGGGAAAATGGGCCGGGGGAACTGGCCGGCGATTTGGTATGGTCAAGGTACGGCACCGAAACACCTGAAACCCCTGGGAAAAAGCATGCGTCCACTAGTACGCGATGAACGGCTGGAGCGGATCGATACCATTCCCGGCGGCGGGTGGCGGGACCCGGACTAAATCACCCAAGGTGGACTACAAGAACACTGAGGAGGCGGCCCTCGTCCGGCGCGTACAGGCCCGCGACGAACTGGCGTTCCG
>CAYOQB010000144.1:0-13106 GCA_964406035.1 uncultured Solibacteraceae bacterium | reverse complement strand
TCTTGAAAGATAACACCTGGCCCGGCTTTCTCATCGATCCGCACCACATCCAGTCCAAGGGATTCGGCCTGCTTCCGAATCACCTCCCGGTAAAACGTGTCATAGGGTTCGTCGAACTTCATGGCTACGAACGCCTTGGGCTTCGAGGGGGAGATCCGGAAGTCGCGAAACTCGATCTCGCCCGATCCCGCAGCGATCAAGCCGACTTGCGATCCGTCGAGCGGTCGAGCAAGAAGGTGCTCAATTACGGGAACCCCGGCGACCGACATGCGCAGCCTCTGTCCAGACAAGTCGAGCGTCAAGACGTAGGGTCTGTCATGGACGAGGTTCAGTGCCGACCCCGCCCCAACCAGCGTTCGCCATCCGAATGCGGGCATATGCTCGCCCACGGAATACGCTGTTTGGGCCGCGCCCAGTTGCCCCATCACATACCGTGCATCCGGGGAGTGATAGCCTATCACGAGGCCCGCCGTCTGATGCAGTTCCCCAAAAGCTTTCTTGAACACAACTTCCACGGACGCCTGACCAGATTTCAGAGTCCTGTTGCTTACGTTCAGTCCCACTGGAAAAGTCTGATCATGAGAAACGGCCTCGGCTCCCTGCCCTTGGTATCGCACAGGGGTCCCGTCGTGCCAGCGGCCCATCACCGGAGCCCAGTGGAGCTCGTCAGTAACTGGGTTGGTGTGCTTGCCGTTTCCTGTTGACATCGAGGCTTCTCCATTATCGCCGAATCTGCTAGCTCCAGTAGTTCCGGTCCAGGCTGCGATACTGCACCGCTTCGGCCAGGTGCTTCGCTGAAACCGCGGCCGCATGATCCAGGTCGGCGATGGTGCGCGCCACCTTCAAGATGCGGTCGTGCGCCCGGGCCGAGAATCCCATGCGGCGCACCGCGAGCTCCAGCGTGCGCTCCCCGGCGTCATCCAGCGCGCATAGCTTGCGCATCTCCGTCGGCGGGATGTGCGCGTTGAAGAAGCCGCGCTGCTGCTGGACCTCCCGCGCCGCCAGCACCCGAGCCCGGATCTGCGCCGAGGCCGCCCCTTCATCCTTGCCGCGAAGCTCCTTGTAGGGAACCGCGGGGACTTCCACGTGCAGGTCGATGCGATCCAGCAGCGGACCGCTGATCTTGCCCAGGTAGCGTTGGATGATGCCGCCGGTGCAACGGCATTCCCGCGTGGCATCCCCGAAGAATCCGCAGGGACACGGGTTCATCGCCGCCACCAGCATAAAGCTGGCCGGGAACTCCAGGGTCATTTGCGACCGCGCCAGGATCACCGAGCCCTCCTCCAACGGTTGCCGCAACAATTCGAGCACGTTGCGCGGAAACTCCGGCAGCTCATCCAGGAACAGCACGCCGTGATGCGCCAGCGACACCTCGCCCGGACGCGGCGTGCCCGAGCCGCCGCCGATCAGGCCCGCGTCGGAGATGGTATGGTGCGGCGCGCGAAACGGGCGCTCGCTCAACAACCCGGCGCCGGGCGGCAGCAGCCCCGCGATGCTGTGCACTTGCGTGGTTTCCAGCGCTTCGGTGAACCCCAAGGGAGGGAGGATCCCGGCCACGCGGCGCGCCAGCATGGTTTTGCCGGACCCCGGCGGTCCGATCATCAGCACGTTGTGGAACCCCGCCGCCGCCACCTCCAGCGCGCGCTTGGAGCCCGTCTGCCCGCGCACCTCGCTGAAGTCCGGGATCGCAACCCCTGCCTCCGGCGCCGTCCCCTTCGCCGGCGAATAGGGCGTGAACTTTTCCGGGTTGCGGAGGAACTGCACCGCCTCGGAAAGGTGCCGCAGGCCGAACACGCTGACCCCGTCGGCCACCGCTGCCTCCGCGGCATTCTCCAGCGGGACCACCAGGTTGCGGATGCCTTCCTTGCGCGCCCGCGCGGCGATGGAAAGCGCGCCCCGCACCGGCCGGATCGCTCCGTCCAGCGACAGCTCCCCGACAAACACGTGACTCTCGATCCGGTTCACCGCGCCCATCGCGCCCAGAATTCCCAAGGCCATCGGCAGGTCAAACCCCGCGCCTTCCTTGCGCACGTTGGCCGGGGCCAGGTTGATCGTGACGCTCTTCGCCGGAAACCCGAAGCCGGAGTTGACCAGCGCGGACTTGATCCGCTCCCGGCTCTCGCGCACCGCCGTATCGGGCATTCCCACGGTGGTGATCACCCGCTGCATGTCCGTCGGATACAGATCCACTTCGACATCAATCAGGTGCGCATTGATGCCGTAAACGGCGGCGGACCGGGTCCGAAAGAGTGACATGGCTGTAATCTAGTGCCACGCTGCCTCAGGAATTCTCAGAGTTTCGCTTAGACTGGAAATTCATGTCCAAACTAGCCTTTCTGTTCCCCGGCCAGGGGTCCCAATACGCCGGCATGGGCAAATCGCTGGCGGAAACCTACCCCGAGGGCGCGGCAACCTTCGCCGAAGCCGACGCCGCCCTCGATTTCCCGCTTTCCCGGCTGTGCTTCGAGGGTCCCGAGGAGGAGTTGAAGAAAACCGAGAACACGCAGCCCGCCCTGCTGGCGGTCTCGACTGCCGCATTCCGGGTGCTGAGCGGCAGAGGCTGGACGCCCGACTTCGTCGCCGGCCATTCGCTGGGCGAGTACTCGGCCGCGGTGGCCGCGGGGGCCCTCGATTTTGCCGATGCCCTCCGCATCGTGCGCAACCGCGGCCGCTACATGCAGGAGGCTGTTCCGCAGGGTGTGGGCGCGATGGCCGCGCTGCTGAAGCTGCCCGAAGCCGCGCTGCCGGGGATTCTGTTGGAAGCCGCCCAGGGCGAGGTGGTCAGCGCCGCGAACCTGAACTCGCCGGACCAGGTGGTGATCGCCGGTCACGCCGGAGCCGTGAACCGCGCCTGCGAGCTCGCCAAGGCCGCCGGGGCCAAGCGCGCGATTCTACTCCCGGTCAGCGCGCCCTTCCACTGCGCGCTGATGGAGCCCGCGCAGCGGCGCTTGAAGTCCGACCTGGACGCGGCGGAGTTTCGCGACCCGCGAGTTCCGCTGATCAACAACTGGCAGGCGCGCGAAGTCCGCTCCGGTAATGAGATCCGGGAAGGCTTGTACGAACAGGTGCCGAATCCGGTCCGCTGGACGGAATCGGTGCGGCTGCTGGCGGCACAGGGCGTGACGCGCTTCGTCGAGGTGGGCGCTGGGGGTGTATTGAGCGGGCTGGTGCGATCCATAGCCCCGGAGATTACCGGGACCAAGTTCGGCGAAGCCGCGGATCCGTCGGATCCGCCAGCGGCGGCCTAGAGTTACCTATTCCGCACGCGTCGCGTTGCGGAACGTTTCCGTTGGGCAGCTATAAGGCTCGCCCAGATACGAGAAACGCATTTCGTCCCGTTCCTCGCCAATGGCGTCGACAATCGCCCCAAACGGAATTTCCGTCTTACCGGGACCGAGCGGCACCATGGTCCTTTTGTTCAGCTTGGACGCTTCCACAGACTTGGCGAACGTGTACTTGGCCATCGATGAACGATTCTAGCCCAATTATTCGGCGCGCAACAACCCGGCGGGATTGGCGCGAGCCGCCCTCCAGGCGGGCGCCGCCGAAGCCGCCGCCGCGGCGGCCAGCATCAGGACCAAGACTCCGCCGCCGACCCATCGATCCACCGCCTGCACCTGGTACAAATGCGGTTGCAACGCCGGCGACAGCCACAGGAACGCCAGCACGCCGGTAACGTAGGCCAGCGCAACCAGTCCCAAGCCCTGTCGCAGAATCAGTCCGGCGGTTCCGGACGCGCCCGCGCCCACCGCGCGGCGGATGGCCATCTCGCGCATCCTTCGCGACGCCTGGTAGGCCAGCGCGGCGTAAAGGCCGACCGCCGCCAGCGATAAGGAAACCCAGCCGAACAGACCGGCCACCGACCTCGCCTGCCGGCGGGGTTGCAACACGGTTCCGATCACCTCTTGGAAGCCGCGGATGGTAATGCGCTCCAGCCGGGGATCCACCCGCCGCACCGCTGCCCGGATCGCCTCCTCGGCGTTCAGCGCGCCGGGATTCAGGCGCACGGCGTAAGTGCCGCCCTCGGCGGGGAACTGCAACACCGGCAGGTAAATCTCCGGCTGCGGCTCGATCTCCAGGGAGCGGGATCGGACGTCGCCGCAAACGCCCACCACCTGCCAACCGGCGCCCTTCGGATTGCTCTCACTGGACCAGTTCAACTCCAGCACCGGCGAGCTCACGCCCGCCAGATAACGGCGGGCAAACGCCTGGTTGACGATGGCCACGCGCGGGGCGGCGCCGTGATCGCCCGGCGTGAACCAGCGTCCGGACAGCAAAGGCACGCGGATGGTCTTCAGGAAGCCGGCGGAGATCGCATTCACACCCGCGGTCGCGGCCGGGGTATCGGCGGGCTGCCCGGCAATGCGAAATCGCGCCCCCAGCGCGCGACCGGCCGCCGGAAGGCTGATGGCGAATCCCGCGTCGCTGACGCCGGGCACGGCCTCGAGTTGTGCTGTCAGATCGCGGTGAAAGGCGGCCATCTTGGCATCGCTGTCGTAACGCGACTCCGGGATTCCGATGCCGAATACCGACACCGAGTTCGGGTCGAAGCCGGCGGGCTGCGCCTCTACGTTGCGATAGCTCTTCCACAGGACGCCGGCGGCGAACAACAGCGGGACGGAAAGCGCCAGTTGCGCCAAGACCAGGCCCGCGCTCCAGCGATTGCGGGACCGAATGCGGCGGGTGAGCTCGCGTTTGTGAAACAGGATGGGGATTCCAGCCAGCACCAGCGCGCTGAGAACGCCCAGCACGCTGGTCATGGCGTAGGTCCAGAAACGCGGGGAGATCGTCGAGGTTCGCGGGCCCAGCAGCGAAAGCGTCGAAGCCAGGGCAGGGTAGGAGATCAGGCTAAGCGCGATGCCCCCGACGGTGCCCGCAAGGGCCAGCACCAGACCCTCGCTCAGATAGACGCGGGCAAGTTGCGCCTTGCTGGCGCCCAGCGCCTCCCGGATGGCCATCTCCTTGCGCCGGGACAGCGAGCGCGAGATCAGCAGGTGGGATACGTTGGCCAGCGCGATCAGCAGCAGCAGTTCCGCCGCGCCGCCCAGCAGCGTGAGGGGCTTGCGGTAACCTCCGTTGATCGCTTCGTGCAGCGGCAGGGCGCTGGCGCTGGTCCATCCTCCCGGCGGCCGGAGCTTGGCCGAGCGTTCGCCCAACGCCGCGACTTCGTGCTGCGCGGCGGCGAGATCCGCCTCCGGCTGCAACCGGGCGATGGCCCACAGCGAAGCCGCGTCGCGATGATCGAACTCGCGCCCCAGCGGGACATACAGCTCCGGGACGCCGCCTTGCATCGGAAACGAAAAGCCGCGCGGCATCACCGCGACCACCCGGAAAGGTGATTCGTTCAGTAGAATCTGGCGATCCGTGATGCCCGGATCGGATGCATAATGCTTCACCCAAGCGTCGTGCGACAACACGGCGGCGTCCGGTTCTCCGGCCGCCGGCCAGCGCCCCATCGCCGGCGGCACTCCCAAAATCTCGAAAAATCCGGGTGTCACCATCCCGGCGCGGACCACGAACACTTCGCCGCGAGCGGCCATTCCAAACGTGCGATCCCGGTATCCGGCGATGCCCGAGATAGTGGTGGCTTCGCGATTCCACTCCTTGAGGTCCGGCCAGGCGAGACCCCACCGTCCTCCGTCCAGGGTTGTTCCCGTAATGCCCAGCAGGCGATCCTCAGCCGCGAATCCGAGCTTTTGCAGCAGCAGGGACTCGATGCCGCCGAATACCAGCGTCGCCCCGGCGATGCCCAGGCTCAAGGTCAACACCGCGCCGATGGTGAACACCGGAACGCGCCGCAGACCGCGGATGGTTTGCCTGAGGGTCGTCAGCATTTGACCCTCAGGCTAGCATGCATTCTCAGCGCAACTGCAGCGCGGCCGCGTTGGAGACCGCTGTCCCCACCCGCAGCGTGACCCTGACGCTTCCCGAGGGCAAGCCGGAGGGTAATTGCACCGCCGTCTGATACAGCCCAATGTAGCCGGGCGTGAGTATTGTGTAGATCGGCCGGATGTCGGTCCCGCCGACACTCACCATCACATTGTCGACCGCGTTGTATGGCGGCCCGCCGGCGATCCTGCCCGCCGCGAGACCCGGAGTGGGGACGCCCAGCCCGGTCGAGTACAGCAGCAGGATGTCGCCCGCGGCCGCCGGGTTGTTCGGGCGCACCAGCGAGAAGTCACTGTTCTTCAAAGCGATGACGCCTGTCTCATCGAAGAACAAGGCGGGGGCGGCGGCCGCGACCTCCAGGTTGAAGGCGGGGGAAGCGCCCGCGGCGGTGGTGACGATCACCGGCTGGCGCCCGGCGGGTACTCCTTCCGGAACCTGGAAGTTGATCTGCTCGCGGCCCACGAATAGCAGAGGGGCCGCTCTGCCGCCCACGGTCACCTGCGTGCCGTTCAGGGACGCAGGCACGGAGGGGAGTCCGATGGCTCCTTCCCAACTAGTCTCCACCTTGGTCAGGTTCGATCCGAAGATGGTCATCAGGCCCAGGGGCGCGGCGGTCATGCGGCCGGGGTCGCTGACCGCGGCGAAGGCCGCGGAGACGGAGGGCAGCGCGGTGCTCGCCGGCGCGAGTTGCGCCCGAACCGCGCCCCCGGCGTTGGCCGAGGTGTGCAGGTTGAAGTAATGCCGCTCCGGATTCGCGGTGATCGAATTGAGAGCCCGCAGACCGGCTTCCGAATTCACCGTCACCAGCCTCCAGATGTTGCCCGATCCGGCTTCCGGCACTTGGATGGGGAAGGCCGTCAGCCGGGAGTCGATGGTCACCGGCCCGTTCTGACCCGCGACGTTGTCGTGAATGTGCATGCCGGTGAAGCGGGTGCCGGAGGGGAAGCGCGGGTTGGCGTCAAAGATGGCCGCGCCGCCGCTGACCGTGCCGTCCGCCCGGCGGATGGTATGGACCGTGAACGATCCGGCGGCCGAAGCGGCCAGGCCCGTGACCGGCGGCACTTCCTCCGAAGGAGACGCGTTGAAAGGGAACCGCATCCGATCCGTGTAGCGCATGGGACCGCGAATGGCGCCGCCGGGGTTCGCGACACTGTGAACATTCAGATAGAATCCGCCGGGATTGTATTGGATATCCTCCAGGGCGGAGACGACAATCGCGCGCGTCATGTTCATTTCCGACTCGAAGTGGAGCACGCCGGAGCCGTTGCCCCCGACCTCGGTCCGAGTCATGGCGCTGTCCAGCACCACGCCTCCATTCGCGCCGGGAAGCCCGCGATGCACATGCATCGCCGTCAACACCGTGTCCGGCGGGAATCCGCTATACGCGACGTTGAACAGCACCAGCCCGGAGGTCAGCGCGCCTTGGCGGGAGCGCGTAGTGAGGATCATTACAGTTCCCGTGCCGGTGGCGTTCAGTCCCACAATCGGCGGCACTTCGTTGGCCGGGCTCAATTCGCTCATCAGCACCATCATGCTGGCTCGCTGCAGTTGGCCGCGCATCACGCCGCCCGGCTTGTCGGTGCTGTGCAGGTTGAAATAGTAAGCTTCCGGATCCGCCAGAATCCCCTGGAGAGCTTCCAGTTGTGCGGTGCTCTCCGCGGCAACTTGCGCGGAGTACATCGGCAATTGTCCAGCCGTGGTGCTGACATCGGTGCGTTGCAGCCGGGCGTCGATCACCACCGGTCCGTTGGCGTTCGCGGCCCCGCGGTGGATGTGCATCGCGGTGAGGGTTTGGGCAGTACCGAATTGATAGCGCACGTCGAAATCGACCGTGCCGGAGGTAATCCGCCCAGAGGCATCGCGCACCACGCGCAGCCAGGCGGTTACCGTCCCGGACCCGACAATATCGGTGACCGGCGGGATTTCGTTTTGAGGGGCAAGCACGGCCCGGAACGGGATCGTCTCCGAGCTTTGGGGGAAGAGAGAACACGCGGCGAGAAAGAACGCGGCTAAGCCGGCAAGGGTTTGACCTTTCATAAGCGAGACCTCTGGCACGTGAATAGATCACAGACCGGGTCTCAAGCGCAAGGACTTGTAGGAAAAACAAACCCCCGGAGACTGACGCAATCAGTGCCCCGGGGGTTCATGTTTGTGTTATCAGCTAGTTACCAGCGTTCCCGATTGTGGTCTCGCGACCGGCCGCCGCCGCCCCCCCGATTGCCGCCCTCGCGGGCGACCATCGGCCTGGCTTGGTTCACCACCACAGCGCGCCCCATCAGATCCCGGCCGTTGCACATTTCGATCGCGCGCTGGCCGTCCGCCTCATTGTTGATCTCGACGAAGCCAAAGCCGCGAGCTTCGCCGCTGAAGCGATCACGCATGACGGTGACGCTGTCCACATTTACCCCGGCCGCCGAGAAAAAGTCCTGCAGATCGTTCTCGTTGGCGGCGTACGGCAGATTTCCCACAAAAAGCTTCATTTCGTTTGCTTGCTCCTAACTGTAACTGAAGAGGCGAGGGTCCGCGGAATACATGAGGGTTAACGTGCGGAAAACCGAGGATTCTCTTAAACACACTCCAGACTTACGAGCCTAGTATGCCAGAGAGCCGTCAAACAATCAAAACAAAAAGTTTCACACGCCTCTGAAAACAGGCTTGCGCCGTTCGGTCCACGCGGAAATGCCTTCCTGAAAGTCCTGAGAGCGCAAGGACCGCCGCACCCGGTCCGCGATCTCCCGCCAATCCGCTTCTCCACGCGAGATCGCGTTCAGAGAATGCTTCATGCCTTGAACGGCCAAGGGTGCTTTTTCGCACAATTGCAGCGCGAAGGAGCGGACCCGATCCTCGAAGCGGTCCGCTTCGGCGACCTCGTCCAGATAGCCGATTTGCTGCAATTCCTGAGATCGCAACGTCACGCCGGTGAGCAGGATTCGCTTGGCGGCCGCGAGTCCCAGCCGCTGCACCAGCCGGCGCATGCCGCTGCCGTAATAGTGAATGCCCAAGCGGCTGACCGGAATGAATAACTCGGTAGCGGGAACGCCCAGGCGAAAATCGCAGGCCAGAGCAAGGTCCACCGCGCCTCCGTAGAGCCCGCCTTGCAGCGCGCATACCGTCGGCACGCGGATGTTCTCCAGCCGGTCCGTCATGTTCTCAAAGGCATGCGGCGCCGATTCCGCCTGCCTGAGCGCGCCGAGGTGAAATCCGGAACAGAAGGTGGGGCCGTGCGCGGCGATCACCAGGACCCGCAACTCGACATGCGCGTCGATCTGCTCGAACAGCGACTCCAGGATCGGCAAGTCTTCGGGCTCCAGCCGGTTGTGATGCTCGGGCCGGTTCAGGCGGATGGTGGCCAAGGGGCCGTCCGTCTCGAGGAAGGGAGGAGTCGCGGCGCGGTCGGACATTCCTTCAGGCTACCGCCTGAGGAGAGGCTTTAACGATTGCCGAGTCCGAGCAGCACGATCCCGAACAGAATCAGTCCCAGACCCGCGAATTTCCCGCGAGTCAGGGGTTCGCCGAAGAAGATGCGAGACCAGACCAGCGTCCATAGATAGCCCAGCGACACCATCGGATACAGGATGGAAAGCTCGCCCTCGCGCAAGCCCATCACGAAGAACACACTGGAGACCAGGAAGGCGAACACCCCGGCAGCCAGTCGCCAGTTTCGCAGCACGCCGAGGGGATTGGTCTTGTCCAGCCGGTGCGCGCCTGCCTTCAGGAACACGCCGCCGAAGGAGCCGATAAAGGACGCGACGAACACCAGCGCCATGGAGGACAGGGGGGTGCTCATGACTTGGAAGTCCGCCCCAGGACGGCCACGCCGATCACGATGATCGCCACCCCGGCGATTTTCAACGGCGTCATCCGCTCGTGAAAGATGGCGACCGACAGAATGGAGACCCATACATAAGTCAGCGCGATCACCGGATAGAGGATGCTGAGCTGTCCATGGCGCAGCGCCAGAACCAGCAAAACCGTGCTCAGGCCATAAAGGCAGTAGCCGGCCAGCAGCGGTGGGTTGGCGATCATGCTGAGCAGCTTGGCAGCCAGCGTCGGGTGGTCCATGTTGGAGGCGCCGATTTTCATCAGCACCTGAGCCCCGGCTCCGAGAACGGTGCAGGCGAAAACCAGGTACAGGGAGAGACGCCTCTTCGCATCGGTAATGAGGACAGTGGGCACTTTCGTTCCCGGTGGCGAAGCGACATCTGCCGGCACCCTCATAGGATAGCCGAACCGCTTCGAACCCGAAAGAGAACCCGCGATCAGTACTTTCGTTCCAGCACCGAACGATACAATGGAGTCCATGGCCGTGCGGCGGATTGGAATTTTGACGGGCGGAGGCGATGTTCCGGGCCTCAACTCCGTGATCAAAGGCGTGGTTTATGGCGCGGCGGAGCATAACGCCGAGGTTATCGGGCTGCGCCGGGGCTGGGACGGACTTACCCTTCTGAATCAGGATGTTCCGGAGACTCGCGCGCAATTCGTGCTGCCCCTGAACAAGGAAAACACCAGGACGATTGACCGCACGGGCGGCACTTTTCTCCACAGCTCGCGGACTAACCCGGTGAAAATGAAGCGCTTGCCGGCCTTTCTGGAAGATCGGAACCTGCCGGTGGTGAAATCCAATCCGGACGGCACACCGGCTGCCTGGGACGCGACGCCGCATGTGCTGAAGAACATTGAGGCACTCCGGCTGGATTCGCTGATCGCCATTGGCGGCGACGATACCCTGAGCTACGCCGACCACCTGCATCGCCAGGGAGTGAGGATCATCGCCATCCCCAAGACCATGGACAACGACGTCCGGAACACCGAATACTGCATCGGGTTTTCCACCGCGATCACCAGGGCGCTGGACGCCATTCAGCGCCAGCGGACCACGGTCGGATCCCACGAGCGGATCGGCATCTTCCGCCTCTTCGGGCGAAACTCGGGGTTCACGGCGCTGTACGCCGCCTACGTCACCAACACCCGCTGCGTGATCCCCGAGTACAAGGTCAACCTGCCCAAGCTGATCAACATCCTGGTGGCCGACAAGAAGAACAATCCCAGCAATTACTCCATCGTGGTCTTGAGCGAAGGCGCGGAATGGGAGGGCTACACCACGATTGAGTACGGCGAGCCCGACGCCTACGGGCATCGCAAGAAGATGAACGTGGCGGAGTTGCTGGCGCGGGAGATCGAGATGCACGCTCGCGAAGAGACCGTGGTCAGCGATCTCACCTATGACCTGCGCAGCGGCAGCCCGGACTTCGTGGATAAGATGATCGCCGCGACCTTTGGAACCATGGCTCTGGAAGCCGTGCTGAAGGGCGAAAGCGGCATCATGACCGCTATTGTCGAGGGCCGGTACGCCATGTCGGAGATTCCCGATCCCAAACTGGGGCCGCGCAAGGTGGATGTCGCGAATCTCTACAATCGGGAGCGGTATCGTCCGGATTACAAGAATAAGCTCGGCTTGCCGATTTTCCTGACGCGGGCATGAGCATCCTGCGGCGATGGTTGGGCGGGGGAATGCGCCCTCCTCGCGCGGCCGGCGCCGCCGAGGTGAAGCGCTTTTTCGAAGCCGCGGCCGGCGACGAACGGCACTATCCCGCGGAGATTGATCCGCGGATCGAGCACGTGAAACAGATCGCCGCGCATCTGGGGCCGCTCGATGGCCGGCTGATCGCCGACCTGGGCTGCGGTAAAGGCCGGTTCGCCAGAGTTTACCAGCAAGGTTCGCCCGGCGTCCGCCTGGTTTGCGTCGACATCGCCGAGGCGATGCTGGGCTCCGCGCCCGGCGACCGCTGCTCCGCCACCCTTACCGCCCTTCCGTTCCGAACCGGCGCCTTCGACGGCGCATACGCGACCGAGTCCCTGGAACACGCCGTGGACATCGAAACCGCGGTCGCCGAGATGTGCCGGATCGTCAAACCGGGCGGACGCATCGCCGTCATTGACAAGAATCGCGAGCACTGGGGCCGCTTCGAAACCCCGGATTGGGAGCAATGGTTCGGCAGGAAGCAGATGGAGCTTCTGCTTCGGCGCCATTGCCGTGAGGTAGCCAGCGACCTGATCTCGTACTGGGAGGATGTCCGGCCCGACGGGCTGTTCGTGATCTGGAAGGCGGTTCGCTGAGGCAAAAGTGAAACTTCGTTCATGAACCAGCGCACTTTCTTCCCATCTTTTTGCAGCGAGCTTGACTCAGCTACATCATAGGATCGGAGATGAATACCGGAAAAGCGAGCCCATGGATGAAGACCGCCCTCCGTCTGGCAGCGGTTTACAACATCGGATTCGGTCTGTGGGCGGTGTTCTTCCCGAAGATGATATTCGAGTGGGCGGGTATCGCCCCCGCCAACTACCTGGAACTTTGGCAATGCATCGGCATGATCGTCGGTGTTTACGGCGTGGGCTACTGGATCGCGGCGTCGAACCCGCTGGTGCACTGGCCGATTGTGCTGGTTGGATTTCTGGGCAAGGTTTTCGGTCCACTGGGTTTCGTAAAGGCGGCCGCCGCCGGCACGTTGCCGTGGTCGTTCGGGTGGATCAACATCACCAACGACCTGATCTGGCTGATTCCGTTCGCGATGATTCTGAATGCCGCCTACCGCTACCACCTGGAGCGGCGGATCTCCGCCTCGCCCGAAGTGCAGCGCCTGGCGCTGAACTCGCGGACGCAGCACGGCGTCACCCTGCAGGAGCTCACCGAGATGGCGCCCACGCTGCTGGTGTTCCTGCGGCATATCGGATGCACGTTCTGCCGCGAAGCGGTGGCCGACCTGGGCGCGCGGCGGCGCGATATCGAAGCCAACGGGACCCGCATCGCGCTGGTCCATATGAGTTCGGACGCGGAGATCGCGCCGTTCCTGGCTCGCTATCACCTGGAGGACGCGCCTCGGGTCAGCGATCCGAACTGCAACTTGTACCGCGCATTCGGCCTGACGCGCGGCAGCGTGGGTCAGCTATTCGGCCCCAAGGTTTGGCTCCGCGGCTTCCATGCCGGAGTTCTGGAGGGTCACGGCGTGGGGCGCCTGCACGGGGACGGCTTCCAGATGCCGGGAGTGTTTCTGATGTTCCACGGGGAGATCCTGCGCAGTTACCGTCATCACTCGGCGGCGGATCGCCCCGATTACGTCTCGCTGACGAATACCGAGCAGCTTGTTCCTTGATTACCTGGAAGTGGAGCTGGCGGACGGACTTGAACCGACGACCCCCTGCTTACAAGGCAGGCGCTC
>CAYOQB010000143.1:0-13116 GCA_964406035.1 uncultured Solibacteraceae bacterium | reverse complement strand
CGGAGCCATCCTGCATGCCCTCCGTCTCGCGATAAGGCGAAGCGACGGAGCCGGTGTCCAGGTGATCGCGGCCGATGACGATGGGCGCCTTCAGCTTGCCCGCGCGCACCAGGTCATTCATCGCGCAGCCGAACTCGGCTCGTTCCCCGTAACCCAGCCAGCAGATGCGGGCGGGCAGGCCCTGGAAGTGAATTCGCTTAGCCGCCAGGTTCATCCACCGGTGCAGGATTTCGTTCTCCGGGAACAACTCCAGCGCGAGCCGGTCTGTGGTCCGGATGTCCTCCGGATCGCCGGAAAGCGCCACCCAGCGGAACGGACCCTTGCCCTGGCAGAACAGCGGCCGGATGTACTCGGGGACGAAGCCAGGGATCTCGAAGGCATCCTTCACCCCGGCTTGAAGAGCCTGGGTGCGCAGATTGTTCCCATAGTCGAAGGTGACGGCTCCTTTTCGCTTCAGGTCCAACATCGCCTGAACGTGCCTGCCCATGGCCGCGAAGGAGCGTCGCATGTATTCCGCTGGATCGGAGGCGCGCAGGGCGGCAGCTTCCTCCAGCGTCAACCCGTACGGAACGTAGCCGTTCAGCGGATCATGCGCGCTGGTCTGATCGGTGAGCACATCCGGCACAATGCCGCGCCGTGCGAGTTCCGGCAGCACCTCCGCGCAATTGCCCACCAGGCCGACGGAGATCGCGTCGCGGGTGTCGAGCAGCGCCAGTGCTTCGTCCAGCGATTCCGCCAGGCGATCGCAGTACCCGGTCTCCAGGCGCTTGCGGATGCGCGCGGCGTCGACGTCGATCCCGAGGAATCGGGCTCCGTTCATGGTCGCGGCCAGCGGTTGAGCGCCACCCATGCCGCCCATCCCGCCGGACACCACCAGCTTGCCCTCCAGCGATCCGCTGAAGTGGCGTGCGGCCGCGGCGGCGAACGTTTCGAACGTCCCCTGTACGATGCCCTGGCTGCCGATATAGATCCACGATCCCGCGGTCATCTGGCCGTACATGGTCAGCCCCAGCTTCTCCAGACGCGAGAATTCGTTGAAGTTGGACCAGTGCCCCACCAGGTTGGAATTGGCGATCAGGACGCGGGGCGCTTCGTCATGGGTGCGAAAAATGCCCACCGGCTTCCCCGACTGCACCAGGAGCGTCTCGTCGTTACGCAGCGATTCCAACGCACGCACGATGGCATCAAAGGCAGCCCAGTTGCGCGCGGCTTTGCCGGTTCCGCCGTAGACCACGAGATCGCCGGGCCGCTCGGCAACCTCCGGGTCCAGGTTGTTCATCAGCATCCGCAGAGCGGCTTCCTGATGCCATCCCTTGCAGCGGAGGGCTGCTCCGCGCGGGGCGCGGACGGGGGGCCGGTCGGTGACTAGCATGGCGGGGATCGCCTCCTAGATCCGACTATAGCCTGAGGGCAGATGCCGGCGGGTCAGGGCAACGCGAGCTCGCGCTCCACCGCGGACTTGGCCCGCGCGCGCGACCCCGGATCGTTGATGGACCAGTCGTAATCGCGATACGCGAGGCGCGGGTTGCGGATCGCCTCCAGTTCCCGGCGGCGGGACTCCGGCGCGTAACGCTTCAGGAAATCGAGCAGCGGGGGGAAGTCGCCTCGATACCAGTCGAACAGCTTGCTGACCGTGACCCGGTCCCCGGCAATTTCCAGGTTGCGGCGCTCGGCCAAGAATTGCCGCGTTTGTGAGTCCAACATCTGTTCCAGGTTCGACGCGGTGTAGGATCGCGGCGCGAGCTTGGGACAACTCAGGGACGCACACACGATGGCGAAGTGGATTCGCGGTTCCTTATACTTGGCGCGGATGATCTCGTCTTCCAGGAACTTCAGGCTCATGCGGCGGCCGCCGGCGACATAGTCCTTGGTCATGAAAAAGCGAAAGGGAATCAGACCGATCTTCAGGACGCCCGACGTGGGATAGGCGCGCACCACGCCTTGCGTGATGAAGGCATTGTAGGCGTTGATCCAATACGCGAGCTCCGCCTGACGCGAGGGGAACAGCGCGGGGCGGTTTTCCGGCGAGGCCTCGCCCAACTCGCGAATGTATTGATTGAGATCCGCCGGGTTGGCTTTCAGCTTCGCGTAATCGACCTCGCCCACGGCGTTGACGCCGGCCTTCAGCACGCGATCCCAGGCGGCATGATCGAAGGTCTGGGCCTGCGCGGCAAAGGCGATCAAGAGCAGCATCCAAGGTGTCATAGTGTTCCCAGAAATTCGATAAAACTCAGCGCGATTCGATCCGCGGACTTGGGCCGCAAGCTGTGCGCCTGCCCCTCCAGGAACTCGACCCTGGTGTGAGCCGGAATCGCGCGGACCGCCGCCTGCAACTCCTGAGGCGATCCGAAGTCGTCCTTCGAACCGCTCACGAACAAGGAGGGCGTGCGCAGGTTCGGGAAATGCGCGGTGCGAGGCTTTTCCGGCTGGCCCGGCGGATGCAGGGGATAGGAGATCAGGAGCAGCGCGGATGCGGCTGCGGGATCTTCGGAGGCCAGCATCGAGGCCTGCCGCCCTCCGTAAGAATGCCCGCCAATGGCGACCTTAGCCGCGCCCAGGGATCGCAGATGGGCGATGGCAGCGCGGATTCCGGCGCGATCGGCGGCCGCCTGCGCCGGGAAGGGCGGCCCCTTGGCTCGAGCCTGCCGGAAGGGGAGGTCGATTCGCAGGGTGCTGATACCGTGTTGCTCCAGCGCCTCGGCGACCGCGACCAGCAGCGGAGCGTTGGAGTTCGTCCCAGCCCCGTGCGCCAGCGCGAGCCACCAGGAACCGGAGGCGCGATGCAGTGTGCCGCGAACGCCGCCGTGTTCGATCAATTCAGGCATCGCACTTCGATCTCGCCCTTGCCCCATACGGTCTGGCGGCCCACGCCGGTCCATTGCGCTGCTTCCAGGTAAGGAAGAAATCCAGTCAGGTCGCCTTCGTATTCCGCTTCGCCGGTAAAACCTCCCAGCGAATGCGTCAGACCGGTGCGGCTGGACCTTCGTTCCAGCCGCACGCGCTCGGTGTCGCAGCGGACCAGGCGGATGTCGCGGGCGCGCTCCGCCTCGGCGGCGAAGTCGATTTCCAGCGGTCCGTCGCCGTAGAGTGCGCGGAGGATGCTGAGGCGGTCGCGGATGCGCGCGAACAGGACCGGAAACTCCGGGGTGGAGGCCAGACCGCCGCCGGACTTCAGCTCGGTTGGAGTCAGGAAGCGGACGGCGACGCGGCTCGCCTCCCGCCGCGGCAGCAAACTGAGCGTCTGGATCGCCATGCCGGTGACACTGGCCATTTCGGCGCGGCCCTGCGCCGGCCCGAACCCGGCGCGGGCCATGGCGGCAATCGCTTCCACCAGCCGGGGGACGGCGGGGTCGCGAACCGCGAACAGGTGGAGGGAGAAGTCGAAGGTCGCATTGCGCTCGAAGCTCTGGCCGTCCAGGTGCCAGGCCCGCAGGACAAAGGGGCGGGGCCAGTCGGAGAGCCCGCTGGGGCCCTCGCCGGCCGCGAACGGCTCAAAAAAGCGGGCGTAGTCGCATTCCACGCGAAATTGGCAGCGGCGCGCCGATTCGCACTCTGGACGGCAGGCCAGCTTGCGAAAGCTTGCGCCCAGGGCGCCGCGAAGCGTGTTCGCCGCCTTGCCGACGGGGAAGCGGACCCGCTCCCGCGCCACCATGGAGAAGCGCAGGGGATAAAACTCCAGCGTCACGCGGTTATTATCGAACTTCCGGCGGGTACACTGGAAGTTCATGGGGTTTCATCTTGCAATCCGTTACGAGCCCCGGGGGGACCAGGGTCCGGCGATCGAGCAACTGGCGCGCGGGGTCATGGAAGGCGAACAGCATCAGGTGCTGCTGGGCGTCACCGGGTCGGGCAAGACGTTCACCATGGCCAAGGTGATCGAGCAGACGGCGCGGCCGTCGCTGATTCTGGCTCACAACAAGACGCTGGCGGCGCAGCTCTATCACGAGTTCCGGACATTCTTTCCGCAGAACGCGGTGGAGTATTTCGTCAGCTACTACGATTATTATCAGCCGGAAGCCTACATCCCTTCGGGCGATGTGTACATCGAGAAGGAAGCCACCATCAACAATGAGTTGGACAAGCTGCGGCTGTCGGCCACGCGGAGCCTGTTCGAGCGCCGGGATTGCGTGATCGTCGCCAGCGTGAGCTGCATTTACGGCCTGGGATCGCCCGAGGCTTACTACGGGATGCTGCTGATGCTGGAGAAGGGACAAAAGATCTCGCGGCAGCAGATCACGCAAAGACTGGTGGAGATCCTGTACGAACGTTCCGACGGGGACTTCAAGCGCGGAACGTTCCGCGTGCGCGGCGATGTGATTGAGCTGTTCCCCACCTACGACGACAACGCCTACCGCATCGAGCTATGGGGCGACGAAGTGGAATCGCTCAGCCAGGTGGATCCGCTGCTCGGGCAGGTGAAGCAGACCTATTTGCGGCTGCCGGTCTATCCGAAGACTCACTACGTGTCGACGCCGCAGTCGCGGGAACAGGCGATCCGCGGCATTCTGAACGAGCTCGACTGGTGGAAGAAGGAGTTGGAGAAGGGCGGCAAGCTGGTGGAAGCGCAGCGGCTCTACCAACGCACGATGTTTGACATCGAAATGATCAAGCAGATCGGCTACTGCCATGGCATCGAGAACTACTCACGGCATTTCTCCGGCCGGTTGCCCGGAGAGGCGCCGCCGACGCTGCTCGATTACCTGCCGCACGATGCGCTGATCTTCCTGGACGAGAGCCATCAGACCGTGCCGCAGTTGCAGGGCATGTATCACGGCGACCGCTCCCGCAAGGAGACGCTGGTCAACTTCGGCTTCCGCCTGCCGAGCGCGATGGACAACCGGCCGCTGACCTTCGAGGAGTTCGAGAACCGCGTGAATCAGGTGATTTACGTGTCGGCGACGCCGGGACCTTATGAGCTGACCCGGACGGGCGGCGTCGTGGCGGAGCAGATCATCCGGCCCACCGGCCTGGTGGATCCGGAAGTGGAGATCCGGCCCATCAAGGGACAGGTGGACGATCTGCTGAACGAGATCCGCAAGCGAACGGAGCAGAACGAGCGGGTCTTGGTGACCACCCTGACCAAGCGGATGTCGGAGGATCTGGCGGAGTATTACGCCGAAGTGGGGGTGAAGTGCGCCTATCTTCATTCCGAGGTGTCGACGCTGGACCGGGTGAAGATCCTGCGCGACCTGCGGCGCGGCGTGTACGATGCGCTGATTGGAGTGAACCTGCTGCGGGAGGGTTTGGATCTGCCGGAAGTCTCCCTGGTGGCGATTTTGGATGCGGACAAGGAGGGGTTCCTGCGGTCGGCGGGGTCGCTGATCCAGACGATTGGACGCGCGGCGCGGCACCTGAACGGCCGCGCCATTTTGTATGCCGACGTGCTGACGGAAAGTATGAAACGGGCGTTGAACGAGACCGGCCGCCGCAGGCAGATCCAGCAGGATTACAATGTGGAGCACGGCATTACTCCGCAGTCGATCATCAAACCGCTGGATATGACTCTGGTGGCGATCGCGGAGGCGGATTACGTAACCGTCCCGCTGGAGACCGAGGACGAAACCGAGGATCTGACCACGGAACAGCGCGACCAGTTATTGGGCGAGCTGGAGGATCGGATGCGCGAAGCGGCCCGAAAGTTTGAGTTTGAGAAAGCGGCTCAATTCCGGGATAGAATCAAGGCTCTCCGCGCCAGGACAATATATGAAGAAAGCCCCATCAGTGGCACTGGTGGGGGCGGGTAGCGTCAGCCGGTCGTGTCTGGCGCGAATCCCCAAGCTCCGGGAGCAGCTTGGCCCTGTGAAGGCGCCCTCGTTTCGGGTGGCGAGCCGGCTCGCAAACACGTTGCGATCCGGTTTCGCGGTTCGCGAGTACCGCGACCTGGATCACTCGAAGATCATTTTCCTCGCGGTACCGGAACGGATTCTCGACCGCACCGTCGGCGAGCTTGCCGGCAGCGGCCTTGAATGGGCCGGACGAACCATCATTTTATGCTGCCGCTCTCGCGACAGCCGCACCCTGCAGCGGCTGGGACGATTGGGAGCGCAGGTGGCGTCACTCGACACCGTCGGCGATCTGCGGGAAGAGCGCTACGTAGTGGAAGGGGATCGGGACGCGGTGCGCGAGGTGGCGCGGCTGCTGGGGGAGGCTCGCACCCGGCTGATTCAGATCGACGCCGCGCACAAGGATCTGTACCGCGCCGGAATTTGGATGTCGTCGCAAGGGCTGCTTCCACTGCTGGACGCGGCAGTGGTTCACTTGCGGCGGGCGGGCATGGCGCGACAACAGGCGCTGCCGATCGTGGCCGAACTGATGCATCGCTGCCTTCGCGACTATCAGCGGGCGGGCCGCAAGGCTCGCAACGCGCCGGACTTCTGGCCCGCGGACGAAATCGCGCCGGAGCCAATCCAGCACCGGCCGCAGCCCTTCATCCCCGCCACCGATGCTCGGGCATCCTGACGCTTCTCGCGAGAATCAGCCGGCGGCCCGCAGAAAGCTGCGAAGGTCGGTTTCGTTCACCGCGGGCTCGCACGGCGCGACGTTGTTCAGCTTGCCCTTCTTCATCATGTCCTCGAGCCGTCCCACCAGGTAGAACAGGTGGTCAAAGCTGTCCACGATGAACAGCAGCGGCTGGTAATGATCGATCTCGAAAGCCTGGTTCACGACCCACTCCAGTTGGATTGGATAGCGCTGGACTTCCGGCGACTCGATGGCGTGCTCGATTTCGCCGTAGCTGGACAGCAGGCCGCTGCCATAAACCTTCAGGCCGCCTCCCCCTGACCGCATCAAGCCGAACTCGACAGTAAACCAGAAGAAGCGCGCCATGGCCTTCATAATGCTGGTGAGCCGCACCAGACGCTCCGGCTCATCCGGGATCGCGGAAACGATCTCGGCGGCGGTGTGCGCGCACTCCCCAAAGCGCACGAGCGTGTCGGCGAACGCCTTGTCGGTGTGCATCGGGACATGTCCGGCGATGTCGTGGAAAATGTCGGGCTCCGGCAGGTAGTCCAGGCGATCGGAGCGCCGGATCGTGATCGTCGTCGGGAATTCGCGGTTGCGCAGGCAATCGAAGAACAGGAACGAGGGCACGTAGCCGCTGACCGCTTTGGCCTTGAACCCGGTCAGCGGATCGAGAAAGCGGTTGACGTCTTCCAGCCGCGGGACGCGCTCCGCCTCCAGGCACAGGGAATCGATCCCCCGCAGGAAGTGTTCGTTGGCGTAACGCTCCCACCGCGGCTTCATTCTGCTGTAGAGCCGCCGCCAAGCCTCGTGATTCTCTTCCGAGTAAAGCTCGTAAGGCTGGTGGATGTACAACTGGCCGTCGTGGCGGACCTGTTCGATGAACGGGGCCTCATTGGTGGTCAGGCCGGGAGCGGACGTAATGCTAGCCATCAGCACGCACCTCCTTAGCCTGATTGTACATGAAAGCGCACCACGAGCAAGTGGTGCTCGGGTGAATTCCCGAGCCGGCTCAGGCTTCTCTCCGTCTGGCGGGCGCAGCGAAACACGGATAATATTGATTCTAGGTGAGATATATGACCATCAGGCGCAAGGTACTAGCTGTGGGAGCTTTCGTTCCAGCACTGGCGTTCGGCCAGGCGATGACCGAATACGCAGTCTCGGCGGCGGGATCGACAGCAGGGGCCGCGGCGGCCAAGAAACTGCAGCCCTCCGTCACGAACATTTTCAGCAAGTTGGATTCAGCCACCAAGAAAGCCGCCGAGCAGGGCGGGACTAAGAAGTCGCTGATCCAGGTGGGAACCACCAAGGAGATCGTGAAGAAGGAAGCAGCGGTGGAGACGCCCAAGCCGCTCGCGCTGGCGACGGTGTCCAAGCCGGCGCCGGTGGTGGTGAAGCAAGCGCCGCGCGATTCGGCCGCCTATGATCCCGGCGTGCCGGAGCCGCCGGCATCGGTGCAAAACAACTATCGCCACACTGCCATGCTGCCGCCGCCCCGGCCGCTGGTGCGCGCCACACCGGAGACCCTGGCGCAGATCGCGGTGGGGAACAAGCGCAGCGATGTCGTGACGCGCCTCGGCACGCCGGCGTCGAAAATCTCGATGGTGGAGGACGGCAAGCTCACCGAGATCTACCGCTACGCGGCGGGCGGCCGGACGCTGGGAACCGTGCGCCTGGCCAACGGCGAGGTCACGCAGGTGGAGGTTCGCTGAGTCCACCCGCGCTGCCGCCACAATCCCGATCCCTCTCTGAGTTCCCCCGATGTTATGGTGAGGAGATCAGAAACGGCGACCCTGGAAGCGTCGCCCGATTCGCACGACACGAGGGATTTGGCGATGAGCAACGTTCGAGTGCTGGTGGGAACGCGCAAGGGCGCGTTCGTCTTGACGGCGGACGGAAAGCGCGACAAGTGGGAGGTTGACGGTCCGTTCTTCGGCGGGTGGGAGATCTACCACATGAAGGGCTCGCCCGTGGACCCCAACCGCATTTACGCCTCGCAGAGCAGCGGATGGTTCGGCCAGGTAGTGCAGCGGTCCAACGACGGCGGCAAGAACTGGGAGCCGACGGGGAACCAGTTCGCCTACGATGGCGACACCGGAACTCACCAGTGGTACGACGGCACTCCCCATCCGTGGGAATTCAAACGAGCCTGGCATTTCGAGCCTTCGCTGGATGATCCCGACACAGTGTACGCCGGCGTGGAGGACGCGGCGATCTTCCGCTCCTCCGATGCGGGCCAGACCTGGACCGAGCTTCCTGGACTGCGCCGCCACGGTTCCGGACCGAACTGGCAGCCCGGCGCGGGGGGCATGTGCCTGCACACGATTTTGCTGGATCCCGTGAACCGCGGGCGCATCTACATTGCGATCTCCGCGGCGGGTGCGTTCCGCTCCGATGACGCGGGCGCCACCTGGAAGCCGATCAACCGCGGCCTCCGTTCGGAATACATCCCGGATCCCAACGCGGAAGTCGGCCACTGTGTGCATCACATGGCGATGCATCCCTCCCGTCCGGACGTGCTCTTCATGCAGAAGCACTGGGACGTGATGCGCAGCGATGATGCGGGCGAGAACTGGCGCGAGGTGAGCGGCAATCTGCCCACGGACTTCGGCTTCGTTATCGACGTTCACGCTCACGAGCCGGAGACCGTTTACGTCGTGCCGATCAAGAGCGATTCCGAGCACTATCCGCCCGACGGCAGGCTGCGCGTTTATCGCAGCCGCGGCGGCGGCAACGAATGGGAAGCTCTGGACAAGGGGCTCCCACAACAGGATTGCTACGTCAATGTCCTGCGCGACGCCATGGCCGTGGATAAGCTCGATTCCTGCGGGATTTACTTCGGAACCACGGGCGGCCAGGTGTACGCCTCCGCCGACGGCGGCGACAACTGGAAGGCGATCGTGCGCGATCTGCCGCCGGTGTTGTCCGTCGAGGTGCAGACGCTTCCGTGATTCGGGTCATCCTGCCGCATCACCTGCGGACGCTCGCGGGATCGCCCGCGGAGGTGGAGATCGCGGTTCCGCCTCCGGCGACCATCGGTTCGCTGCTGACCGCCCTGGAGGAGCAGTACCCCCCGCTCCGCGGCACGATTCGCGATCACCAGACGCTGGCGCGGAGGCCCTTCGTGCGCTTCTTCGCCTGCGGAGAGGATCTGTCGCACGAGCCGACGGAAACGCCGCTGGCCGAGGACGTGGTATCGGGCAAGGAGCCATTTCTGGTGGTGGGCGCGATCGCCGGCGGCTAGGCAAGCACCTTCACTGCGTTCGGAAAGTGACGTTGGTGATGTTGGAGATTGCCTCCCCTTGCCGGATCACGATTTCCCTGCGGCCGAGACCGACGCGCAGGGGAAGCGGGCCCAGGTTGATCTGATCCAGACCCTCGTATTGCCCCTGTGCGACTGGACCGGAGACGGGCACGGCGACATCGCCGACGGTTGCGGTGGCGGGACCGTTCCGCATGCCGGTGCCGTAGAGAAGCAGGTAAATCTGGTCGCCGGGGGCAACCGCAATTGCGGTTGCCTGCCTGGTGTTTGGGTCGAAAAGATAGCCTTCCGTGCGCTCTCCGCGCGCGTTTACCCGGATGTAGGTGGCGGCAGCCACCCCTTTGCCGGTCTGACTTGCGCTGTAAATGCCCGGCGCGGTCTCGGCGACCTCGACGGTGGAGCGCTGCGAGCCGATCGCAATCTGCGCTGACCCCGGTGCGGTTCCGGCTGGGATCAGGTACAGCAATTGCGTCGGCGACACATAATAAAGCGGCGCGAAACGCGACGTGCCTCGAGCATCCGTCACGCTTACCTGCAAGCCTCCCAGCGTCGTGGGCCATGGCGATGAGGTCGCCGTAACCGTGCTCTGCGTGAGGTTCTCACCGAAGGTGGCGACGATGGAAGAGGGCGCAACCGGGCTGCCGAATGCGTAGCTGGCGCTGGACCCCGTTGCCACCGTCCCCGAAGCAGGAGCGTTGGGGGCCCTCGCCCCGCAGATCGAATCGGCCGGGGGATTCACGGGCGTATCGGCGGGGCGCGGCGCCAGCAAGGTTCCCGGCGAAATCCCGTGCAGCCAGTTCCAGAGCAGGTCGTGGTAGCTGTAGGCGATCGCGTTGGGACCGCTGCGAATCCTCCGCCCGAGAAAACCATCGTCGTTGCCGTAGGTCACATGGACCTCGCAGTTGCGGGCCACTACGCCCGGAGCCGCGCTGATGGCGCTGCGCTCCACGGCGGTATTGCGGATGTTGGTGAGGGCGGTGTGCTGATCGTGGGAAGCCTGCGCGAACGAGGCGGGTGTACCCGTCAAGCCGGAATCCAAAAAGCCGTTCAACGCCAGCGGGTCTTGAATATCGCTGATCTGGAAGAACGGCGTGGTGAGGTGGTTCAGCGTCAGATAACCCGTGTCGGAGCACAGATACGGGCTGCCGGGGTGCGCCGCCAGGCAGGAATCATCCAATTGCGCGTTGTACAAATCACGCTGGACCCGGTTGTACTGCTCGGTCTTCGACGCGTAGAGCGGATCTCTGGGATCCCCGGCGGGCGCGCCCTGCTTACCATTCAGATCCAGGCCGAAGCCCGCTTCAAACTGTCCGCGCACGCGAACGTTGGGATTGCGACCCCGCAGGCGGGCAGCGATGCGGTCCAGTTGCGTTTTCGCCCCCGCGCTGCCCGCTGAATCGCCACTGAGCAGGACATCGGTCGCGTCCGTCAGGCGGGGAAGCCCCTCCACTCCCTGCTCCAGCGCCGCGATCACCGCGTCCACGATGGTCGCGCCACGGAAGTGGAGGCTGAAGGCTCGCGCAGGATCGGTTGCGCTGCGCAGGACCGCATTCGACCGGCGTCCCTGGTATTGATCGGAGCTGCAGTACTTGATCTGCACCACATTGCGCTCGCTTACCCGGTTGAGCGGGTTGCGCCCGAGAAGACCGTCCAGACGGCGCGTGGGACCCTCAAAGCGCGTGGTCATCAGCGTTCCTTCCCACTGGCCGATGCCGCACCAGCGGGTGGCGCACTCCTCGAAGTCGGAGCAGTGGCTGCCTCCGTTGAAGTGGATGAGCCAGCGGTTGGCCGCCGGACCGTCCGGCTCCATCGCGCCCGGACGCGCAGCGCGCACGTAAATGTACGGAGGCGTTCCGTCGTTGCACACCGCATCGGGGGCATTGATGACGACACGGCGAAGGTCGCCCGCGGTATTGGTGCTGACTCGATAGGGCTGGCTCCCGTCAGGGGTGTTGGGGCAGGAAACGGCGTCCTTGATGTTGGGCACGGTTTGCGCGACCGCGGCGGCGGCAATGGCGGGAAGCAGCAGCAAGGAACGAGGGATAACGGTCGCCATGTCGGGCGAATGTATCACAGGCTGACAGACCGAAGCATGCCGGTGGAGCGTCGGCGCAACGAACACGGAGGCCGTCCTCAAGCGTGGCGTTGACTATCAGTGAAGTTTCTTGACAAGAAAACATTCCTGGTGTACTCTGTTTTTGGGTAGGCGAATCGCCTACAGGCTCTTTGAAAACTAAAAGTGGTTGTTGTTGAGTAACAGAGGCGTTCACCACGACCCCGGCTGTCTTCACGGGGTCGGTTCCAGTAATGGGACCTCTCGGCGGCAGCAGAAAAGTCCAGGCAAGGCACAACGTCGGCTTGCTCTGCGATAACGCTGCAGGTCGGAAAGACAAACCAGTTGCTTGCTTGTATCCGTAGCAGCGGGTGCGCTTCGCGCTTTTGGACGTAGTCTGTGGGGTTCGGGTTGTGCCGTTTTCCTCCTCTGTTGCGTTTGACAGCGGGACGCCAAAGGAGGCGTTCGTTGTTATGGAGACAATAATCACCATAATCAGAAGCTGTGCCCAAGACATGCACGATGTTCGAGCACGGTTGCCTAACAACCTGGATCCCGGCGTTATTGTGCTGTTCGACAGCGTCGTGAGGCGCTTAGAGCGGATCGAATCGATAGCGGGCGATGAAGCGTCAGTCGCGTCACTCATCGACGACGGCCTGCAACTTGCAGGTCGATTTTGTGAGGTGGCGTTGGCTGCAGCAGAGTTGCTCAAGCTCTATCGTGGGTGATGCAACAGACTACAGTTCCACATTTGGACTCCTGAATGAACAGAGAAACATTAGGCAGGGCGATCAGACTGTGCAGGACGAATCAAGGCATGTCGCAGGACGCTCTGGCACAGAAAGTTAAGCTGTCGCCTTCCTACATCTCGTTGATCGAGAAGGGCGATCGAGACCTGCCGATCTCAGTGGCGGAGAAAATCGCGACCGCCCTGGGCATTCCAATGAGCTTACTTACGTTTCTCGCGGCAGAGCCAAACGATCTTAAGGGTGTTCCCGAAGACGTTCGGGACAAACTTGCGGGAATAGCCTTCAAGCTTCTCAATGCAAAGCGACGCGCCTAACGGCCCACACTACCCACTCCCGCCAATCAGCAGTCGTGAGTCCTTGGCGCGCATGTTGCGCTGCTCGTTAGAGGAGCTGACACATGTGGAAAACGCCGCCGATGCGCTATACCGTCCAGTCATGGTCAAGAAGAAGGACGGAACGCGCCGCGAGTGCTTCGACGCCAAGCCGCCGCTAAAGGCCATGCAAGCTCGCATTCAAAACATGATCATGAAAAAAGTTATCGGTCGCGTAAAATCCTGAGTGTAAATTAGGGGCTTGACAAAGGCCAGCCGCTG
>CAYOQB010000142.1:0-13183 GCA_964406035.1 uncultured Solibacteraceae bacterium | reverse complement strand
TAGTGCCCCGCGTTCGTGGGCGTGAGGATTGTCTCCAAGGTTCCCGCGGTCAGATAGAAACGCACGTTCTTTCGCGGTTCCGTTGCCGCCAGCGATGCGAGCCACTCGAACTCCGGCGAGCCTGGCGGTTTCCAGTAGAAAGCGCCCGACAGCGCGAAGACACCGCCAAATGCCTCCGGGCGACGGAAGGCAACGTAAGCCGCCACCATGCCTCGGCGGCTGATCCCGGCTACGACAACGTCCTCGGGCCGGGCCGATACCCGGTATTTCGAACGGACCCACGGCATCAACTCCCCGGCCAGGAATTGGACCGCTGGATCGTACGTTTCCTGCTCGCGCGCAGCCGCGAGATCCGGCGTCGCCACCAGGATCGCCGGCTTGATCCGGCCCTGCTCGATGAGCAGGTCCAACACGCGGTCGGTGGGGAGCACCTGCCCGAAAGCGACGCTGTCCATCGCGACCACCACCGCATGGCGGTCGCGCGTTGCCGCGTATCCGGCGGGCGTGTAGACCCACACTGCCTGAGGCCGGCCGAGCGCCGGGCTCGGCACCTCGTGTTTCTCCCAACGGCCGGCCGGTTTCCGATCGCGCCACGGTTGCGAGGGCGCCTCCGGCAACTCCAGCAGCGATTCCGCGAAACGAGTGCCCTTCAGGTACGCGTTCGGATTCAACGGATCAAGCACCGCCTCGCGTACCCCCGCAACCTCAAAGCGGTAGCCGATGCGCAGATCTGCCGGCAGCTCCATGCTCAGCGTATGGACACCCGCTCCCGGAACCGGCTTCAGCTCGCCCAGTTCGTCCAGCTTCCTGCCTAGCCCGTTGCCCAAAGCGGCCACGGCGCCGGAATCAAGCCGCACCCGTGCTGTTTCCGGCGCGCGGTAGACGAACGTAACCCGATAGAAGCCGGGGCGGGTTGGCACGGGTTCCACCAGGGGTGCCTTCGCCACCTGCCGCCAGTACTCGGGATGGGCGGGTGCCTGTGCCAGCAGCAGCGCCGCCGAGAATAGGAGAGAGGGCATTTCCCTGATACCGTGGTGCGCAGCCAGGGTTACCTCCAAAAAACTGCGTGGCGGGAGCCTTCCGCCAGGGAATGCGGTGGTGTATCAGCCGCTGCAATCCAGAAACGACGCCCGCGGGCCGATCTGAGTTTCCAGGCCGCGCCGGATCTGGCTCAGCGTGCCGATTTCGGCGATCACGCGGTTGCGCTGGTCGCGGATGCGGGCCACGGCGAGTTCGCCCTGCCGGTGGACTTCCTGGAGGCGGGTGAGCATTGCCGGCGGGCATTGTCCGGCGCAACTGTCGAGCAGCCACAGGGCGCGCTGGCGCTGTTCGACGGCGCGTCCCAGCTCGGCCGAATCGTCCAGCGCTGTCGCTTCCAGGCGGCGGTTGGCGGCCTCCAGTGTTTCGATCGCAGTCTGCCAGGCCAGCATTCTTATCCCTGCTGCTTCCCGAACAGGCTGAAGTTGACGCTTTGGATGCTGGCGTCCAGAATGCGTTGCTGCGATTCCAGTTGGCCGAGAAGCGCGTCGTAGGTTTGCAGCCGGCGCGCGACGCTGGCCTGCAGATCGGCGACACGAACGTTCAGGACCCCGATCTGTTCCTGCAGGCGGCGGTCGGTGCGGTCGTAGTCGTCCTGCTGGATCTTGATGCTGCCGGTCACCGGATCGGTGGCTTGCTGGAAACGCGCCGCGAGCGCGCCCAGCCCGGTAGTGGCGGAGCCCACGAAATCGAAAGCTTCGTTGATCTGCGAATCGGATAGAGCCTGGAAGGTGGCGGATTCGAAGGTCGCCACGCCGGTTTTGTCGAATTCAATGCCCAGGCTGGCGAGACCCTTGATGCTGCCCGAGGCCGCCGAGTACGAGGTCACCTGCCGCAGGCTGTCCTGCAGATCGCGGACCACCAGATCCCCGCCCAGCAGCCCCGCGTTTTCGCCCACCTGCCGGTCGATCTCGCTGGTCAGCGCGTTGTACTTGCTTACCAGGTCGCTCAGCGCGCCGCTCAGCTCGGAGCGCGTGGTGGCGAGCGACAGCTCGATCGGCGTCGCGGAAGTCTGTTTCAGCGTGAACGTCAGCCCCCCAATCAGATCGTTCACCGTGTTCGATTTGCGCGTCACCGGCACGCCGTTCAACTGGAACACGGCGTCGGCTCCCTGGTTGCTTGCGCTCAGCAGATCGGTGTTCGCTCCCCCAGGATCGTCGCGCAGCGCCAGCGTGGTCGCCCCCAGGTTCGACGCGGTCACCACCAGGAAGTTGCCGTTCGCAGGGGCGCCGGTGGTCAGGATGTTCGCCGTGACCCCCGCGTTCAGGCCGTTGATCGCGTCCCGCAAGCCGCCGATGTTGTTCTCCTCCGGCGCGAGCGCGAGGTCATACGTCTGCGCCCCCACCGTAAGCCGCACCGTGCCCGTCGCCGACACCGCCGCGCCGCTGTCGTAGCCCGCCAGCGATGTCTCGCTCGCCGCCGCCGCCAGCGACGTGATCTCGTTCAACGTGTACGCCGCGGCCGCCGTCGCCCCCGAGTTCGCCGCCGTCACCGCCTCCGCGTTCGAACTCGCCGCCGCCAGCGCCTTGTTCTCCGCCACCCGCACCAGCTCCTCAAAACTGCTCTGAAACGCCGCCGCCGCCACATTCAGGCTGCCCAACTGCGTCCGCCGCGTCAGCACATCCGCCGTCTCGTTCTGCAGCGCCTGCAACGGCAACGACGCAATCCGCACCGTGCGCTCCAAAATCGTGCGCAAATCCTCGGAAAACGAGCTGATGCCGGTGAAGGATAAGGGTGTGATTCCCATTGTTCCCTTGGGGGACTTATCGGAGGAAGGGCGGAGGTTCGTGACTCAGGTTAGTCCGGTGTCGTTACCCCCGTGGCCAGGGCTCAGCCGAAGTAGCCCCGCGCCAGCTCCGGCTTCTGTTCCATCGCCTTCCGCCAGCACGCCACCGCCCGATCCCGCTCGCCCAGCGCCTCCAACACGTTGCCCAGATTCAGCCAGGCATCGGCGAACTCCGCGTCGGCTTCCACCGCATGCCCGTACAGCCACGCCAGATCCGCGGCCGGCGCGCCGCGCTTCTCCAGCAACATGGCGATGTTGAAGGCCAGCGCCGGCTGCTTCTCGCCCAGTTCGATCATCCGCCGCAGCAGCTCCATCGCCCGCGCCGCGTCCTCCCCATCCAGGGCCAGGACCGCCAGCCCGAACAGGGCCTCGACATTCTCGGGTTCGCCTTCCAGCACCGCCGCGAACGCGTTGCGCGCCGCATCGCTGCGGCCCAGCTTCCAGTTCGTCACCGCCAGGTGCAGCGAAGCTTCCGGCCAGCCGGCGCGCCCGGCGATGGCCGCTTCAAAAGCCGCCGCCGCGGCCGCGAACTCGCCCCGCTCCATACGCAGCACGCCCAGCCGGAATGCCGGTTCGGCGGCGGGCTCGCCAGCCGACAGCATCTCGTACAGGCGCTCGGCCTCGCGCAGATCGCCCGCCTGTTCCTGCAGCAACGCCAGATTCCAGGCCGCCTGCCGGCAGCCGGGCTCCGCCTGCAAAGCCGCTTCCAGGGCTTCGCGCGCGGCCCGCACATCCCCCAACTGCTGCGAGGCGATGCCTGCGTTCAACCACGCGTCGGCGCTTTCCGGCCGCAGCGCCGCCGCCTGCCGGTAGGCCTCGCGCGCGCCCGAATAATCCTCGGAAGCATGCCGCGCCCAGCCCGCGCTCATCCACGCCGCGAAATCCGGCGTCCCAGCCCGCAGCAATTCCTCGGAATAACGCGACGCGCCTTCCAAATCTCCGGTCTCGATCGTCTTCTCGATCAGCGCCAGCAGGCTGGGCCGCAGGTCCGGAGCTTCCTCCACCACCGGCGCCGCCGCGTCCGGCCGGATCTTGCCAAACCGCTTGCCCGATTGCTGCAGCCTCGCCAGCAGCATCTCCGCCGCATGCCGGCCGGTCATCGCCGCCTGATCCTTGGGATTGCGCTCCAGCGCGATCTCGAAGGAGCGCATCGCCTCGGCCGGCTTGTTCAGGTGCAGCAGGCAAATGCCCAGCCCGACCTGCGCTTCCGCGCGATCCGGATCGAGTTCCAAGGCCGCCCGGAACTCCGCCGCGGCGCTCTGCCAGCGGTTCAGCTTTTCATAACACTTCGCCAGGTTCAGGCGCGCCGTCCAATTGGACGCGTCCAGTTCCAGGCAGCGCGTCAGGCTCTCGATCGCTTCCTCGAAGGACTGCAATTCCATCTGCAGCCGGGCGATGGTCAGGTACGTTTCCGGCTTGCTCGCGTCGCCGCCCGCCTGCCGCAACTGCTCGATCGCCGTGCGCGGGTCCGCCGGGGACGGAGCCGCCGGGGCGGCAGGCGCTTCGACGGTTCGCTGCAGATGGAATCGCGCCATGATCTTAGTTCTCCCCGTTCCCCAGCCGGATGCGCCGCGGCTTCAGGTCCGGTGAGCCGGCGGTCGCGGCCGGAAGGCGGAACTGCAGCGGCACCGGCGCCACTCGCGCGCGAAACGACAGCACCGGCGCCGGCGTGGGCCGCAGCCGCAATCCGAATTGCGCCCGCGGCTGGAACTCCTGCGGCAGTTCTCCGCCGCTTACCCGCAGGCCGCCGTCGAAAACTTCCACCCTAAAGCGGATCTTCGCCAGCCCGGCTTCCGGTGGGACCGGTTCTTCCCGCTCCTGCGCCTGCTCCTGCTCCGGCTCCTGCGCCACCAAGCCGCTCCAGGACGCTTCCAACGCAATCGCCACGAAGCCCGGCGCCGCCGCATCGTCGGCGACTGGCGGCAGCGAACCTCCCGCGATCCCGCGCCCGGGAATCGCCACCGCGACCGCAAACTCCACCGCTTCGGCGAACGTAACCGCCACGCACGGCGATCCCGCGAACTCCGGCGTGTACGGCAGCCCGCCCGCCACCGGCAACGGTTGCACCGCCGGCTCGCTCCGCGCCTCCGGAACATGCGATTCCGAGGCAAACGCAACCGGTTCCGGTTCGGACTGCGAGGCGGCGTAGGCGGCGATCCGCGGCGCGACCGTCTCCACCGGCACCCCTTCGAGCTCCGGTAGCGTATCGAGAGCAACGTCACTGGCCGGCAATTCCGCCCCCGAATCCCGCGGCGACAACGGTTCCACGGCAACGGCTGGCGTCCCCAACTGCCCCGCCGCGCCGTCTCCAATTGCCAGCGCAACCGCGCCGGCCACCGGCGGATCGGCGGGCGCTTGCACTGCTGCTTCCTCGGGATTCCAAAGGGTGCCGGCGCGCAGTACCGGGCGAACCGGCTCCTGCCCGCTCTCGTCCCGCAAGGGATCGCCGGGCGCCAGCCCCGCCACCGCCTTGGGAGCCCGCGCGGCCACCGCCGCCTCGCTCAAGAAGCCACGCACTTCCACCGGCTCGGGTTCCTTGACGACAGCTACAGCCGCCACCGCCGGCGCCGGATCCGCGGCAGGCGCGGGCGCAGGCGCGGGCGCCGATCCCGCCGCAAGCGATGGCGCCGGACCCGCCTTGGCCGCCGCCCACGATTCCTGCAGCCGGCTCAACGCCAAAGCTTCGTGCTCCTGCATCCACTTCTGCTGATGCGCATCGCTGCAGAAGGAGTGCTTACCCAGCTTTCGCAGGAGTCCAACCGGCTTTCCGCAGTACTTACAATCCATAGGCCCGAAATCCATCTATCGGCTCGGAACAGCGAGTCCTGAACAAGGATGTACCCGAATTCTATCCGCGAAACCGCTTTGTTTTTCAAGAATTTGACGGGACTAGGGGATAATCGCCAGGAGAACGGGAGTTCGCCTTAGGCGCTCTAGGGGGTTCCCCCGGTGCGCGGGCCGGGGTTTGCCTCCATTACCTGGTCACATGGTTCCAGGACTGCCCCCCGCAAACCCCTTGTGCTACAGTAAGAGCGGTTTGAACGAGCCGATCTCGGTCTTCTTCCCGGCTTACAACGACGCGCCGTCGCTCCCCAAGCTGATCGCGCGAACCTTTTCCGTCCTCAACACCTGCGCCAGCGACTTCGAGGTCATCGTCATCAATGACGGCAGCTTCGACGACACCGCCGCCGTGCTGGCGCGCCTGCAGCAGGAGTTCGGATCCCGGCTGCGGGTGATCACGCACCCGGAAAACCGGGGCTACGGGGCGGCGCTGCGCAGCGGGTTCGCCGCCGCGCAAAAGGACCTGGTGTTCTACACTGACGGCGACGGGCAGTACGATGTCGGCGAGTTGCCCAACCTGCTGCAACTGATGGCGCCCGATGTCGCGCTGGTGAACGGCTACAAGCTGGAGCGCAACGATCCGCGGCATCGCATCTGGATCGGCAACACCTATAACCGCTTCGCGCGCTTCCTGTTCCGCGTCAAGCTCCGCGACATCGACTGCGACTTCCGCCTCATCCGCCGCGAGGTTCTGGAAGCCCTGAAGCTCACCTCCACCAGCGGCACCATCTGCGTGGAACTGGTGCGCGGCATCGAGCTGACCGGCTGCCGCATCCGCGAGGTCGGCGTGCGGCACTACCCCCGGCTGCACGGGCGGTCGCAGTTCTTCCGCGTCCGCAGCCTGTTGAACACGCTGCAACAGTTGATCCGCCTGTGGTTGCGGCTGGTGGTGTTTTCCAGCGAAGCCGCGCCCAAGGTGAAGCTCCGCTCCATCGAAGCGCCGAACTCAATGGCCGCGCACGGCGATCAGTGATTCGCGGGCCGCTTCAACAAACGCATCGATTTCCGCTTCCTCCATCGGCGTGGACAGGCATCCGAACAGCCCCCGCGGCGAAGTCATGACGCCGCGCCGCAGCATCTCGTGGCACAGATCCAGATACGCCGGCTGGGTTCGCGAATAGCCGCGCAGCGAACGGTAATCGACCAGCGGCTCGGTGTTCAGGTGCGCCAGGAACAGCGACCCCCGCCCGCAGACCTGACCTCCGCTTCCCGCATCGGCCAGCATGCGCGTCAGCCGCTCCCGGATCAGGTCGCCGAGCGTATTCAAACGCTGATACGCCTCCCGAGTCATCCGCCGCATGGTCTCCAGCCCCGCGGTCGTGGTGACCGGATTGGCGTTGAACGTCCCGCCATGATGCACGCGGCATTCGCCGGTATGATCGAACACCGACATCACCCGGCGTGAGCCCGCGACCGCCCCGGTAGGGAAGCCGCCGCCGATAATCTTGCCCAGGCTCACCAGGTCCGGGGCGACTCCGAAGGCCGTCAGCGCGCCATCATAAGCCACGCGGAAACTCAGCACCTCATCGGAGATCAAAAGAATGCCGGCCTTGTCAGTTTCCTCGCGCAGCATCTCGAAAAATCCGGGCAGCGGCGGAATCAACCCGATGCCCGCGCACACCGGATCCACGATCACCGCCCCCAACTGCTCGCGATGCCGTTCGATTTGCGCGCGGCATTGCTCGAAATGATTCCAGCGCAGCAGCACTACGTCGTCGGCCTGGCTCGGCGGCGATCCCGGTTCCAGGATCCGCTCCGGGTCGGCGGGATCGCCCCAGTTCCCCTCGGTGGGACCCTCGCTCACCTCCGCGTAATCGTAAATGCCGTGATAGGCGCCTTCGAACTTCGCGATCTTGTGCCTGCCGGTGAAGGCGCGGGCCGCCTTGATCGCCAGCATCACCGCTTCGCTGCCGGAGTTGCAGAAGCGGATCTGCTCCACGTACGGGACACGCTCGCACAGCAGCTCCGCTAGCGCGACATCGATCTCGGTGGGCATGGTGAAGGCGGTTCCCAGGGCCACCCTCTGTTGCACCGCGCGCGTTACTTCGGGATGGGCATGTCCCAGGATCAGCGAGGTGAAGTTGTTCAGGAAATCGACCCGCTCCTCGCCCTCGACATCCGTGACGCGGCAGCCCGCGCCGGAGGCGGCGTACACCGGATAGGGATGGAGCGCGATGGAGTGCCGGGTGTTGCCGCCGGGCATCACCTTGCGAGCCCGTTCATACAACTCGCGGGACCGCGCGGCGGCGCCGGTGTAGGCGGTAAACGGAAGGCAATCGGTCTTCGGAGTCATGCGTCTCCCAGGGCGCGCAGTATACTCTCAACTGATGCCGGAATTGTATCGCACCGAAAGCCTCCTGACGCGGGAATTGGACGTGGTCTATCCCGTTCAGGAAGGCAAGGTGGTGTTGCGCACCGAGCTGGACTGGGAATCGGACCTGGAGCCTTGCCGCGTTTCCGCGGATGGCACGGTGTTCACCTTTCGCCTCCAGGCGAAAAAGCCATTCCTTTATTTCAAGCCGTGCCTGGTGACCCGCAACGGCTCGCGCTGGGCCACCGGTCCCAACGGCCTGGCGCTGATGACCACCAAGGGTACGCGGCAGGTGTTTCCGCAGTTCGACAGTTCGGCCGCGGGCACCTTCACGCCGGTGCTGGAGGTGGATTCCGCGATCCTGGGCCGCAAGCAGATGGTCCGTGTCTACCTGCCCGCCGGATATCACGAAAATACGCTGCGCCGTTACCCGGTGATGTACATGCAGGACGGCAAGAATCTGTTCTTCCCGGAAGAGGCGTTTCTGGGCAGGGAATGGAAGGTGGACGAGGCGCTGCACATCCTGGACCTGATGAGCGCGGGCGATCGCTGCGTGGTGGTGGGCATCTACTCGCATGACCGGCTGCTGGATTACACCAAGCCTGGATACGAGGCGTTCGCCAGCTCCGTGGTACAGGAGATCATTCCGCGGGTGAATGAGCAGGCTCGGGTGTTCACCACGGCGAGTGAAACCGGCGTGATGGGATCGTCGCTGGGCGGCGTCGTTTCCTTTTACATGGCCTGGCAGTACCCCGAGATCTTCGGTTTCGCGGCCTGCCTGTCGAGCACGTTCTCGCATCGCGACGACCTGATCGACCGCGTGTTGAGCGAGCCCCACCGCGACGTCCGCTTCTACCTGGACAGCGGGTGGCCGGGCGACAACTACGAGGTGACGCTGGCCATGGCGCTCGCGCTCAGCCAGCGGGGCTACACCTACGGCGAACACTTCCTGCACTTCTCGTTTCCCCTGGAAGAGCACGACGAGGACGCCTGGGGCCGGCGGCTGCACCTGCCGCTGCAGTTGTTCAACGGGAAGCTGTCGGCGGCCGCGCGCGGCCGCTTTGTCTGACCCGATGCCTGGCCGCGTTAGCGAAGCCTTCGTTCTCCGCACCTACCCCTTTCAGGAGTCGGATCTGATTGTCAGCTTTTTCACCCGCGAGGCGGGCAAGCTGCGCGGGGTGGCCCGGCGGGCTCGCAAGCCCAAAAGCGCCTTCGGCTCCGGCCTGGAACGGCTCAGCCAGGTGCGCATGGCTTATTACCAGAAGGAAACGCGGGAACTGGTCAGTCTTTCCTCTTGTGAACTGGTGCAATCGGTGTTTGCCCTGCAATCGAGCTACGACGTTTCCCTCGCGCTCGATCATATCGCCGAAATCGCCGAACATTTGCTGCCGCCCGCGGAAGCGAATGAACGCTTTTTCCGGCTCCTGATCGCCGTTCTCGAGGACCTGCGCGCCGGCGGCAATCACTGGCGGGCCATCACCTATTTCACCTTGTGGGGCGTGCGGCTTTCCGGCTTTTTGCCGGAATTGCGGTTGCGGCAGGAATCGGTGGAGATCGCCGAGGAGATGTTCGTTTCCCCGATCCGCGCCCTTTCCGAACGCGAATGGAGCAAGAAAACGGCGGCGGATCTTCGCCGGTCCCTGGCGCGCGAAATCGAATCCCACGTGGAGCGGCGTTTGTTGACGCTGCCGATGCTCGAAGCGCTGTAATTCGTGCAATTCGGCGCATCTGACGACGGCCCATGAGGAAAAATCTTCCGTTTTCCCGCTCGAAAGTCCGTCCCGGACTACAACTTCGGGGGGTGCTGTCCCATTGCCGGTATAATCTCGTACCGAATTGGCCGTATTTCCGGTGTTAAGGGGCTTACGCTGTAATCGCCGGGCGAATAGGGGCCGATGGATTTACTGTTTCCGGGCTTGGCGGTGTGCCGGGTCCAAGATCTGATCCGGCGGGCGAATCCTCCTGAGAGTCGCGAGTCCGAGCCTGGCTCGCGCGCCCGCCGGTGCACACGAACCTTCGCCAGTTGAGGTGGCAAGAATGGCCGGTGTGTTTTCCGTTCTGAAGAGATTTGGATTTGGTACCGCGCAAGCGAAATCAGATCGTCGCCGGGACGAACGTTTCGCGGTGCTGCAACCGGTGTCGGTGAAGCTTTTGGGATCGGAGAAGGAGGTGTTATCCGGCCTTCTCCTGAACGTCTCCGCGCATGGCATGCGCGTACAGGTAGAGCGACCGCTGGCCTCCGGGACCTGTGTTGAGGTGGCTACTTCCGAGGCAGTCCTGCTGGGCGAGGTCTGCTGGTGCATCGAGGTCCAGGACCGGTTCGAGGCCGGCGTGGACATCGAGCATTCGCTGATCGATGTCCAGCATCGCGTTCTGTTCCACGCCAGCGGGCAGCCCGCGATCTCCGCCACGGCCGCCGAGGAGCTGCGGGCGCTGCTGACCATTCATCACCCCCGCCGGTTCCTGGCGGAGGCGCCCTCCGACCGGCGGACCGAAACGCGGTATTCCATCTCCACCCCGGTGCGGGTGAAGACCATCCATCCCCACGTGACGGTCTGGGAGTCGGCGGAATTGTGGGACGTTTCCCGCAGCGGTCTGGGATTCCACAGCAGCTCGCCGATGATAGCCGGTTCTCAGGTCGTGCTGTCCTCCGGCGCGCTGGCGATTTTCGCCGAGGTTCGCCATTCGCGGCCGGGCGCGGCGGGGGGGTACTTCGTCGGCGCGCGGATCAACGACATCTTCGACGAGCAGGGCAACGCCATCGGGTCTTCGCTGGACGTGCCGGAGGACTGAATGTATTAGATGACACATCCGATTAGTTGAAGCGGTATTCAAGGTTGCCCGCGAAGGCTAAACTGTCAGTGCGGTGAACTGGGCATTCGCGCTGGCAGTGGTGTTGTGCGCTGGCGTCGCGACGGGGCAGATCAATAGCAGCGCCGGCATTCAGGGGCGGGTGACGGATCCTTCCGACGCGGCGGTGGCGCGCGCCCGCGTGACCGTCCGTAACCTGCAAAGCGGGACCATCCGCGCGGTGGAGGCCGATGCGGCGGGCTTCTACGTGGCCGCGGGCCTGCTCCCCGGCGCGTACGACCTGACGGTAGAGGCGGCGGGCTTCACGCCGGCGCGATCCTCCCGGCAGATCCTGGAAGTGGGCGAGACCAGGACCTTGGATTTCCGCCTGGCGGTGCGCGAGGTCGCCGACCAGGTGGAAGTGACCGAGCGCGATGCCCCCGTAACCCCGAGGCAGACCAGCTTCGGGCGGGTGCTGGGCCAGGAGTACTTGCAGAACGTGCCGGTAAACGCCCGCAACTTCGTGCAACTGGTGCTGCATACGCCCGGCGTGGCGCCCACCAGCACGGCGGGATCGCGGGGCTACATGGGGGACCGCTACCGCGAGAACCAGTTCAGCTTCGCCGGGCTGCGCTTCCAGAACAATTACCAGACCGTGGACGGCACCGACTCCTACGTGTACATCGCCAATGCCGCCAAGTCGTTTTACTCCTATGAAGCGGTGCAGGAGCTGCGGGTGATCAACGGCGCGCCCGCGGCCGAACTGGGGCATGGGATGGGCGGGCTGATCACCGCGGTAACGCGCTCGGGCGGCAACGAATGGCGCTTCGCCGCCTACGAATATCTGCGCAACAACCGGCTGGACGCGGCGGACCTGCTGACCATCCCCGGGTTTCAGGTCTTCCGGCGCAACCAGTTCGGGGGTACGGCCGGAGGTCCGGTGCTGCGCGACAAGCTCTTCACGTTCCTGAACGTGGAAGCGCAGCGGCAGGCAAACTCCCCGCGCTTCCCGCCCGCGCTGGTGGCCAATCTGGAGGGGATCAACCGCGGCCTGGCGAGGCTGGGCCTGCCGCCGGAGACCACGCAAGTGGTGCAGACCGCGAACAACACGCAAGGCCTGTTCCGGGCCGATGCCGCTCCGGCGGCGGCGCACCGCCTGTTCGCGCGCTACAACCACTTCGTGCTGAACAACGACAACGACCGTATCGGCAGCCCCGGCGCGGCCAGCGATCCCATCGGCAGCGTCGGCGCGCGGCAGTACCGGCTGCGCGACCGTGGGGTGTCGGCCAACTGGAGCATGTTCCCGTCCTCGTCCTTCGTTCACCAGGCCAGCTTCGGCTGGAGCGATCATCGCTACCGTCTGGACCCCCGGCCGGGACTGCCGCGCATGGAGGTGGCGATTCTCGGCGCGTTCTCCACCGCCATGGAAGGCGCCGACGAGTTCGCCACCTCCGAACAGAGGGTGCATGTGCAGGACTCGCTGCATTGGGTCGCGGGCCGGCATCAGGTGCGCGCCGGTGGCGAGTTCCTGCACACCCGCATTCACCACGAGCCCTCGCTGGTCAGCTTCGGGGTGGTCAGCAATCTGGCGACGCTGCTCTCGCCCGAGCCTGCGGTGTCGCTGGTGCGGTTCCTGAGCCCGGTGCCGCCCATCCGGCCTCGCGCCAATCAGTGGGGCTTTTATGTGCAGGACGAGTATCGGCCTTCGCCGCGCCTGACCGTAACACTGGGCCTGCGCTACGACGTGGAACTGTTCCGCGGCCAGACAGGCCTGGTGCGCAACGACTGGAACAACTGGCAGCCGAGAGCCGGCTTCGGCTTCGCCCTGAACGATGCCACCGTAATTCGCGGCGGCGCGGGGCTGTACGTGTCGGATCGCGCGCACGCGATTCTGCTGGCCGATTATTGGGCGCAAGGGACCGGATTTCCGGGATTCAACGCGGAGTTCACGGCCGCCAATCCGTTCGTCTCGCTGTACCGGCCGCGCGCGGATGCGCCGTCGATCACCGGGCTGGTGGGTCCGGACGCGGATCGCGCGTTCCGCGAGTTCATCCGCACCGGACTGCCGCCGCCGGGCTTGACCGGAGGGCAGCAGTTGCTGCAGGTGCATCACCCGGAGATGCCCAACCCGCAGGCGCTGCGCTGGTCCGTGGAAGTGGAGCGGCGCATCGGCCAGGATGCGTGGGTGACGGCGGGCTACAGCGGCCTGTCGGCCACCGGGATGCCGCTGGTGGTGAACCGCAACCTGCGTCCGGCGGTCGCCACGCTGCCCTCGGGCAAGAGCGATTATCAGGCGGTGGGACCGCAGGCGGCGTCGCGCCTGTGGGACCCGCGCTTCGGCCAGGTGTACATTGTGGACGGGCTGGGCGAGTCCGACTATCATGGAGGCACGATCTCGCTGCGCAAGCGCTTTTCGA
>CAYOQB010000141.1:0-13273 GCA_964406035.1 uncultured Solibacteraceae bacterium | reverse complement strand
ATCTAACGCAGCGAACTCCCGCAGTAAGTTGCGGATATAGACTTCGTTGCCAGTCAGGTGGCACCCGATGGCGTGAGCGTCCACAGAAAAACGCATGCGCACTACTAGTATAGAGAATAGGAGCCGGAGGCTGCGGGGTCTAGTACGAGTACTCGGGTACCAGGTGCAAAAGGTTACGCTCGCCGTAGGACGAACGTGAAGTCCGCTGTCCGCGCCTTCTTTGCTTCCTTCACGTCCAGAATCAGGCTCTTCTTAACCATCCCGTCCTTCCCGATGAACGGATCGTCCTCAAAATAAAGAGCGGTGGTGAGCAAAGGGTTCGAGGGCCCGCTGACCTTGACGTGGAAGTGTGCGGAGCGGACGATATTTCCCGCCTGATACCACTTCGGCTGAATCGTCTGCAATTTGTATCTGCCGGAGCCATCGGTGCGGAAACGGCCGCGCAGCTTCCAGCCCTGGTTGTCGTACTCGCCTGCCGAATCGGCATGCCACAAGTCGATCATTGCGTTCGGCACCGGCGAGCCCGTGACATCCAGAACCCGCCCGGTAAGCACGAATGGAACGCCCTTCATGCCGCTCTCCACGAACACGTTACGCTCCGGAGCCCCGGCTTTGTAGAACGGTCCGTCGCCTTCATGTTCCGTTTCCGGCTCATCAGGAGTCGCCTCCAGGCAATCCGGCGCGATCAGCGCCGTTGCCGCGATCACGCCCAGCGCGGAACGCCGGGTCATCCTCTCCAGTTCCGTCATGCCGGCCAGCTTTACCAGTTTCATGGGTGCGACGCTCTCCTTCGCCCGTTCAGTTTAGCCGCGACGCACGCCGGAAGCAATGGCAAAGGGGTGAATCCCGGATTGCGATGTCAGTTGCAAGTGACTAACATCCTTGTCGCTGAACGAGATATCAGACCAGAAAAGTCTCAAATGCCCTGGAAGCTACCTTAAAGGTATAGCTATCTAGCGATTGGATTCCCCCAGCCGAACCGGAATCCGTTCGGTTCCAGTACGGGACCGTTCGCTGAAAATCTGCAACTGAGTTGCGTTTTCCTCTTGACCCGCACGGCTGTCTGACTCTAGACTCTCATTGATGCGAGCCCCAATCTCTCAGGCCTGTCTCGCGACGGCCGTAATCGCCGGCTTTTGTTTTGCCCAGGAAGCCAATTTGGACGTCCAGGTCTTGGACGGCACCGGAGCCGTGGTCGGCGGGGCGGCAGTGAAGGCCCGCCGGATTGGCGCGGGTTGGGAGAAGACGGAGTTCACCACAGACCGCGGAACTGCTTCATTTGCAAACCTTCCACGCGGCGAATATGAAGTGGTGGTCGAGGCCCGGGGGTTCGCGCCGTCCCGCCTGCAACTCTCCTGGCCGTCCAGCGGCAACCTGACCGTGGATCTCCGGCCGGCGGACCTCGCCGAGCAAGTCCGCGTGACCGCCAACCGCATCGCCGGAACGCCGGAACAATTGGAACGGCTTCCCGGATCGGCTTACCTGCTGCAGGCCGCCGATCTGGAACAGGCTCGCGTCCTCACCACTGAAGAAGCCCTGCGGAAAGTGCCGGGCGTCCACGCCCGCGGCGAGGACGGCTTCGGCTTGCGCCCCAACATCGGCATCCGCGGCCTCAATCCCACCCGTTCCTCGCGAGTCCTGCTGCTCGAGGATGGCGTGCCGCTCTCCTACGCCCCCTACGGCGACAACGCTTCTTATTACCATCCGCCGGTGGATCGCTTCGAAGGCGTGGAGATCGTCAAGGGCGGCGGACAGATCCTGTACGGGCCGATGACCGTGGGCGGCGTGGTCAATTATCTGACCCCTGCCCCCCCTTCCGACCGCGGCGGATCGCTGACCCTCACCGGCGGCAATCGCGATTACTTCAACGGCCACTTCCGTTACGGCGGCACCTGGAAGGGCACTGGCATGCTCTTCGACGCTCTGCGCAAGCAAGGCGAGGGACTGCGCGACAACACCCGCCACGGCGTTACGGACCTCAGCGCGAAAACGCTGACCCCCATCGGCGCGGCGCAGACCCTGTCGTTGAAGTTCAACCGCTATAGCGAAGATTCCCAGTTGACCTACTCCGGCCTGCGGCAAAGCGAATGGGATCTGAACCCTCGAGCCAATCCGTTCGTTCACGATCAGTTCGACATTTCGCGTTATGGCGGCTCGGCGACTCACCTGTGGACGCCGCGCTCCAACATGACTGTCCGTAATACCGGGTACGCAACGTTCTTCGATCGCGACTGGTGGCGGCAGTCGTCCAATTCCAACCAGCGCCCCAACGATTCCGCCGATCCGCGCTGCGGCGGCATGGCCAACCTGCTCACCACCTGCGGCAACGAAGGAAGGCTGCGGCACTATTACACCTGGGGGCTGGAAAACGCGACCCGCGTCTCGCACCGCCTGCTCGGTGCGTCCAACCTGACCGATTTCGGCTTCCGCGCGCATTTCGAGGATCAGGAGCGCGTGCAGCAGAATGGCGACACGCCCCAGGCTCGCTCCGGCGCCGTGGTGGAGAACAACCAGCGCCTGGCGAAGACCTTTTCCACCTTCGTCCAGAATCAGTTTGTGTGGAACAAGCTGGTGGTGACTCCCGGAGCGAGGCTGGAATACATTCGCTACTCGCGCTGGAACCGCCTGAATAACGCGCGCGGCTCGGAAACGCTGGTCAAGGTGATCCCGGGATTGGGAATCGCGTATAACGCCAATGAGAAGCTAACTGTGTTCGCGGGCGTCCACCGCGGGTTCGCGCCGCCGCGCGTCGAGGACGTAATCAGCAACTCCACGGGCCAGAGCATCGAGCTCGCGCCGGAGTTGAGTTGGAACTATGAAGTGGGATTTCGGGCGCGAGTGCAGCGGACGCTCAGCCTGGAAGCCACCGCGTTCCGCATGGACTTCTCCAATCAGGTGGTGCCGGCAAGCGTCGCCGGGGGCATCGGTTCCAACCTCACCAACGCCGGACGCACGCTCCACCAGGGCGCTGAAGCGGCCGGCCGCTGGGACTGGCGCAACGTATTTCAATCCCGCAGCAGCTTCTCGCTGCGCGCCGCCTACACCTGGGTGCCCGTTTCCCGCTTCCAGGGCGCGCGGCTCTCCTCGGTCCCCGGCTTCACCCGAGTCCCCGTCTCCGGCAACCGGCTGCCGTACTCCCCGGAGAATCTGCTGACGGCGAGCGCCAGCTACTCCCACGCCAGCGGGTTGAATGCGATGTTTGAGACCGTCTACACCGGCAGGCAATTCGGCGATGACCTCAACACGGTGGGAGGCACCCCGGACGGCCAGCGGGGCGCGCTGCCGGGCAACGCGCTCTTCAACGCGAGCTTCAATTATCCAGTGGAAGCGCTGCGGTCGACGTTCTTCATCACTGCAAAAAACCTGACCAACCGTACCGTGATCGTGGACCGCTCCCGCGGCTTGCTCCCCGGCATCCCGCGACTGGTGCAAGCCGGGCTGCAGTTCACATTCTGACACCGGCCGGACCGAGACCTTCTGCAGCAACAGCGTGAAACGGAAGCGGTGAGCATTGAGTTGAGTTGCTGCCAAGGGGTTCGACACCACGCAGGTTAGCTCACGCCGTTCCGCTAAACCGGCAGGGAAACTGCCTTTCTAACTCGCGCAGAGCTTTGGTGAGGCACTCTTGCTCGGTTGCGGCCGATCCTTCGTCGAAGTCGATCCTCGCCCGATCGATCACAATCAGCTCGCTGTCCACCGGCCCGTACTTCAGGTTGCCATCGGGATGGAACGCTGTGGGTTGAACGCGGTAACGCTCGAGACGGCTTACGCGTGGATGGTAACTCCCCGCCGCACTAAGCCAGACTTCAATCCGAAACACGAAAGGCTCATCTTCGAGGAGGGGTGAGGTCTCGTACGTGCTTACCAGGGTGTACAGCGTGCAGCTCTGCATGGCGTTTCATCCACTCTACTGGAGGTGCTGGCTCCCAATCACCCCGCCCGGATTCCAAGAACCATTCGATTGGGGAGAAGGTCGTCAAGTCGGCGCAGCGCGTCGATGTCCCAGTGTGCCCATTGCATGGAAAAGAATGAGTTCGAAACAGGCGCGATCTCCACCGGCTTCCTCACCCCGCCGGGCGAATCCGGTACAGCTTCCCCGCCTCCCCCTCGCGGCTGTCGGTCCCGATGTAAAGCAACCCGTCGGGGCCTTCCGCCACCAGCCGCACGCGGCCCAGCTTGCGATTCAGAAGGCGCTCCTCCACCACCACCCGGCCTTCCTCCATCGCCAGGCGATTCAAATGCTGCAGCGCCATAGCCCCACTGAGGAAGCTCCCCGTCCAGGCTGGAAACTTCGATCCGCGATAGATCACCAGGCCGCTCGGCGCCAGTGCCGGGGTCCAGACCCATGCCGGGTTCGTGATTCCCTCCTGCCTGGTGATCCCCATCCCGATCGGCCCGCCGGAATACTGCCAGCCCCACGACACCACGGGCCAGCCGTAGTTCGCGCCCGGCTGAACGCGATTCAGCTCGTCGCCGCCCAACGGCCCATGTTCATTCAGCCAGATCTCCCCCGAGCCCGGATGCACCGCCATTCCCTGCGCGTTGCGGACGCCGTAGCACCAGATCTCAGGCCTGGCTTTGTCGCGGCCGGAAAAAGGATTGCCTGGAGCGGCTTTCCCGTCTTCCGTCAGGCGCAAAACCTTGCCGGCGTGCAGGCTCAGGTCCTGAGCCCAGTCCTGATGATGCCGGTCGCCAACCGTGACGTAAAGGAAGCCCTCCTTCCACACCATGCGGCCGCCGTAATGAAAGCGATCCTCGGAATACGCCTCGGCGGTGAAGATCCGTTCGCGATCGGTCACAGCCGCGCCGCGCAGACGGAAGCGGTCGATCACCAGCGTGCTCCGCTCTGGAGTACCGCTGGAGTAGCTGAGATAGAGCCAGCCGTTCCTCGCATAATCGGGATGCAGCACCAGGTCGTGCAGGCCGGAGTCCTCGCCCGTCAACGCGGGCACCGGCTGGTCCAGCGCAGTCAGGCGGCCGGTGGACAGATCGGCCAGGTGAAGCACGGGATTCTGCCGCTGCACCAGCAGTGCGCGCCTGTCGGGCAGGAACACCAGGGCAACGGGCTGCCGCAGCTCGCTGATCACTGGATCGGCGTGATAACGCACGCCCTGCGCGTTGTAAACAATCTGGGATTGCAGCGAGCCGGGCAGCAGGGACAGCACGGCTGCGATGATCGGAAAACGCTTCAAGAGGGTCACCTCGTCAAGGTCGTTGGACGCGGGGGAGACTCGAATGTGAGCGACTCGGCCGATTCTGCGTACGCTCACCGCCTTCGGACAACCCATCCGCTATCATGGAATTACCGCACGCATGGAAGCCCCGACGATCGACCTGAAGAAAACCGTGCATTTGCCTCGCACGGACTTCCCGATGAAGGCGAACCTGCCCCAGACCGAGCCGAAAATCCTCGATCGCTGGGAGCAGCAGAACCTCTACGGAAAGATTCGCCAGGCTCGCGCGGGCTCGCCCCGGTTCGTCCTCCACGACGGACCGCCTTACGCCAACGGCGCGATCCACCTCGGCACCGCTTTCAACAAGATCATCAAAGACTTAGTGGTGAAGTCGAAAACCATGGCCGGCTTCGATTCGCCCTACGTCCCTGGCTGGGATTGCCACGGGCTGCCGATCGAAAACAAAGTCGACCAGGAGCTGGGCGGGAAGAAAGCGCAAATGACCACGGCGCAGATCCGCGCCGCCTGCCGCAAGTACGCGCAAAAATTCGTGGACCTGCACCGTGTCGAGTTCAAGCGGCTGGGTGTGCTGGGACGCTGGGAAGACCCGTACCTGACCATGTCCGCGAGCTACGAAGCGGTGATCGCGCAAGCCTTCGTCGACTTCCTGGATCAGGGTTACGTCTACCGCGGGCTGAAGCCGGTGAACTGGTGCATCTACCACCGGACGGCGCTCGCCGAGGCCGAGGTGGAATACGAAAATCACCGCTCGCCATCGATCTGGGTGCGCTTCCGGCTGACCTCCGACCCGGCGCAAATCGACCCCGCACTGGCCGGGCGCAAGGTCTACGGTCTCATCTGGACCACAACGCCCTGGACAATGCCCGCCAACATGGCGATCTCCTTCCATCCGAAATTCGAGTACAGCGCGGTGGAGACGCACGGCGACGTGTACCTGGTGGCTACCGATCTGCTGGCGGCGACGGCGCAGGCGGCCAACTGGAACGAGCCCACGGTGCTCGCGTCGTTCCCGGGGGCCCGGCTGGAAGGAACCGTGTTCCGCCATCCGTTCCTGGAGCGCGATTCCCGCGGCATCCTGGGCGATCACGTCACCCTGGAAGCGGGCACCGGCGCGGTGCATACCGCACCCGGCCATGGCGCCGAAGACTTCCAGATCGGGCAGCAGTACGGGATCAACACCTATTGCCCGGTGGATCATGCCGGCCGCTTCTATCACGCCGAAGGCGCGGACGGCCGGCTGCCCGAGGAACTCATCGGCAAGACCGTCTGGGAAGCGAACCCGGTGGTGATCGGGATCCTGAAGCAGCATCACGCACTTGTCGGCGAGCAGAAGATCGAGCACAGCTACCCGCATTGCTGGCGCTGCCACAACCCGACCATCTTCCGCGCCACCGAGCAGTGGTTCATCGGCATGGAGCGCAACGAGCTTCGGGCGCGCTCGCTGGAAGCGATCAAGCAGGTGAAGTGGCATCCGGAATGGGGCGAGGAGCGGATCTCCAACATGATCGCCGCGCGACCGGATTGGTGCATCTCCCGGCAGCGCGTCTGGGGCGTGCCGATCGTGGCGTTCTTCTGCGGCTCCTGCAACGAGATGATCGCCAACAAGCCCACGCTGGACCGTGTCGTGGATGAGTTCCGCAAGCACACCGCCGACGTCTGGTATGACCGCACGGCGGAGGAACTCAGCGGCGGAGCGCAGTGTCCCAAGTGCGGATCCAAGGAACTGCGCAAGGAAACCGACATTCTCGACGTGTGGTTCGATTCGGGCTCCTCGCACCTGGCCGTGCTGACGCCGGAGAACGGCCTGGAATGGCCATCGGAGATCTACCTGGAAGGCGGCGATCAGTATCGCGGCTGGTTCCACTCCAGCCTGCTGATCGCTGTCGGGCTGAAGGGCGGCGCGCCTTACCGCGAGTGCGCCACGCACGGATGGGCGCTGGACGGCGAGGGCAAGGCGATGTCCAAGTCGCTGGGCAACATCATTGAGCCGCAGGAAGTGATCGGCAAGCATGGCGCCGACGTTCTGCGCCTGTGGGCAGCCAGCGTCGACTTCGTCGAAGACGTTCGGATGTCGCCGGTAATCACCGAGAGGCTGACGGAAGCCTACCGCAAGCTGCGCAACACGCTGCGCTACGCGCTCGGCAACCTCTCCGGCTTCGATCCGGACCATGACTGCGTCCCGGCGGACGAGATGCTGGAGATCGACCGGTGGGCGCTCGCCCGGACCGCCGACCTCGCGGCGCGGTGCCGAGCGCATTACGAGGCCTACGAGTTCCACAAGGTGTATCGCGCGGTCTACGACTTCGCCACTACCGATCTGTCCGCGCTGTATTTCGATGTATTGAAGGACCGCCTGTACACGTCGGCAACGCGATCACCGGGGCGGCGCAGCGGCCAGACCGCGCTGTACCGGATCTACTATGCCCTGGTCCGGCTGCTGGCGCCGGTGCTGAGCTACACGGCGGAGGAGGCGTGGTCGCATACGAAGCTGCCCGCGGGTGCGCCGGACAGCGTCCACCTCGCCCTCTTCCCGGTGGAGGCCGAGATCACGCCCGGCTTCACGGAGACGCATCGCGCGCGCTTCGCCAATTGGGATCGCCTGATTCCGGTTAGAGACACTGTGCTGAAAGCTCTAGAAACCGCCCGCCAGGAGAAGTTCATCGGCGCGCCTCTGGAAGCCAAGGTTGTTTTGACCGCGGGCAGCGACTTGTACCCGTTGCTGAACGAGTACGCAGCCGAGCTTCCGGCGCTGTTCATCACCTCCCAGGTGTCGGTCCACCAGGGCGACACTCTTTCGGTGAAGGTGGAGCGCGCCTCCGGCGAGAAGTGCGAGCGCTGCTGGAAGTACACGCAGGACCGCGGCGCCGACGCCGCGTTTCCCACCATCTGCGCCTCCTGCGCGGCGGCGGTGCGCGAGATGACGGAGGCATCATGAACTGGGGCCGGCGCGCGGGCGCTTTCGGCCTGGCCGCCCTGATCGTGATCCTGGACCGCGCCACCAAGTTGTGGATCGTGCACAGCGTCGGACTCTGGGAGACGATCCCCGTGATCCCCGGCTTCTTTTCCATTGTGCATACTCAGAATCGCGGCGCGGCGTTCGGTATCTTTGCCGACGCGGAGACCGAATGGCGGGCGTTCCTGCTGATCGGGCTGGCCGGCGCCGTCATCATCACGCTGGCGGTGATGCTGTGGCAGAGCGGCGGCCGCTCCGCCCTGGGCGACAATCCGCTGCTGCGGACGGCGCTCTCTTTAATCCTGGGCGGCGCGGCTGGCAACCTGTATGACCGCATCCGCCTCGGCGCGGTCACCGATTTTCTGGAGTTCAACCTCGGCTTCACGGTGTTTCCAGCATTCAATGTGGCGGATTCCGCCATCACCGTCGGCGCGGCGCTGTTGCTGGTCGATATCTGGAGGACACGCGGTCAGCAGGCGCAGCATCCCTCCTCGAGGTCCGTGTAGTTACCGCCATGCTCCCCCGGCTGATCAGTATCGGCAACTTCTCGATTCCGACCTACGGCGTGCTGGTCGCGCTCGGGTTTCTGGCGGGACTGACCATTGCCTCGCGCCTGGCCCGGCGGTCCGGCATCGACAGTGAAAAGGCGACGAACCTGGGCGTTTATTCGGCGCTCGCCGGGCTGCTGGGCGCCAAACTTTTGATGTTCGTGTTCGATTGGCGTTACTTCAGCGCCAATCCGGGGGAGATCTTTTCGCTTTCCACGCTGCAGGCGGCGGGCGTGTTCCAGGGCGGGCTGCTGCTGGCGATCGCCTTTGCTTTCTGGTACATGCGATCCGCAAAGATGCCGGTGCTCACGACCCTGGACGCGTTTGCGCCGGGGATCACGCTGGGCCACGCCATTGGCCGGATCGGCTGCTTCGCGGCAGGTTGCTGCACCGGCACGCGCTGCGACCGCCCCTGGGCGGTGACCTTCACCAATCCCGAGGCGCAAGTTCCGCCGGAGGACCTGAACGTTCCCCTGCATCCCGCGCAACTCTATGAATCCGCGCTACTTTTGTTCCTGTTCGCGGCTTTGTACCGGGCCTGGGGCCGACCCCACCAGACCGGTACGATCTTCGCCCTGTATCTGATTTTGTCGGCGCTCATCCGCTTCGGCGTGGAGTTCTTCCGTCATCACGCGCAGGATCTTCCCTTTGGCCTGCCGCTGTCACTGACGCAATGGATCGCGCTCGGGATCCTGGCGGGTGGCACGTGGATGCTGTTGGTGATACGCCGGAACCGCCAGGGTGTGGCGGTCTAGTACCCCGCGCGTCAGCGGTGTACGGACAAAACTCGGATAAAATCGGCGCAACACCTGATTTCCACTTCCTTCCCGCTCCCGTAGGTTGGAGATGATCCTGTTCTCGCAGCTAAAGGAGCGTGGATGTTTACCCAGCGGAATGTCAACCGGACCAGCCACCGGAACCGGCGGCGGAGCGGTCACGCCGCCCTGGAAATCGGCCTGGTCATGTTGCCGACCTTCGCGGTGATCTTCGGCTTCCTGGACATCGGCATGGCCTTGTTCAGTTGGTCGACGCTGCAGAACGCGGTCCGGGAGGGCTGCCGTTACGCCATCACCTACCAGATGGACGGCAACTCCAATCATGACACCGCGATTCGCAAGAAGGTCTCGCAGTATTCGATGGGCCTGGTGAAGTGGGACGCTAACCCCAACCTGATCTTCATCGACTATTATGCGCCGGCGAATCCGAACACCGCGCTGGCGTTCCCCAACGGGAACAGCCCGGGAAACATCATCGAAGTTTCGGTGCGAAATTACCCGTGGCGCTGGATCGCGCCATTTTCGGGCACCATTTCCCAGCCGTCGTACGCCGTGAATCCGCTGAACATTTCGGTTTACTCGGCGGACATCATGGGCGGCTATCCCCTGGGCGTCACCAGTGTTCCGCGATAGGAGCAGCGTCATGGAGCAATCGAAGAAGCGGTTTTGCGGCCGTCGCCGGCGGACCCAGAAGGGCAGCGAGATCATGGAGTTCGCGCTGCTCTCCATCCTGTTGGTGCCGACCTTCCTGATGATGTTCGTCACCGGCATGAACCTGATCCGCTCCATCAAGGCGACGCACATCGCGCGCGACCTGGGGCACATGTACATCCAGGGCGCCGACTTCTCGCTTTATGGCACGCAGCGGATCGCGCAGCGGCTGGCGGTCGGCATGGGACTGGACATCGGGGCGGCATTCACCGGGAACAACTGGAACAACAGCTCCAACGGCGGGCGCGGCACCGTGATCCTCTCGCAGATCACCTACGTGGGAGACGCCACCTGCGCCCCGATCCTGGCCGCGGGCGAGGTCTGCACGAATTACCAGCGTTACGTCTTCAGCCAGCGGATCGTATTCGGCAAGGGCAGCCTGCGATCATCCAACTTCGGCACTCCCAGCGCGACCATTTCCACCCGCGGCATCGTTCAGAATCGGGAAACCGACGCCGGGGCGCAGGTGCAAAACTTCGCGGGCGTATTCCCCACTACTCTCGGTGACGGCCAGTTCGCCTATCTCGCTGAGGTCTATTTCGGCTCGCCGGACCTGACTGTTTCGGCGCTCTCCGGCAACGGCGTTTACGCCCGGGCGTTTTATTGATCGACAGGAAGAACATCGCATGAACAATCGCAAAGTCCGTCTCAGCGCCAGCAAGAAGGAGAAGGGCGTCATCCTGATCGTGGGCACCATCGCCCTGGTGATGATTGTCCCGGTGATGGGCCTGGCCATCGATACGAGCATCCTGTATGTGACCAAGACCAAGCTGCAGGCTTCAGTGGACGGCTCGGCGCTGGCGGCTGCCCGCGCGCTGAATCTCGGCCAGACCACCTCGGAGCAGTCGGCATCGGCCAAGGCAAACGCCCGCAACTGGTTCGCCGCCAATTTTCAGGAGGGCTACTTCGGCAGCTTCAACACCGTTGTGCCTGACCCGGTGGTGAACGATTCGCAGATGTCGGTGCGCAACGTGACCGTCAACGCGTCCACGGACGTGCCGACGTACTTCATGCGCTGGTTCGGATTCGCGAAGACCAACATCGCCGCGGTGGGCCACGCGCAGCGCCGCGATGTGGTGCTGATGCTGGTGCTGGACCGCTCCGGATCCATGCAAAGCAACGGCGGCTGCAATCCGATGAAGCAGGCGGCGCTGCTGTTCCTGGACAGCTTCGCCGAAGGGCGGGATCGAATCGGCATGGTGACGTACTCGGATACCGCGTTGCTGATCCGGCCCACCACCAGCTTTAAGACTACGCTGACGCCGCTGATCAACGCGATCACCTGCACCGGTAATACCGGCATCCCGCAAGCCATGGCGCTGGCTTACAACGAGGTATATTCGCAGGGCCTGCCGGGCGCGTTGAATGTGGTGATGTTCATGACCGACGGCTTGCCGAACTCAACCACCATCAACTTCGTTCAGGGGGGCGTCTCCAGCTTCCGCACCGATTACTCGGGGGCACAGTATACGACTCCGCCAACTACGCCGGCTCAGATCGGTTCGTGCCAGACGTCGGGCAACGTTGCGCTGCGAGCCGGGGGGAACATGGTTTCCAGCCCGCGACGGTGGATCAACGCCAGTAATGTGTCCAACTTCAACGTGGGAGCGCCTACCAATGGCTGGCCTATCCTGTTCAACAATCCCCGCGACGTGATCGCGCCGATTGGCGTGATCGGCACCGGAGATGCAAGCAACAGTCGCGTCTGGGGAGTGCGCTACTTCGCTTCCCAAAGTTCCACTCAGCTTTACAGCGGCACCTATTACCCGTCTGGCTCAAGCTCCGCGGAAGCCCGCGGGTGCCTTTTGGGAACGAACGGAGGCGGCGATCCCTCGGAGGTGAGAATCCAGAACAACCTGCTCAATCAGGTGGACACGCTGCCCACAGTAGACGCTTACGGTTCGTCGCTCATCGGTTACCGTTCGGTTTCGACGACCGGGGGCGGCACTCGTGTCGCCTTGCGGTCCCTGGTGCCGACCACGGTCGGCGCCCCGCCCAATTCTCAGCAGGTCAGCCTCACGCAACAGATTCAGAACATCTCATTCAACGCCAGTGACGCCGCGGCCCGCCGTGCCCGCACCAACCCCAACCTGCAGGCCTACGTATTCGCCTGCGGCTTCACTCCCGCGGTGAACCACGAGCTGCTGCAGCGCATGAGCAACGACCCCAACGGCGACCTGTTCAACGTTCCGCCCGCCTACTCCGCCATCACCAATAACCCGTCGGAGCCGGAAGGCGTGTACGTCTACGCGCAGGACACCAGCAAGCTGGGCCCCGCATTCCAGGCTCTCGCTTCCATGATTCTGCGCCTCAACAAGTAGCGGCGTCTCCTATTCGGGAACCTCCGGCTCGCCGCGAAAGTAGTCCCTCATCAGCTCCGTGGCCCACTCGGGCTGCCGGACTTCGCCTCGCGGGCCGAACTCGCGCAGGTACGGCTTGATGTCGAGCACGGGGGTACCATCCACCGCATCGAGGCCGCGGACCCGCAGCACCGTGCCCGACACGCCGGCCAGCTCGCAGCAGGTGAGTCCGATGCGGTTCGGCCGCGCCTTGCCCCGCTGCGCGAAGATGCCCACTCGCGGCCAGTCCGTGCGTCCCCGGGGGTGACGCGCGCCCGTGACGATATCGTCCTCCGCCACCTGATCGAAAACGAAAACGACCTCAACGTGCGAGAACCCGTCCAGGCCCAGCAAGGCATCCCAGGTGAAGCGGGCGGCATCCAGGTGGATTTCCGCGATTACATCCCCCCAGAAGTCGTCCTCCAGCGCGGTGCGCGCGCTGCGAACGACACCGACGGGCTCAACGGTCACTCCCGGACCACCCGGAAGCCGACGTAATCGGGACGCGCCGGGCGCGCCGACTTGGCGTCCGCGGGCCGATCCGCCGACCCGCCCATCGCCTTACCGCTGCCGTCCTTGGTGGTGACCCATTCGGCGGCGTTGCCGCCGAGATCGTAGATCGGGTCCTCGCCGGAACCAGCGAAAGTGCCCGACGGTCGCAGCAACGCGCCCGCGCCAAGGCCTTCCACCAGTGAGGCGAGCTTCTTTTCATCGTCCGCGTTTACGGCGTATCCCGCCCACTGGTCCAGCG
>CAYOQB010000140.1:0-13344 GCA_964406035.1 uncultured Solibacteraceae bacterium | reverse complement strand
ACCAGCGGTCTCCAAAACCGCCTTTGGGGGTTCGAATCCCTCTGCCCCTGCCAAACGATTCGAAGGTAATCACGCAAACAGCAATGACGGGAACGAAGAGCATGGCCACGGAAACGAACGCGATTGCGCAAAAGCCGGTGCAATGGTGGACGGCCACCAAGGAATATTTCGAGGATCTGCGCGCGGAGATGCGCCGCGTGACGTGGCCGAGCTGGAAGCAGGTGCGGGCGACGACGCTGGTGGTGATCGGCGCGGTATTCGCTTTCGCCGCCTACTTCGGCGTTGTCGATTTCCTGGTGGGCCGCGGAATCACCAAGCTGTTTGATGCGTTGACCAAATAAGGGCGGCCTTTTGATGCCAGAGAACCTCGAAGAACAGAACCCGATGGAGAGCCAGCCGCCCGCCGCAGCAGCGGAGCCGGAAGAAGACGCAGCGGAGCTGGATGCAGCCGCGTTCGAGCCCGCCGAGGACGCCCCGCCGGAAGAGGCAGCCGCGGAACCGGAGCCGGCTCCGGCGGACACCTCCACCAAGAAGTGGTACATCATCCACACGTATTCGGGGTTTGAGAACAAGGTAGCCGAGAGCCTGCGCAGCCGCGCGGCGTCGTTCGGCTTCGATCACAAGCTGGGCAACATCCTGATCCCCACCGAAGAAGTGGTGGAGCTCCGCAACGGAAAGAAAGTCACCACCAAGCGGCTGCTCTATCCGGGCTATCTGCTAGTGGAAATGGATATGGACGACGATCTGTGGCATCGCGTGAAGGAAACGCCGCGCGTCACCGGGTTTGTGGGGGGCGGCAAGATGCCGGTTCCCATGACGGCCGACGAGGTGAATGCGGTGTTCCACCGTCAGGCGACCTCGGCGGAGCGGCCGCGTCCGAAGCTCACGTTTGAGAAGGGCGAGACGGTGAAGATCATCGAAGGCCCGTTCACGAATTTCTCCGGCAAGGTGGAAGAGGTCAATCCCGACCGCAGCACGCTGCGCGTGATGGTCACCATCTTCGGCCGGTCCACGCCCGTGGAACTGGATTTCCTGGGCGTCGAGAAGATTTAGCATCAGGAGCGAATAGGAAATGGCAAAGAAGGTTACTGGTCAGGTGAAGCTGCAGATTCCGGCGGGCAAGGCGACTCCCGCGCCGCCGGTCGGCACCGCTCTGGGTCCGCAGGGCGTCAACATTATGGAGTTCTGCAAGGCGTTCAACGCGAAGACGTCGGCCAAGGATCAGGAAGGCTTGATCATCCCGGTGGTGATCACGATCTACAGCGACCGCTCCTTCACGTTCATCACCAAGACGCCGCCGGTGCCGGTGCTGATCAAGCGCGCGGTGAACCTGGCGAAGGGCTCGGCGACGCCGAACAAGGCCAAGGTCGGCAAGATCACGATGAAGCAGATCGAAGAGATCGCCAAGATCAAGATGCCCGACCTGAACTGCATGACGCTCGAATCGGCCATCAACCAGGTGAAAGGCACCTGCGTGTCGATGGGCGTCGACGTCGCCTAGTCTTCGGAACTGAAGAAGCGAAATGCCGCGCAGCGCAAGCTGGCGGCATTTTCTTTTGCTCAGCCTCCCGGCGGGATGGCCGGAGGACGGGGCGCGGCGGGGGTGGTGAGCGGATACGCGCCCGTGTCAATCATCCTGCCCGTGCGCGCGAGCGTCTCCGCCCACGCTTGGCGGGCAGGCTCGGGATACTGCTCGATCGCCTGCGCCGCGGCTTCCCGGATGCGGCGGACAAGATCGGGATGCCGGGCGGCGACGTCGTAACTCTCTGAAGGGTCGGCCGCCACATCGTACAACTCGGGCCTGGGCAGCAGCAGATTCTGGCGGCCGGTCCCCCAGCCTTGCGAGTAGGCATCCGCGTTGTAACGCGCCAGGTGCAGTTTCCAGTTGCCCAGCCTCGCCGCCTGCAGGTCCCAGCCGAAGAAGTACAGGAGCACCTGGCGCTCCGGTTCCTGTTTGCCTCCGCGCAACAGCGCGGACGCGTTCACGCCGTCGATACCGGCCGGGACCTTGGCGCCACAGACTGCGGCGAGGGTCGGCACCCAATCCATTCCGGTCAGCAGCGCGTTCGAAACGCGCCCTGCGGGGATTTGGCCGGGCCAGCGGGCAATCATCGGCACCCGCTGCCCTCCTTCCCAGGTGGTGCCCTTGCGGCCGCGCAACCCGCCGGAGCTGCCGGCGAACCAGGGTCCGTTGTCCGAGGTGAAGATCGCGAGCGTATTGCGAGGCGCGGCGCGCAGGATTTCGCCCATGCTCCAATCCAGTTCCTCGATCACGTCGCCGTACAGGCCGAATTTCGATTTGCCGGCGAACCGCGCCGAGGCTCCCAAGGGTATGTGCGGATAGGTGTGCGGCAGGTACAGGAAAAACGGCCGGGAGCGGTTGGCGTTAAGAAATTTCAGCGACTCTTCGGTGTAGCGGGCAGTCAGCCCTTCGAGCGCGGCTTCCTGCTCGACGACCTGCTCCCCGCGCATCAGCAGGCGCGGGCTCATGTCATTTGAATAAGGAATGCCGAAGTAGCTGTCGAAGCCGCGGCGGGTGGGCAGGAACGCTTTGGTATGTCCCAGGTGCCACTTGCCGATGCAGGCGGTGGCGTATCCCCGCTCGCGCAGGATTTCGGCGAGGGTGCGTTCGGAGCTCGGCAATCCGTCGGGCGAGTGGGGGAAGTACACGGCCGGGACACCCGCGCGCACCGGATGCTTGCCGGTGAGGAGTCCGGCTCGCGAGGGGGAGCACACGGGATTGGCCGCCAGGTAGTTGGTGAAGCGGGTTCCTTCGCGCGCCATTCGATCGATGTGGGGCGTCGGAATGGGGCCGCCGTAGCAGCCGATGTCGCCGTAACCCAGGTCATCGCAGAGCACCAGGATCACGTTGGGAGGCTGAGGCTCGGCAGCCAGCAGAAGGGGGGAAGCCAGGAAAGCGCGCCGGCTAATCATCGGGAGGGAAGTATATCAGGGTGGCGGGGGATTCTCAGGTGTTTCCCCCGAGGTTTTCGCGGTGAAACACCCCACTTCATGCGGTACGAAAGTGCCGATTCTCCAAATGAGATGCGTGTGCTCTGGATCGCTTTTCTCCTCCCCGCCGTGCTGTGCGGGCAGCTCGCGCAGTCGGCGCAGGTAGGCCGTTTCTACACGTTCCGCTATCCGCAGGGTTGGCTGCTGTCCTCCGATGGGAGAACGCCGGCGCTGGTGCCCCCGCCCGCGTCCGATGACGGGGCCAGCAGCGACATGAGTATCGTATTCAGCTACAACGGCGATCTGCGGGAAGCGTCCAACCCGCGGGCGTCGGCCAAGGCGCTCGCCGGGGTGACGGCGGGATCGGAAACGCGGCTGGGCGAGACGCGGGGCTTCCGCGCCTCGGAGATGAGCGGTTGGATTCACAGCGGCCGGATCGTGAACGAGGACAAATCGGAGACGCTGGCGCGGGTGTACGCGCTGCCCTTGCCGGGGGGCGGAACGGCGCTGGCGCTCGTCGCCGGCAGTTCGAAGGCGCTCGCCGTACGCCAAAAGGAATACGAAGCGATCATCGGGTCGATCAGTACGCGATCGGCGGAAATGGCTCCGGTGACGGTGACTCAGAAGCTGCCCGCGTGGGCCACCGACGAACCGGTGAAGCGCGGGCCGCCGGCCCCGCCGCGCAAGACGGCGGCGCAACTGGAAGCGGAGCTGGCGGCGGAGTGGACGTCGCTGCTGTCGGGACGGACCTGGGCGGCCGAGCGGCGAAGCTATCAGTTTCACGCAGACGGGCGTTATGACGTGGTGGCAACGGTGACGATTGCCGGGTTGAACGATTCGTCTCCCCGGCGCACTTCGGACTCGGGAACCTGGAAAGTCGTCGCGCGGGGGGGCGCCGCATTCCTCGCCGTGGAATCCGAATCGGGCCGCACGGGTCTGTTAGCGTGCCGCCGCGACGGCGGCCGTGTAATCATCGACGGCGACGTCATGACCGCGCGATAGATTCACGGCTACCTGTTGCCTCCAACTCAACCTCGCGTTACGCCACGGTTACCCAAACCTTGCCCAAGAATCCACATCAACAACTAGGGCTTGCAGGTATAACTGGTGCGCGACGCAAAAAGCTGCCAACCCCATCTGAGTGAAGCTTCGGCGCTCGATCGCCCCGTCACGGATCACCAGCTGCTCCATTACCGTTGCACCCGACTCGAACCGGTATTCGATCAGCACGTAAGAAAGGCCGTGTTGAGCAACGATATAATCATTCACCGCCCAAGGTCCGCTATCAATCGCACTGGCGAAATACAGATCGAACAGGGTCGGACTTCCGTCCGGTAGGACCTCAACAATATTGTGTACTTGCTTACCATTCCAGGCCAGCGAACCGCAGATGATTCGCGGGGGCGCTCCGCCCTCAGTACTGATGACTATTTCGGCGCTGGGAAGCGAATCAGTACTGTGGTGTTTCGCCAGGCGGTACAAGCCCATCAGCAGGTCGCCTGGGTTGTAAATCCTGGCCGTTACTGTCGCCGACGGATCGTTCCGCTCAATGTCTTCGAGCACCGTGTGAATCAGCGTGCTCCATGCTTCATTACCGATCAGACAGTACTGACTGTTTTGTTTAATCTCAATCCACGAGAGTCGGCGCCGAGGAGTCGCACACATTTCGAACTGCACAGCATTCCTACCCTCTAGCCCCCGCGCCAAGCGTAAGAGGTATTTGTCTGAAAACACCGCAGTGGACCCTAGTCGAGAGCCGCCTCTTATGAGAGACGTTACTTCCCAAGTACTGCTCAAGCTGTTCAGCTTCTCCGGGTAGCCGATCTCAAATTCATCGAAGCTGTCGTGAAAGACCCTCGATACTTCCCCGAGCACCAGTTGTTCCTCCAAGTTCCGTGTTGACTCGTCCAGAACGTCAGCCCAACTCGAATTCGCAAGTCGCTTCCTGGCGGCCTCGCGCTCATCCGGGGAAAACTCAGGAATCACAAGGTAAAGGGCATAATCACAGGTTCCCTCTGTGCGTCGTTGCTTGATATCGAGTTTCAGGAGCAAGTGGTCAACAAGGCCGTGATCACGAAGAAGCCTAAGCAAGACCGGCACCGCCTCGTCCCGTCGAACTTGCTCTCGAAACAGATACGCTGCGTGTTCGGCACAAAGGTGCAGTTCGGTTGGGGCGGCGACGGGGTTGATCTTTTCGGCGAACTCCGGAATAATGCCATCTCGCAAGTGCAACCTATACCCGTCGATCGTCCAGGATGCAGTGCGCGAGAATTCCGAAAAGGGCACAAGTAATTCGTCCCAGTCAGTTGACACAAGTATGCAGCGGATCTGGCTATCACGAAGTCCGTGGTTGTGTTTGATCAAGCCCACGTATTTGTGAAGCTCATGGAGGGCTTGACGGGCGCTTTGATTGCTTCGCTTGATCTCGATGATCACCGTCGCCGAATAGCCATCGGTGGCCAGCATGTCGACACTTCCAGACGCTCCATGGATGTTCGGTAGTCGATACTCAACAGATCGGAGAACGAGACCCTGCTCAAGTAGTTCCAACCGTTTGGACAGCTCGTCGCGTATGCGGGCCTCGGTTATCGTCGCTTTGGCCATGACCGGCTCACTTTTGATTGTATCCAGGGCGGAAACCCCGACACCCTCGAATCTGGACCTCAGCTGATCGGACGGGATGGAGCCATGCGACCTGGATGCTGGTATCGGCGCGGATGATAACTTTGCTCCCAGGCTGCCGCGCAGCTTAACTGAATTCCGCCACAGAGAAGAACTCTAGATGGATGGGGCCTCGTTCGGCTTACCTCCACAGTTGATAGACTTACTCCAAGCGGAGGCGAATCGTATGAAAATCAAGAGGCGGCAGCTACCGGCTGCCCTCGCGGCGGGGGTGACGGCGATGGCGGAAACAACAGAATCGGCGAAGTCGGGCGCGTGGAAGTTTTCCGAGCTCGCGGCCAAGCGCAAGGCCACGGGCCGGCCGTGGCTGCAGTTCTTCGATAACGCCACCATGTTCGCCGGCGTATATGCCATCGAGGCGGGCGGCGAGGACAAGCAGCAGCCGCATCAGCAGGATGAAATGTATTACGTCGTATCGGGCAGCGCGAAGTTCCGCGCGGGCGAGGAGGAACTGGCGGCGGAAGCGGGGTCGATTTTATTTGTGAAGGCAGGTGTCGCGCATCGCTTTCACAGTGTCACACAGCCGCTGGAAGTCCTGGTGTTCTTCACCAAGGCGAAGACTTAAAAGGGGAGCCACGAGCGTGAGCGAGTGGCAGACGTTTCCAGCGCTGGATGCGGCAAGCCCGATCGGCCGCCCCCGAGTATTATCCGCGCTACTTGTTGTGCGGTTCACGGAAGTATCGAAAACATTTTCGCGATTTTCGTCTGCCGCTTGTTCGGTTCTTTGATCTGGAACGCAACATGTTAAGCGACACTGGCTATTTGCGATCGTAGCCACCGGCCCGGGCGGAGCGCGAATGGGAGCCACGCGAGCGAGTGGCAGACGTTTTCGGCGAGAACTCCTTGTAAATGTGACGGTCGGCAGTCGCGCTGATTTTCTATTTCGTCTGCCGCTCGCTCACGCTCGCGGCTCCCATTTCCGGTTTAAGCGAGACTGGATTCGCTCCAGTCCCGCCCCTATTCGCGATCCCGGCTACCAGCGCAGGCGCAGCGCGAGCTGAATGCTGCGAGCCGTGCCCGGCGCGTACAGCGGGTTCTGACCGCCGTTCACACCGCCGAGTCCCAGGCCGCGGCCGTACATCTGCGTCGAGCGGCCGAACAGCGGATCCGCCAGGTTCGATACGGGCGCGCCGAAGCTGGGATGATTCAGCACGTTGAAGAACTCGCCGCGAAGCTGCGCGTTCCAGCGCTCGCCGAACCGGAAGGTCCGGCGCACCGTCAGGTCCAGTTGCTCCAGCGGGAAGCCACGCAGGAAATTGCGCGGCATCGTGCCGTGCACCTGTTGGGTCGCCGCTGACTGGAACGCGGCGCGGTTCAGGATGCGGCCGCCCGGATAGGCGTCGCCGAAGATCTCCAGCGGCTGCCCGGGAACCAGGTTGGGCCGCAGGTCATAGTTGCCCACCAGCGTGGCGCGCCGCTGCAGGATGTCGATGGGGAAACCGGACTGGACGCGGAACACGCCGTCCATGCCCCAGTCGCGAGCCAGGTGGTTGAAGAACCCCTCGCCGCGTCCGAACGGAAGATCGTAAGTGACCGCGCCGCTGACCACGTGGCGGACGTCAAAATCCGAGCTCGCGCGGTTCAGCCGCGGATCGAACAGAGTGTCGGGCAGCGTCAGGCTGACGTTATCCGAGGCGGTGTCGATGGAGTGGGACCAGGTGTAGGACACCAGCACCTGCAGGTTCTTGTTCAGCCGCTCGATGAACTGCAACTGCAGCGAATGATAGTCGCTGGCGGCATCGCTGCGCTGGATCTGCACGGTGTCGAAGGTCTGGAAGGCGCCGGGCTGAGAGAAGGTCTCGCGGCGCAGCAGATTGCGGCCCAGGGCGCCGCCGTAGGTGGCCGAGAAGGTGCGGTTGCGGCCCAACCCCTGCTCCAGCGCGAAGTTGAACTGATGCGCGTAGGGCAGGCTGAAATCCTGGGCAAAGCCGTAAATCGCGTCGAAGCGCCCCTGTGTGGTGGGGGGAGGCGGCGTGGCCAGATTGGGCGGCAGGGGATACGGCACCCCGCCCGCGCGGACATTGCGGCGGTACGGGGGATTGCCGGTGGCCGCCTGCAGCCCGCCCAGCGGCAGGTCGTAGAACAGGCCGTAGCCGCCGCGCACCGTGGTGGACCAGTTGACCGAATCGCGCAGCAGGTAGCTGATGCCGAATCGCGGCGCGAAGGCATTCTTCTTGGTCTCAAACAGGGGGGTTCCGGCGGGCGCGAGCGTCGCCGTGCGCGGGTTGTCGATCCCCAGCGCCGTATAGATGGTCTTACCGTCCAGGCCGGCTGGCGGAGGGTTATATTCCCAGCGCAAACCAAACGTGATGGAGAGTCCCGGCCGCGGACGCCAGGTATCCTGCGCGTACCACGAGAAGTTGCGGACCTCCGCGCGGACGCCATCGAAAGCGCCGACCAGCGCGGCGGCGGTGCGCCCGGAGATCAGGCCGACCGGACCTTCGAGTCCGGCGAACACGCCGAACTGCTGGTATACCGGCGCGGCAACCTCCGGATCCAGGCGGCGGAAATCGACTCCGAATTTGATCTGGTGCGCGCCGGTCACGATCGCGAAGTTGTCCACCACATTGATCTGGCTCTGGCGGTTGGCCGCGAGCACGCCCTGCGCCCAGCCCTTGACGCCCACCGGGAGAATGCCCACGCTGGCGTTCTCCGGAGTCGCAAACGAGGGGAACAGGAAGGATTGCGCCGGCACGATCGCGCCGCCCAGGCCGTCCATACGGGTCGAGAACTCGCCCACATTGCGGCTCCAGTTGAAGCGGACTTCATTGGTCAGGCGCGGCGTGAAGGTTTGCGTCGAACCGGCGGTGAAGGTGCGATTGTTGGAGCGATTCAGGTTGACGACATTCAGCGCCAGGTCATAAGACTGGATGGGACCGCGGATTTCGGCGCGGCTGGGCGAGTCATGGTAGCGGCCGAATAGCGTAACGCGGTTGCCGATGTTGTGATCCACGCGGACGCTGGTGGAGTTCACGTTCAGCGGATTCGAATACGTGGTGACAAAGCGGCCGAAGCCGCCGCCGATGTCTTCACGATTGGGAATCGGGTAAGCGTCCAGCAGGGGGCGATTGGCGGGCGTGGCGCGGGCGCGGGAGACGAGGCTCGGATAGGCGTCCTGCGCGAACTGCGGCTGGCGCAAGCGCAGCGCTTCGTAGCTGGCGAAGAAGAATGTCTTGTTGCGCCCGTCGTACAGGCGCGGAATCCAAACCGGCCCGCCGAGCGTGCCGCCGAAATCGTTCTGACGCACCGGGGCGCGGCTCAGGCCTTCGCGATTGGCGAACCAGTCGTTGGCGTCGAGCTTCTCGTTGCGGAAGAACTCGAACAGGCTGCCGTGCAGTTCGTTACCGCCGGCGCGGGAGAGGATAGCGATCTGACCGCCGGGCGTGCGCCCGAACTCCGGCGCGAAGGTCGAGGTCTGGATTTGAAACTCCTGCATCGCGTCGACGCTGATCAGGCCGCTGGTGCCGCCCGCGGCGCTCAGCGCCGGCATCACACCGTCAGTGGCAGGGGAAAATTGCGGGGAGGCCATCACGCCGAAGTTGGCGCTGACGCCGTCGACGGTGAAGTAGTTCGAAGACGTACGCTGCCCGTTAATCGCGAACTGCCCGGGATTACGGGCGGTCGCGGTGGTCTGCAGCACACCGGGAGTCAGCGAGATCAGGTTCTGGAAGCTGCGGCCGTTCAGGGGCAGGTTTTCCACGAACTTCTGGTCCACCACCGTGGCGACGGTAGCGGCTTCCTGCAGGTTCGTGTAGTTCTCGAGCACCACCAGGGTGTCCTGGCGGGGCGCGAGTTCCAGCTTGATCGTGATCTGCCGGCGGTCATTTACGTTCAGATCGAGCGCGTCGATCTGGCCTTTGTTGAAACCAGGTTGCGACGCGGAGATCCGGTACGTGCCGGGGGAGAGGATGGGAAAAGTGAACGAGCCATCGGAGCCCGTCGTGGTTTCGAGTTTGGCTCCCGTCGCGGGCCGCTCCACTTGAACCAGAGCGCCCGCCAGAACGCCGCCGCTCGGATCGGCGACCGTTCCCGACAGGCTCGCGGAGGAGCTTTGCGCAAGCATCACGCCCACCGCGGAAAGGAGTAAAAGGACACATTGTGTAGAGATCCTGATGCAACTCATTTGCATCAATTGTACTCCCGCAAAAAGGGGATGGGCAAGCTAAGTGGTTGAGCGGATTCGGAGGGTTCTAGCCTTCTTGCCACTCGCGTTCGAGCATGCGGGAGTATTCGCCGGAAGCGTAGATTTCGAACTCGAAACCGCAGCCGGAGATCTCGGGGTAGTTCACCAGGCTCTGGCGGGTGGCAAAGAGGGTGTCGGCGTAGCGGTAGTAGTTGCGAATGAAGTCCTCGGAGAGCAGGGACTGGTCCGGGGCTTCGGAGAAGATGGAGTTCAGGCCGAGGGCGCGGGTGAAGATGGCTTTGTAGTCGGCGACGCCCCATTTCTTGAGCTTGGCTTGGACGGAAGCGGGGGAATCCTGGATCAGGAGCGAGGCGAAGCTTTGGAAGCAGATTCCGGCGCTGCGGGCTTCCTCGCTGCGGTCCAGCAGTTCCAGGCACTGCTCGATCCAGCGCGACAGGTCCTTGCCGACGTAGAACAGCATGCGGATTTCGCAGAAGCGGCCGTCCAGCAGGGCGCGGTCGAGGTCCTGCTGGGACTGATCGCCCGAAGGAAGCAAGCCCTGCAACATCAGGCTGGCGCGCGAGCTTTCCACCAGCTTGTCGGGACCGGCGGAATCGGCAAACGGATGCAGAATCAACGGCGGAAGCTTCCGTGCGCGCACGGGTATCGGCAGGGTGGATGTGTTCGGGGCGTCCATTTCGACCTGTTTTCCTTATCGGCGGAATCAGTATGGCAGATTACGCCCCGAAGCGTCATTGGTACTTTGGCTTCAAACTGTTGGTACAAAAGGACCCTACGGGCGCGCTTCAGGGGCGCGGCGCTCGGCGTATCGCCGGTCGGCGCGGGCGGCGGTCCCGCGCACGCAGTCCGAGCACGGCCTGCCGCGCCGTGTCGCGTCGGCGAGCATGATCTCCGACGGCGGCTTTTCCACGAAGCCGGCCGGAACGGCGAAGTCCCCCGCGGCCGGCGGTCCGCGCCGGACGGAGATCGCCTCACGAACCTGCCGGGCCAGCAGTTTGCCGCTTGCATCCGTGTCTTCCGTCCAGCGGACCAGCGGGAAGCAACCGAGGGCCGGGGCGCTCCGTTCGGTGATCGAAATCCGACCGCCGCCCGGCGATTGTTCCTGGTTCCAGGTCCGCCGGACCACAGGTTCGCCCGCGACCGTGCCGTCGGCGACGCCCTCGCACGGGGCGGAACCGCGGGTCAGAAGGCGGGTGGCCTCCTGGTCCTGCAGGACCAGGGTGCTCTTGAAGCCGAGCGCTGGGTACATGTGCACCGCCCGCCGCGTGGAGAGATCATACATGTGGACCCGCTCGACATACTCCATGCGCAAGGGGTTGGGGTCGCGCGCCGCCTTCCACCACTTGCGGACATAGTCCCGGAAAGACCCGTCCTGCCTGAGGCTGAGGGTATGCAGCGTGAATCCGGACTCCCGCCCGTCGCCCTCGTAGCTACGTTCCAAGTACTCGATCGTCGCCTCGGGAGGGTTGCCCGACCCATGCGCGACCTTGATACCGGACGCGTTCCAAACAAGGAATCCCGCGCCAAAAGCCGCGGAAATCGCGAACACATGCTGGAATTTCATGGGACCTCCAATGCTTAAGCCCGGCCTAACTCGACAGGCGAGTCATGATTTTCTATAGCACGGAATGTGCCCGCGCTCAAGGCTCAAGTGGGGCGCATCGCTACCGGCGCGCTTCCAACAGCACCCGGACGGTCATCTCCTTGCCCTCGCGCAGAATCTTGACTTCAATCTGGTCGCCGGACTTTTTGGACCGCAAGGCGGTAGTGAAGTCCTGCAGGTTTTGTATGTCAATCCCGGCGAATTCCACCAGAATGTCGCCCGCCTTCAAGCCCGCCTTAGCCGCGGGCGAGCCGGCGCGAACGTCGGCGAAGCGGACTCCCTTGGGCGGCTCGTTGAAGTCCGGGATGGAGCCGAAGGACGGTCCGTAGCCGCCACCCGAGGACACGCCACGCGAGGGTGGCTCGGCCACGCGGAGGAATTGCGGGCGATCCGCGGCTTCGAGCAGTTGGGAGCTGACGTCCGCTACCAGCCGCAGCACTTTCGCCGACCCTTCCAGGTCGATCTTGTCCCAGGTGTCGGAAGGCTTGTGGTAATCGCCATGCAAACCACTGAAGAAGAAAAGCACCGGTATCTGCTTGGTGGTGAAGGACGTATGATCGCTGGACCCGATCCCGCCCTGCTGCGAAACATCGACCCGCAGATCGGACCGGCCCTTGGCCTTGTCCAGTGTCGCCGCGAGCGTGGAGCCGGTACCCACGCCGCCGACGAAGATGCGACCGTCGCGCGGGCGGCCGATCATGTCGAGGTTGATCATCGCCACGCAATCGGCGAGCGGCAGAACCGGGTTGTTGACGTACCAGCCGGAACCGAGCAGCCCGAGTTCCTCACCGGAAAAAGCGATAAACAGGATGCCGCGCTTCGGCTTAGGACCGGCGGCGAAGTAGCGCGCCAACTCCAGCAATCCCGCGGTGCCCGAGGCATTGTCGTCCGCACCCAGGTGAGGCTGTCCGGCCTGCGAGGGAGCCATCGAAAATTGATAGCCGAGTCCGAGGTGATCGTAATGGGCGCCGATCACAATGTACTCGCTGGTCTGGCCGGGCAGATAGGCGAGTACGTTGTCGGTGGGCTTCGATTCTCGCCGGATGTCGGTGGCCATCTGGAACTCCGCCGATTCAGGGAAGGCAAACGGGCGGGGCTTCAGATCCTTATCGATGGAGGCGACGAGGGCGCGCAGATCCTGGCCGGCGGCCTGGAACCAGGGCTCGGCCGCGGCGGCTTTCACCTGAATCACAGGGATACCGGAGTTCGCCGGGCCGGCGGTGCGCCCGAACACCTCCAGATCGTCTTCGCCGACGGTGTTGTTGACGACGATGAGCGCCTTCGCGCCGTGGAACTTGGCGTTGGAGGCTTTGCTCGCGTACTGGGCGTGGGCGGTGAGGAGTTTGCCGGCGAAGATGCTCTTCTCGTCCTCCTGCTGCGGCTCGTTGCGCAGGATGATCACGACTTTGCCCTTGGCGTCGATGGCGGAATAGTCGTCGTAGTTCAACTCCGGAGCGGTGATGCCGTAGCCGGCGAACACCGCCTGCCCGGAGATTTCCGGCGACGGCGATGAGAAGTTGAAGGGGCGGAAGTCGGTATCGAGTTTCAGCGCGCGGGGCTGGCCGTTGATGCGGGCGGCGAGCCGGTTCGCGGGTCCGAGCCGGGCGTTGATGGTGACCTGGAAGGACTGCCGCGCGGGCGCCTTGGCGGGCGGCTGCAAGCCGAGCTTGCGAAACTCGGAAACCAGGTAGGCGGCGGCTTTGTCGAGTTCGGGTGTGCCGGTGCCGCGGCCGCGAAGGGCGGGCGAGGCCAGGAACTTGACGTGATCCGAATAAATCTTGGGGCTGATTTCGGCGCCCGAAACCAGCACGGCGGCCGCAAGGGCCGCCGCGAGGAACTTCGCTGGAAATTTCATGGGGTTACTTCAATCCGGGGATCTTGACTTCGCAGCACTTCTCGCCCGCGTCGGGGTTCAGCTTCTGGTACTCGATCTCCATTTTGATGATCTGCTCCAGGTTGGGCC
>CAYOQB010000139.1:0-13351 GCA_964406035.1 uncultured Solibacteraceae bacterium | reverse complement strand
GAAGAGGGCGGCGAAGTGGTGATTATCGAGGTGAAAACGCGGGAAACGGACGAGTTTAGCCCCCCGGAGCGGGCGATTTCCGAGACGAAGCGGTATGCGATGGCGCGCGCCGGGCTGGAATACGCCCGTGCGGCGAAGGTGGACCCGGAGCGGTTGCGATTCGAGGCGGTGGCGGTGGTCCTCAGCGAGCCGGTGGCGATCCGGCATTATGCGGACCTGTTTCGGGTTGCTGTTGACTAGATGCGTGCGCCCAACAGTTTACGAGCTGTCTGGGCGGGGGATTCGGATTGGAGAAGACAGCGCATCTGGCCGTTGGACGCCTCCACTTCAGTGCGGCCGAGGCGGCGATGGATGCGATAGGCGCGCTCCGCGCCGTGATGCACCCGAAGCGACTCCAGGCTCCAGTCGGAAGCCGAGATGAGGCGCACGCCGGACTCGGTGCCGACAAGCAAAGTCCATTCCTCGCCGGTGTTTAGCAGGGCCGTCTCCAGGATGTTCGACGCGTCGCGGGTTAGCGGGTCCACACTAAACTCTTCGGGAAAGAGGGTCGAGTATTTAAGAGATCCCTGCTTTCAGGTATTCTGTTAACTGATTCCCACGAATGAAGACCCTGGGCCGGTACGACATCGTCGGCGAGATCGGGCGCGGCGCGTGCGGGGTCGTTTATCGGGCCACCGATCCGCGAATTCGCCGGGACGTGGCGATCAAAACCATTCCCACCCACGAGTTGCGCGACTTTGCCGGGGGCAAGCAACTGTACGACCGGCTGTGGCGCGAAGCGCAATCGGCGGGCATCCTGAACCATCCCGGCATCGTAACGGTGTACGAGCTGGACGAAGCCGATAACCTGACTTACATCGTGATGGAGTTCGTGGACGGGCAGACGGTGCGCGAGATCGCCGCCGCGCCCGGCGGCATCACCCGGTCGAAAGCGATCGACATCATCTCCCAGACCGCGGTCGCGCTGGATTTCGCGCACAAGAAGGGCATTATCCATCGGGACGTGAAGCCCGCCAACATCATGGTCGACAGCGCGGGCACGGTGAAGATCACCGACTTCGGCGTGGCCAAGATGGTGCAGGCAGCGGGCACCACGCAGACGGGCGTGGCGGTGGGCACGCCGCACTACATGTCGCCGGAGCAGATCTACGCCAAGGCTGTCGATGGCCGCGCCGATCAGTTTTCGCTGGCGGTGATCGCCTTCGAGCTGCTGGCCGGGCGCAAGCCCTTCGAAGCCGATTCCCTGCCGGCGATCATCCATCAGATCCTGAACGTGGAGCGGCCCTCGGAAGAGGATCTGGGCGAGCTCGGAGCCGGCGTTGGCCGCGTGCTGGCGAAGGGGCTGGCCAAGAAAGCGGAAGACCGTTTTGAGACCTGCTTCGATTTCGCGCACGCGCTTCGGAGGGCGGTGGAGAACCGGGCGGACATCACCAGCACGGTGGCGATTCCGGCGATGGCCGCGCCCGAACCCGCGCCCGCGGCGCCTTCGGCGGAATCGCGGCTGCGCCTGCCGATGATCGCGGCGCTGACTTTCGCGCTGGCCGGAGCGGCGTTCCTCGGCTATCGCATCTCGACCGCCAGCAAGAGTTCGCAGCCGCAGCCGGCGGCGGTGCAGACCGCCGATGCAGCCAAGCCTTTAGAATCAACTCCACCGCCGCAGCCCGTGCTGGAGCGTCCGAAAGTCGAGGCTCGCAAACCGGAGCCCGCGAAGCCGTCAGCCGCGAAAACCGAAGCTCCCAAGCCGGCGCCGGCGCGTCCCGAGCCGGTGGTGGAGGCCAAGCCCGCGCCGGTCAAGGAACAGGAGCTTCCGGCGGTGGCGGCGGTGCCGCCGGGCGAGTATCACGGGCCGCCCGAGGGCCGCTTTTCCTGGTCTGGCGCGCTCGCGCCCGGCCAATCGCTGGCGATCGCAGGCAGCCGCGCGCGCTTCGGCGCGATCGCGGGCCGGGGCTTGCCGCCCGGGGTGAAGGTCACGGCGGCGGTGTCGCCGGGCGATCTGAAAATTCTCGAACAGCCGGGCCCTGGTAATGGCTTCCGGCTGGTGATCTCGAATCCCACCGAGCGGGAAATCGCCTCGCTGAGCGTCAGTTGGGAGACGGCCCGTTGACGCGGCTGATCGCCCTGGCTGCCGCCTGCCTTCTTCCCGCCTTCGCGCAGACGACGTCCGCGCCCGAACGCAAAGCAATTGTCATCGGGAATGCAATCTACCGTTCGCTGCCGCAGGCCGGAACCGCGGCCGCCGACGCGCGGATCGTCGCCAACACCCTGGGCGATCTCAAGTTCCAGGTGACGCTGGTGGAGAACCGGACGATCGAGCAGATGGCGCGCGACATCAGCCGCTTTCTCTCCAGCCTGAGCCCGGGCGACGCAGGTGTGTTTTACTACGCCGGGTATGCGGCGCAATCAGCGGGGGAAAATTACCTGCTGCCCGCGGACCTGACGCTCGATAAGGACCTGGATTTCGCCGCCTACTCGATGAAGCGGGTGGTTCGCGAGATGGAGGCGCGGCGGTTGCAGCCGGGGATCGTGATCGTCGACGCGGCGCGGACCGCGCCAGAGGTGGCGGCGAAGTATCCGGACCCCGGGCTCGCGCTGGTGGACTTGCGCGGGGCGGAGACGGTGGTTGCTTTTTCCACGCTGCCTGGGAGGCTCGCGCCGGCGGCGGCGAACCGGAACACGGGGTTGTACGCCGAAGCCCTGGTGCGGCAATGGAAGACGCCGGGGCTGAGCCTGAACGAAGTGTTCGCGCAACTGAAGCGCGGCGTGAGCGAGGCGTCGAACGGGGAGCAGACCCCGGCGGAGATCTCCACGGCTGTGCGCGATTTCGTATTTCATCCGCGCCCGCCGCAACTGGCCGAGTGGGAGCGGCTGCGAGCTTCCACCGATCTGGCGGCGATCGCCGCGTTCCGGCTGCGTTATCCCAACGATCCGCTGGCCGGCGAAGCGGCGCGACGAATGGAGGAGATCGAGTGGCAGGCGGTGGCGACCAGCAAGGACCCGATCGCCATTCGCGGCTACCTGAATAAATACCCGAACGGCGCATTCACCTCGCTGGCGCAGGCCACCCTGGAGCTGTTGGCGACAGAGGCGGCGGCTTCCGGCAAGGACGCGATCCTCGCGGTGGTGGAGCGTTATCGGGAGGCTTATCAGAACAAGGACCTGGAGCGGCTGAAGGCCTTGCGCCCGGGGCTGACGAGAAACGAATTGAAAAAACTGGAAGAGACATTTCGATTCGCCCGCCAGATCCGGATGGATCTGGAAGCCGCGGGCGAGCCGAAGATTGACGGAGATAGCGCGACGCTGCGCTCCCAGATGACGATCCAGCTTCGTGATGAGCGGGGCATGAATCCGCCCGCGCGAGCCGATGTAGTAATCAAGCTGCGCCGATCGGCCGATGGATGGTTGATCGACTCGATTCAGTAAGTTCAGGGGCTACGAAAATTCATGATTCGACAGGCGTTCCGCCGTCTCGCAATTCCATTCTTTTGCCTTGCCTCGATTGCCGCCGCTCACGACGAAGCAGCGCAGTCCAGCAACGTAAACATCCGCAAGCTCGCGTACCTGATTCCCAATCTGTTCGGACCGCAGGGGTTGGTGTTGCCCAACCCGACGCATGAAGCGCACTTTCAGAGCGCTTTTCAGTCGAACTTCGGACCGTTCAACACCGCGATCGCCATTCAGTTGACCTCCCTTCCGATTCCTTCGCCGGCCTCGGGCTTTACGTATCAGTTCGACAAGTCGACCGGCGCGTACACCAGATCCGCGCAGAGTTTCGGCCCGATTCTCGCCGAACGGGCGGAAACGATCGGCAAGGACAAGTTTTACTTCGGGTTCAGCTTCCAGAACTTCCGCTTCACATCGCTGGACGGCGTGGACCTGAACAACGTACCCAGCGTGTTCCAGCACTCGGTGGTCGATAACATCGAATACCGGAAGGACATCATCACCACGGAGAATCAACTGGACATCCGGCTGGGCCAGTTCACCGGTTTCTTCACCTACGGCGTTACGGACCGGCTGGACGTTTCAGTGGCGATCCCGTTGATTACCGCGAATCTGGACGCGATCTCGAACGCCACCATCCGGCGGATCGGAACCGCGAACGAACCCGACATTCATTTCTTCGGCACCACCGGAGACCGCACGCGGCAGACCTTCGCCAACTCCGGGTCGGCGTCCGGAATCGGCGACGTGATCGTGCGCGCCAAGGGCAACCTGCTGCGCAGGGAGAGCTTTGGAATCGCGGCGGGACTGGACGTGCGGCTGCCCACCGGCGATCCGTACGACTTCCTCGGGTCAGGCGCGGTGGGATTGCGGCCCTTTGTCGCGGTGTCGGGCAGAACCGGGCGGCTGGCGCCGCATGTGAACCTCGCGTATCAGTGGAACGACTCTTCGGTGCTCGCCGGCGATGTCCGCACCGGACGCAAGGGGCACCTGCCCAACATTTTCCAATGGACCGCCGGGGCCGATTACGGCCTTACGCAGCGCCTGACGTTCGCTTTTGACGTCCTGGGACAGAGCTTCCAGTCCCAACGCGTGGTGCGCACCAGTTTCCAGGCCGCCAACAATTCCCAGTGGCCCCAAGTGGAGTTCCGCGACGGCACCATCAACCAGGTGAACGGATCGGTGGGCATGAAGATCAATGCCTGGGACCGCTTGCTGGTGTCGTTCAATGTGCTGTTCCGGATGAACGATGCCGGACTGCGCGCCAACGTGGTGCCGCTGATCGGCCTTTCCTACACATTCTGATCACGCCGCGTACAGCCGCGTGACCCAGTCGGCGACGAGGGCCGGCTTCGCGCCGCCCTCGACTTCGATCACGACACCCCAGGTGATCTCCCAGCCGCCTTCGATGTCGCGGATGTTCCGGGGCGTGTACCGGCCGCGAACCCTCGCACCGGCGGGCACCGGCGCGGCGAATCGCAGGCGATTGAAACCGTAGTTCACGCCCATCCGGAAGTCGCCGGTCACCTTCAAGGCGCTGTTGCGCAACGGGCTGACCAGCGATGCGGTGAGGAAGCCGTGTGCGATGGGCCCGCCGAAGGGCGATTCGCGGCGGGTGCGCTCGGTGTCCTCATGGATCCACTGCGGATCGCCGGTGAGCCGGGCGAAATCGTCGATCATCTCCTGGGTGATCGTCAGCCACTCGCTGACACCCGCTTCGGTGTCGATCAGTGCGCGAAGTCCTTCGATGCCCTGGATGGAAGTCACCCGTCTCCTTGGAGCAACGCTCGCCAGCGTTCGGTGACTTCCGCCTTCTGCGCGTCCTTAAGTCCGACCAACGGCGGCCGGCACGGGCTCTCCGGAATTCCCGAGAGCGAGACAGCGTATTTCCATCCGGGCACCCAGTCGAGCTCGCCGAGCACGGCATCGGCTTCGTCCACAGCCTCCTGCGCTGCCTCAAGACCGGAGCCGCTCCGGAACGCATCCAGCACCGCGCGGGTCTGACGCCGCAGCACGCTGCCGTTGCCGGTGATGCAGCCGGCCCCGCCGCTGGTCAGGTTCGCCGTCAGGCATTCCGCGAACCCGGCGTAGATATCCAGATCCGGAAACTCTTTCACCAACGCCGCGTGATCCTGAGGCGTGTTGTGCGAGTCCTTGAGTCCCCGGAGGTTCGGGAACTCGGCGAGGCGGCGGATCAGTTCCACGCTGATAGGCGCGCCGCTCAACCGGGGAATGTGGTACAGGTGCACCGGCAGCGGAGAGGCATGCAGTATTGCCTCGTAGTAGGTCGCCAGACCTTCCATAGCCGGATTGCGATAGAAAAATGGCGGGACGGCCAGCACGCTTTCCGCGCCGGTGGATGCGGCGTGCTCCAGCAGCTCGAAGGTGTCCGGCAGCGAAGGCGATCCGATGTGCGCCATCACCGAGAGATTGCCGCGATTCACCATGCAAGTCTCGAGAATCGCCTTGCGCTCGTCGGTGGAGAACGACGGGAACTCGCCGGAAGTGCCGAGCACGAGAATGCCCTCCGCGCCGCCGTCTTCCAGGTAGCGCAAGTAGGCAGCCTGCCTTGCTTCATCGAACAGGCCCTGACCGTCGAGCATGGTCAGGGCCGCGACGTAGAATTTAGGTTCGGATTTCACACGCGTTCAATGATGGTCGCCGTGGCCATGCCGAAGCCGATGCACATCGTTTGCAGGCCGTACCGCCCGCCGGTGCGTTCCAGGATGTTCACCAGCTTGGTCATCAGGATCGCGCCCGTCGCGCCCAGCGGATGCCCATGTGCGATGGCGCCACCCTGGATGTTGAGCTTGTTGAGGTCCGCGCCGAGTTCCTTGGCCCAGGCGAGCGGCACGCTGGCGAACGCCTCATTCACCTCGAACGCGTCGATATCCGACATCTCGAGCCCGGCTTTCTTCAGCACCGCCTGAGTGGCAGGAATCGGGCCGGACAACATCAATTCCGGATCCGAGCCCACGGCGACGCGGGCGACAATCCGCGCCCGCTTCTTCAGCCCGAGCTCCATCACCTTGCGGTTGGAAGCAAGCAGAACAGCCCCCGCCCCGTCGGAAATCTGCGAAGAATTGCCGGCGGTGACCACGCCGCCCGGCTTGAACACCGTCTTCAGCGACGCCATCTTCGACATGTCCGGGTTGTCGCGGACGCCCTCGTCGCGATCCAGTACGCGCGTCGAGCCGTTCGACCCCGTCTGAATCGTGAAGATCTCATTGGCGGTCCAGCCGTTGCGCTGGGCTTCGGCGGCGCGGCAATGCGAGCGCGCCGAGAACTCGTCCATCTCCCCTCGGGTCAAGCTCCATTTCTCCGCCATCATCTCGGCGGAGACACCCTGGTGCAGGAGCTGGAACGGGAACGCCGCGCGGAACTCATCGCTGAAATTCGCGTCGGACCCGATGGCAACGCGGCTCATGGACTCTACGCCGCAGCCGATCGCGATGTCGATGTCTCCGGAAGCGATCGCCTGCGAGGCGAAGTGGATCGCCTGCTGGCCGGAACCGCAGAAGCGGTTCAACTGCACGCCTGGAACATCGATCGGGAAGCCGGCTTTCAGCGCGGCCATGCGCGGAGGGCACGCTCCCTGGTCGCCCAGCGGCGTCACGACGCCGCCAATCACATCCTCCACCATGTTCTTTTCCACGCCGGCGCGCCGGACCAGTTCTTCCAGCGTCATCGCCAGCAGATCGACGGGATGAATGTTATGCAAGGCGCCGTCTTCCTTGCCGCGGCCCACGGGCGTACGCACCGCGTCCACGATGTAAACGTCATGAGCAGCCATGTGGTAGAGTCCTCCGGGGGTTCGAAAAACCTTATTGTATCGTGCGAAAGTAGATCCGATGCAGGGTTACCGGGAGGATCTCGCGTTCATTCATGACGCCGGCTTTATCGACTTCGTGAACCGGTCCGCGCCTGGGATTCTGGCGATGCTGCGGCGGAACGGCGTTCGCTCCGGGCTGGTGGTGGACCTGGGCTGCGGCAGCGGGCGCTGGGCCGCCAGACTGCTGGCGCAGGGGTACGATGTCCTCGGCATCGACCTCTCTCCGGCAATGATCGCGCTGGCCAGGAAGCATGCGCCCAAAGCTGTGTTCCGCCGCGGCAGCCTGCTGTCCGCGAGGCTGCCGGTGTGCGACGCCGTGACGGCGATGGGCGAGTGCGTGAATTATGCGTTCGATCCGCGCCACAACGTGGAGAGCCTGCGGCGGTTTTTCGATCGCGTGTTCGGCGCGCTTCGCCCGGGTGGCGTGTTCGTGTTCGACTTCGCTACTCCCGATCGCATCCCGGCCCAAGTCACCAAAAGCTGGTTTGAAGGCAGCGGCTGGGCGATCCACGTGGAAGCGTCAGGCGATCGCAAAGCTCGCGTCCTCGAACGAAGGATCGTGTCGTTTCGCAAAGCCGGAGCAGGTTACCGCCGGAGCGAGGAGACGCACCGGCTGAATCTGTACACCGTGCCCGAGGTCGAGAAGATGCTGCGCTCGGCCGGCTTTCGACCCGAACGCCTCTCCGGATACGGACGATTTCGCCTGTACCCGGGAATGTCGGCGCTGCTCGCGAGAAAACCCTGAACTACTTCCCGAAGCAGTACATGTGTCCCTGCGTCCGCAGGTAGATACGCCCTCCCGCGATCGCCGGCGTGGCCCAGATCTCTTCCTGCAAATCGTTCTGTGCAATCATCTCCCACTCGCCGGCAGCTTTCACCACGCTGACCTTGCCCGCCTGGCTGGCGAAGAAGATCTTGTCATCGGCGGCGACAGGGGAGGCGTAGTACGGATCGAGCGCGCCAGTCAGGCGGGCCTGCTTCACCATCTCGCCGGTCTTGGCGTTCAACGAAGTAATAATGCCGCCTTCCTTCAGCAGGAACACGGTGTCCTTATAGAGAATCGGCGAGGGGATGTTGGGCAGCGACTTGGAGTAGCGCCAGCGCACCGCGCTCTCGGTGCGATCGCCCTTAGCCTCCGCGGCCGACTTGGGCAGGCTGATCGCGTACATGCCGTTCTTGGCCTGATTCCGCAGGAAGAGCACGTTCCATTCATCCTTGTCGATGAAGCGGTCCTTGTTCAGGTCGAACAGGAACATCAGCTTGCGCATCTCCTCGTAGGGGATCTCCTTCTGCGCGAGCTTGCCGTCTTTGTCCAGGTCGCTCTTCTCGGCGACAGCCTCCCAGGGGTCGATGTCCTTGGGCAGTCCGATGCCCGACATGTCCGCCATCCAGGAATGTACGTACACGGAGTCGCCTTCGAGCACTGGCAGCGACTTCGCCTGCCAGGCCATGCCGTTGATCCACCACAGCTTCTCGCCCGTGGCGGCGGAGAGCGCCTGCAGTTGATAGGAGCCGAGCACCAGCAGTTGCGCCGGCTGTCCCTTGGGCTCCCACACGATCGGCGTGGAGAAGCCATGCGTCACGTCCTTGCGCTCCTGCTTCCAACGGACCTTGCCGTCGGCGGCGTTCACCGCGATCAGGAACGAATCGGTGTCCTGATCCGCCTGCAGAATCACCAGATCCTTGTGCAGGATGGGCGATGCGGCCATCCCGTACGGCGCCTTGTTGAAGGGCCCCAGCGGCACGCGCCAGCGCTCCTTGCCGTCCTTGTCGTAGGAAACGAGGCCGAACGTCTCAAAGAAAACGTACACGTTCTGCCCGTCGGTAACCGGGCTCGGCGATACCGGAGTGTTCACCCCGCGCACGATCCCGTCGGCGGGTGCGTCGACTTTCCACAGCAGCTTGCCGTCCTTGCGGTCGAGCGCGAGGGTGAACAGCTTGGCTTTCTCGTGGGCGGTGAGGAAGAGGCGATCTTCCGTGAGAGCCGGGGAGGAATAGCCCGGGGGGATGGGCGTTTTCCAGATCACGTTCTTGTCCGGCCCGAACTCGGCCGGCAGGTTGGTGGCGGCGGCGACGCCGGAGCCGTTGGGTCCACGGAAGCGGGTCCAGGTTTCGGCGGAAAGCAAGCCACAAATCGATGCAAACAGGAGGAGAGGTTTCAAAGAACTTACCTTTCTTTCACTAACTGGCGATCGGAAGATCCACCCAGTTGCTGCGAACCGCCCCGGCCACAATTCTCAGCCTATGAGGGCCGGCTTTCACCGCTTGTGGAATCCTCGCATTGATCTGATACAACCCTTGGTGGTGCGGCGCCAATCCCGCAAAATTGGGGGCGATTGCAATGCCGCCGATTTCCACGCGCGTCGGTGCCTGTACTCGGGACAGACCGTCCGGACCCTGAATCACCGAACCCAGACCGGTGGCGTAGATGAGAATGATCTCGCCCGGCTTCGCGGGATCGAGCTGCGTGATGGGACGGTAATCCGCATGGGTGATCGCCAGACCCTCCTCGGCTCCATTCCCGGTGAGCACGATTGCGGGTGCGGAAAGCGGGAAGGATCGGACATTCGCCACCTCGGCGGCGACCTCCACAATGCGGGAGTAATGCGCCGGCTCCAGAATCTGGATCGTTTCCGTGGGAAGGTGCTTCAAATGCCCTTTCTTAAGGACTTCCGCCAGCTTCGCGTACGCCGGCCGCACACCTTGGGTTCCCGCGTCTGTGCAAGCAAGCACGAGTTTCCAGGGCTCCGCATCCTCGGGGCGCACATAAGCGGCGGCGCTGATGGGAATCCCCGCATGCTCCAATTCCGCGATGAGGGTTGCTGCTTCGTCTACCAATATTTTTTCAACCACGACAGAACTCCCGCATGCGGATCGTCGATCGCGTCGATCAGATCTCGAACTGCCTTCTCGGAAGAAGGAACATAGCGCGCCTCACCGGACCAGTCCTTAACGGTATTCCAGTTCGTTTGCAAACTGGCGCTCTCGCCGACGGCTGCCCGATACTCGTCATCCAATCTCGCCTTGCTCTTCAAGCGCTCCAAATCATGGTGGTAGAAGCTCTTCGTAGAGTCCTTCTCGGGATACGTCTCGGCTAATATGAGCCGCGCGATCCTCGCCTTCAGTGCGCATTCGACGGCGTAACCAGCCAGGTAATAGGCAGCGGAATAACAACCGGCCTCCTGCAGCACACGCGCGTCCCGAATTCGCTCCAAAGCAAGCACCTGAAAATCCGATCTAGTCACTTCACACAATCAATCGTAACATCGGGATCTCACCGTTCCCCGATGCAGTACAAAGCCTGATTCGTCCGAACGTAAATCCGCCCGTCCGCGATCGCCGGCGTAGCATAAATGTCTTCGTCGAAATTGTTCGCCGCCAGCAGCTGCTGCTCCATGCCTGCCTTCAAAACCGCAATCACGCCTTTGGCGGAGGGGAAGAATACCTTCCCGTCGGCTGCCACGGGCGAAGCGTAGTAATCGTCGGACGCCCCGCGGATGCGGTCCTGCTTGGCCGCCTGCCCGGTCTTCGGATCGAGGGTGGTCAGCACGCCTTTGTCGTTCAGCATGTACAGCACGCCCTGGTACAGAACGGGCGAAGGAAGCTGCGGCGCGGAACGGTTGAACTTCCACTTCAGTCCGCTGGTCAGGTCGCCCTTGCCGCCGAGGGGGTAAGCGAACATCCCGTTCTCCGCCGCCATGCTGACCGCCCACTGCTTCCATTCCCTCTCGTTGACGCTGCCGTTCTCGTCCAGGTCGATGAACACCCAGTAGCGCTTGGTGCGTTGATCCGGCGCTTCGTCCTTCTCCAGGAGGCCGTTCTTATTGGCATCCTGCGTCTTCAGCGTCTCCGCCCACGGCGTCACCGGAACCTGGCGACCCGGTTCGTTCTCGGGCGAGTTGTAACCGGCAATGTAAACCGTATCTTTATCGGCAACCGGGGTGCACTTCATCTCTGCCGGCAGGCCGCGGACCCACCACACCGCCTCGCCGTCACGCGCGGAATACACATCCATGCGGAAGCTGGAAGGCGCGAGAATCTGCGTCGGCGAATTCCCTTGCTTCAATGTGATCGGCGTCGATGACCCGCTCAGCGCTTCCGGACGCGGCCGCTTCCACGCCGTCTTCCCGTCCTTCTGATGCAACGCCAGGATGTAGGAGTCGCGGCTCTGGTCGATCACCAGGATCACCTTGTCTTCGGCCAGCACCGGCGACACGCCGATTCCGTACACGTTCGAAAACGGCCCCAGCGGCGTTCGCCAGCGCTCGTTGCCGGACCAGTCGTAGGCCAGCATCCCGTAGTCCGGGAAGAAGACGTACACATTCCGGCCGTCCGCCACCGGGGTCGGCGAGGCGGGGTTGTTCAACTGGTGCAGTTTCTCCTTACGGTCGCGAGGCGCTTCCTTCTTCCATACAACCTTCCCGGTAACGCGATCGAGCGCCAGCGTGTAGAGCTTCTCGTTCTCCACGGCGGTGAGGAAGATCCGATCCTTGGACACGACCGGGGACGAGTGTCCGGCCGGCAAGGGTGTTTTCCAGATAACGTTCTTGTTCGGCCCGAACTCGGCGGGTAGCGCCGACGTCTCCGCTACGCCGGAACCGTTCGGACCACGGAAGCGATCCCAATCCGCGGCCATGAGAGCGGATGCCAGCAGCCAGACGAGTGCGCGCATAGAGAACATCGTTGCATAGACGATCCGCAAGATGCTTCGTTTGTTGTTAGGTTCCGTCTCCGGCAGAGCCGCGGGTCAGCGGTCCCCCAGAATCATGTACGTCACGATCGCCGTCCCCACCATATTCCGTGCGCCATTGAACACCTCCACGTGCGACACGCTCAGCGTGGACCCCAGCCGCAGGACCCGCCCTCGCGCCTGAATCTTGCCCGAGGAAACCGGCTTGAAGTAGTTGATCTTCAGTTCCACGGTTGTGATCCGCTTCAACCCGCCCATCAAGTAGTTCGTGGAGAGCCCCGCGGCGGCGTCCACCATGGTGGCCGCCACACCTCCATGAACCACGCTCGCGCCGTTCATCATGAAGTCGCGGACCGGACATTCGATGGTCACACCGTCCGCATGCGCCCGAACAAACCGCATCTGCAGCATGGAATTGAACGGCATCTTGGGCAGCAGCTCACGGATGAAGCGGGCGGCCTGGCGGCGTTTCTCGAGTTCGGTCACGTTGAAATCGGGGAGTACCTGGGATATTGTCTTAAGGACGATGATAGTCCAGGATCAGGTAATCGTGGTGACGGGCGCGGCCCACGGAATCGGCGAGGGCCTTGCGCGAAGGTTCCACAAGGAGGGCGCGCGCGGGCTGGTGATCGGCGACATCGACGGGCCCGGCGTCCACAAAGTGGCCGCCGAGATCGGCGCCGTGCCGATGCAACTTGATGTCCGCAAGGAAGTGCAGATTCAGGAACTGGTCGCGCTGGCGCGCGAGAAGTTCGGCGAGATCGACCTGTTCTGCTCCAACGCGGGCATCAGCATGCGCGGCGGCGAGGAAGTGTCCGACGAAGACTGGGCGCGCGTCATGGACGTCAATTTCTACGCCCATCTGTACGCCGCCCGCGCCGTGCTGCCGGAGTGGCGCAAGCGCGGCAAAGGATACTTCCTGAACACGGTGTCCGCCGCCGGCGTTCTTACGCAAATCGGATCGGCGCCGTACGCGGTCACGAAGCACGCGGCGCTGGCGTTCGCGGAATGGCTGTCGGCCTCCTATGGCGACGAAGGCATCGGCGTATCCGCACTGTGTCCCCAGGGCGTGCGGACCAACATGATCCTGGCCGAGCCGGGCCACTTCCTGCTGGAAGGAGCGAAGACTGTAGAGGAGGTCTGCGATGCTGTCATCGCCGGGCTGCGCGACGAGACCTTCCTGATCCTGCCGCATCCCGAAGTGGCCGAGTACTTCCGCCGCAAGGCGGGAGATTACGATCGCTGGCTGCGCGGCATGCGCCGCCTGAAAGCCAAAGTTTTTTCGCAAGGAAGCTAATCATGAGCCTGATCACCGAACAACCCATCTGGAACTTCGAGCAGGAGAACCCCGACCCGCGCAACGACGAGACCAGCTACAACCTGCGCGC
>CAYOQB010000138.1:0-13748 GCA_964406035.1 uncultured Solibacteraceae bacterium | reverse complement strand
TCAGCCTGCTGCGGGCTGGCGGGCGCGCGGTGCTGCTGGTGCTGCTGGCGGCGCTTGGGGGAGCGCTGGCGCAGGGGCTGCTGGGCATCGCGCTGGCGAAGCTGCTCCTTGTAAATCCGCTGCTGGGAATCATGACCGGGCCGGTGACGCTGGCCGGCGGCCCGGCGACGGCGATCGCGTTCGGGCGGACGTTCGAGCAGATGGGGTTGGAGAACGCGGTAACGATCGGGGCCGCGTCGGCGATTTTCGGGATCGTCTGCGGCGGGCTGCTGGGAGGTCCGCTGGGCGGCTGGCTGATCCGGAGGCATCAACTGCGGTCGTCGGCGGAGGCGGCGGCGGAGGGCGGGCCTCTTATCGGCGGGACGGGTTTGCTGATGCCCGCGATTCTGGCGATCGCGGTTTCGATGGGGATCGGCTCGATTCTCAGCGCGGGCATCGAGAGAATGGGCGTTACGCTGCCGGCCTACATCGGGGCGATGGTGGTGGCGGCGGTGTTCGCGAACCTGGACGAGAAATTCGGCTGGCCGGGGATCGCGCAGGCTCGCGTGAGCGAAGCGGGAGGTGTGGCGCTGTCGCTGTTTATCGTGATGGCGCTGCTGACGCTGCGCCTGTGGGAGTTGCAGGCGCTGGCGGGACCGTTGCTGCTGATGCTGGCGGCGCAAGTGCCCTTGACGCTGCTGCTGGCATGGGGCACGTTCCGGCTGATGCGCGGCTATGAAGGCGCGGTGATCGCGTCGGGCTATACGGGATTCATGCTCGGGATCACGGCGAATGCGCTGGCCTGCATGGAGGAACTGCAGTCGAAGTACGGTCCGGCGCCGAAGGCGTTCCTGACGGTGCCGATTGTGGGCGCGTTTCTGGTGGATTTCACGAATGCGCTGGTGATTACGGTATTGGCGAACCTGCTAAAATAGAGATGTCCCATCGTGGCGGCCATAGCTCAGCCGGTAGAGCGCTGGATTGTGGTTCCAGATGTCACGGGTTCGAACCCCGTTGGCCGCCCCAAGCAACTCCTGCTACTGCAGCCGATACGCGGCGATTTTCCTGGTATCCCTGACGAAGACGATCTGCCCTTCAACTGTTGGCGGCGTCCAGGCGACTCCGGTAAGCGCCTTCAGCTTGCCTTCCACTTGCAATCCGCTGCCGCCGGGCGAGGCCATCACCAGGTTGCCGTCCTCGTCGATGATCAGGAAGCGTTCGCCGATGGCGACCAGCGCGGAGCGGGCTACCTGGCGGTCGCGCCACAGGATCTTGCCGGTGCGGATGTCGATGGCGGCGAAGGGCGTCGGTCCCAGGTCGCCGCTGGAGACGTAAACAGTATCGCCGAGGCGGACACCGTTGGAGAAGTGAACGCGGACCATGCGGTGGGACCACAGTTCCTTGGTGCTGAAACCGCCCTCCGACTCGAGAATCTGAAACGCCGTGCTTCCGCCGCTGTAGCCGGAGGCGTAAAACACGATGCCATCGGGATGCCAGACAGGCAGCATCGCGTTCACTTTCTGATTGTTGGCGTGGGGATGTGACCAGAGAATCTCGCCACTGCCGGGTTCGAGGGCGGCGATCCGGTCGGAGAAGGGAACCAGCATCTGGTCGCGGCCGGCGAACCGGATGAGGCGCGGCGATGCGTAGGACACGACATCGTCATGCTTCTTCCAGACCAGCGATCCGTCACTCTGCTTGAGCGCGGCAACCGCCCCATCAGGGGCCCAGGGGAACACGATCACGGTGTCCTTCCAGGCGATGGGACTGGGCGAGTATCCCGAATTGCGGATTTTGCCTCCGAGGTCCTGGCGGAAGTCCTTGGACCAGATCACTTCGCCGGTAGCCGGGTTCAGGCAGAGCATGCGGCCGGTGACGCCGACGGCAAAGAGGCGGTTGTTCACCAGCAGGGGCGTGGCGCGGGGGCCCTCGCCGATGCCGCGGTCGAAGTTATCCATTAGCGGCGCGTCGTAGCCGTGCTCCCAAATCGTCTTGCCGCTGGCGGCGTCGAGGGCGACCACGAACTCGCGACCGGCGCGCCGGTACATGGTGTAGAGCCTGCCGCCGGAGGAAAGGATGGAAGAGTATCCATCGCCGAGGTCGCGCTCCCACAGTTTGGCGGGAGCTTCCGAGGGCCACGCCTTGGGACCTTGCTCGGCGGGAATCTGGAAATCGCCGCCCGGACCGCCGAAGCGGGTCCAATCCGCACTGAACAGAAGTGCTGCTTGAAGCAGCAGGGCGGCGAGTTTCATGTTATTTCTCCTCACCCGCGGGCGGGAGGAAACGAGCTTCGGCTCCGGCGGGATTCCATTCATACTTTTCGACGGTCCAGCCGAGCTGTTGTGCCGGTTCGCCGTTGAAAAGCGCTTGCGCCTGGTGCGGGAGCTTGCGGCCGCCGGATTCCCGGAAGTCGGAGAAGCTGATCGACACCTGGCCGAAGGACGAATCGGGGCCGCGGCCAACATACTCGAACGCGGAGATAGTGCCGTCCGCTGCCAGCGCGACGCGGGTGATCACGTCTCCTGACTTGACGGCAATCCACTCCATGCCGTCCCCGGTGCCGGCGTGGTACATCTCCAGGTCCGGCGCGAGGAGGAGGTAAAGCAGGTCACGGCGTATGGCGCGGTGCGCCGCTTCCGAAGAGGCCGGATTACCGCGCACTACTCTGCCGTCATACGTGGAGAAGGAACCTTCGCGAGCGGTAACCTGGTTCATGCTCCGGCCTCGAACCGAGCGCTCCACGAGCAAGCTGCCGGTGGAGGAGTAGGTGCGGGTTTGACCCGGGCGATATTCGGCAATTGCTTTGGCGCCGGAGATGCCGGGCCACAGCTTGCGCGCCCGGGCGACGGTCTCCGGGGTCGGGGTCCAGGCGGCCTGCTTCTGTTCGGATTCGAGGTACTTCGCGGAATCGGCGACGAAGGCTTTGTAGCACTCGGAGCTTCCCAGCAGGTAGATGCGTTCCTTATAAACGTGATAGGAAGCGGGATTCCCCATCACGGGCGCTCCCATGCGCGCGCAAGCGCCGTGCAATTGCACGGCATAGCGGGCAGGGTTCTGGCGGAACTTCACGCGCGTCTCCGCGGAGGCGAACTGATACGTGAGGCCTTCGTACTCCTCTGTCCATTCCGGATTACCGTCCGCGATCGCGCCTTCGACCAAGCGAACCGGGTCAAGGCCATCGATGGCCACGCGACCGGCGCCATAGGCAAGGCATGCGCTCAGGGCCGTGTACAACAGCAACTTCATCATGTTCAATCTCCTCGCAGGGACTGCAGCGGATCGGCCGTGGCGGCGCGCCGCGCGGGAATGACGCAGGCGGCGATGGAAACTCCGAGAAGGAGCGCGACACAGCCGGCGAGCGTAACGGAATCGGTGGGCGCCGTTTGGAAGAGGAACGACGCAAGGAAGCGTGAGAAGACGACCGCGCCCGCGAGTCCGAGCGCGAGACCCAGCAGCACCATCCGCAATTCGCCGCGCACCACGGCCGCGATCACCTGCAACGGCGTGGCGCCGAGCGCGATGCGAATGCCGATTTCCTTCTTCCGCTGCCCCGCCGAGAGCGCGGCCACGCCGGCGATCCCGGTGACGGTGACCAGCAGCGTCAGGGCGGCTAGCAGCACCAGAAGCGAGGTGGTGAGCTTGGGGGCGGCGAGATTCTCGCTGCGCAGTTCTTCCAGCGTTCGCACGGCGCTGACGGCCTGTTCCGGATTCAGGTCATGCACCACACGGCGCAGAGCGCGGTCCATGGCGTGCGGGTCGCCGGCCGTGCGGACGATCACGAAGGTGCCGCCGGGATTCTGGGAGAAGGGGACGTACAGTTCCTCGGTAGCCTCGCGATTCAGACCGTAGCTGCGGACATCGCCGACGACGCCGACAATCGTGATCCAATCGCGTCCGTTGTTCAGGGAAACGCGCCTGCCGATGGGATCCTTGCCCGGCCAGTAGCGCGCGGCGAGGCGCTGGTTGACGATCGCCACCCTGGCGGCATCCGGCGCGTCGGAGGCCTGGAACTCGCGGCCGCTGATGATCCTGACGCCGAGCGCGGGGAAGAAGCCGGGGCTGGCGATGGACAGATCCAGCAACGGCTGGGATTCGGGGTTCAGGGTCTGCCCCTCGATGAGGAAGTTGCGGCTGGTGGGCAGCGTCTGATTCATCGGAACTTTCGCGCCTAGGCCCGCCGAAACGACGCCGGGTAGCTGGCGGATGCGGTCCAGCATGGTTTCGAAGAACTTGCGGTAGGTTTCGTTGTCGCGCAGGTGGCTCCAGTTGGGACTGACGGTCATGCTGAGCACGCGGTCGGTTTCGAAGCCGGCTTCCACCTGGATCAGGTTGACGAAGCTGCGCAACAGCAGGCCCGCGCCGACCAGGAGCATCGCGGAAAGGCCCACCTGGGCACAGACGAGCGCGCCTCGGGTGCGGGATCGGGCTCGGCCGGGGGTAGCCGCGGCGCTGCCTTTGCTGGTGGAGGCGGTAAGGTCCGCCGGGGTTCGCCACGCCGGGAGGGCGCAGGCGAAGATCGCGGACAGCACAGCCGCTCCAAAGGCGAACAATACCACGGTCGAATCCATTTCGATCTGGTAGGCGCGAGGGCTGAACCGTGCGGCGAACTGGGTCAGCAGGCCCATGGTCGCGTAGGCGGCCAGCGCGCCCACCGCGGTTCCAGCGAGGGAGATCAGCAAGCCTTCGACAAAGAACTGTTGCAGCAGGCGCCCGCGCGTCGCGCCGAGCGCGGAGCGGATGGCGATCTCGCGCTCGCGTTTGAGCGATCGCGAAATGGTCAGGTTGGCGACGTTGGCGCATGCAATCAGCAGCACCAGACCGGTGGCGGCGAAGAGCATCAGGAACGTTGGCCGTGCGGCGCTGGAAAGCTCGTCGAGCAGCGGGGTGGAAGCGGTTCCCCATTGCTCATGGGCCGGATACACGCCGGGGTTCGCGTCTCTCTGGCGGCGGGAAATGGCCGCGAACTCGGCTTGCGCCAGGTTCCTGTCCGCCCCGGGCTTGAGCCGAACAAAAACGTCCATAAGGCGGGCGCGGCGGTTCGCCTGCAAGTCCGGACTGGACCGCGATTGGCAGGACGAGATGGGCATGTAAACATCGACCTTCGCCGGGTAGTCGGGAAGCGGTGGCAGAACGCCGGCGACGGTGTGGACGCGATCGTTCATGCGCAGCTTACGTCCCACGACTGACGGATCGCCGCCGAAGCTGGACTGGAAGTAGCGGTAGTTCAGGACGATCACTGGGTCGGCGCCGGGCTGATCTTCACCCGCCAGGAAGGTGCGCCCATACAGCGCCTTCACGCCCAGGAACTCGAAGAAATTGGCGGAGACGATGCCCGTGGGCACGGTTTCCGGCTCGCCGTTGCCGAGCAGCGTGAAGTTCATCACGTGGTGCTCGGCCAATTCCGCGGCGCTCGCCGCCTGCGCGCGGAACTCCTGCAGCTCCTGCACGGAGTAGCGCAGGCTGGGGCGGTTCTGCCGCTGGTCGAAGTTGCGCAGGATCAGCAGGCGATCGCCATCGCGGTAGGGCAGGGGCCGCAGCAGCAGGTGGTGAATGACGGTGAAAACGGCGATGTTGGCGCCCAGGCCGAGAGCCAGCGTGAGCGCGGCGGCGGCGGTGTAGGCAGGATTGCGAGCCAGTTGGCGAAGCGCGAGAAACAGGTCGCGCCACAGGCTGTCCAACCAGGCGATGCCCCAGGCGGTGCGTACTTCCTCACGAACCGACACGGCGCTCCCGAACTCCAGGCGGGCCTGGCGGGCCGCTTCTTCCGGGGTCAGGCCCTGGGCGATCTTCTTGCGGGTGAGCTGCTCGACATGGAACTCGATTTCCTGAGTCAGCGAGCGTTCGGCGCCGCCGCGGCCCGTGATTCGCCGCAATGTGTACCAGCTTTCCCGAAGCATGCTATTCCGCCTCCAATACCCGCGCCACCGCTGCCACGTTGCGCCGCCAGTTGTCCCTTTCTTCGGCCAGCATGTTCCGGCCAAGCCGCGTTAGGCGATAAACCTTGACGGTGCGGTTGTTTTCCGCGACACCTGGTTCGGAATCAATCCAGCCCTTGCGTTCCAGACGGTGCAACGCCGGATACAGCGATCCCTGGTTGACGGAGAAGTGCTCGGCGGAAACCTGCTCGATGCGCTGCGCGATCGCCCAGCCGTGCATCGGCTGAAGAGAAAGCGCCTTCAGAATCATCAGATCCAGGGTGCCTTGCAGCACCTCGCTGGTGGATTTGCCCATTTCGTGAACTCCCCGGCCCCTTATGTAGACTCTCGACAATTCCAAACGTACCGAACGAATTTACGATTGTCAACAATTCCGTTTTCGCTAGGGCAGGAGCTCGCGCTTCTCCAGGTTCGCTTCCACTTCCTTGCGGGTGCGGTACGCGGGCCGGAGCTCGTTCCGGCTGAGGAACGGCAGTTGATCGCCAACATGCTTCGACCCAGGCTGCGATGCGTTCCCGTAACTGAGGAGCGCGCGTGCGCGAATCGGGGTGGAGAACTCGACCATCGCGACATAGGAGTCGCCGTGGCGGGCGGCAAAGCGGCCGTCGGGCGCGCGGCGGAAATTCAGGGTTCGGAAGACACCGAGTGACCCGGGACCTCCGTTCGCCGGAAGGTCGACTCCGCCGGCACGCACCCGGAAGACGTCGCCCCAGGGCACGTCGAGCGCCTGATGCTCCTTCTCCACTTCGCCGGCGGCCTGCGCCAGCGCCGCGAGCGCCGCGCCCGGATCCGCAATGCCGCGGGGCGTAGCAACGGGGTTCGATCGATCCCAGGGGCTCGCGAACAGCCCGTTCTCGCCCGGCTCCAGGCGCAGCCTTCCTTCATTGCCTTTGGTCCAGGCACGAACGAACGCTTCGAAAAGCACAGCGCCCTTGCTGCCGGGCGAGACGGTGCGATCCCAACCGGCCAGGACCTGCGCCGCCTGCTTCGCCTTCTCGTTGGAAGAGGACCGCGCGGCGTCGATCAGATCGTGGAGCATGTGTTCGGCGAGCTCCACCCGGGTGGAGTGCTTCATTCCGGTCAGCTCGTCAAAGCTCAGCTTGCGCGTGCTGCGCAGCAGGCGGAGCGAGCTTTGCGCGCGGAACTGGAAGAAGCGCGGCGCCATGTAGCCCGGAAATTTGGCGGGGTCCAGCACCGGCGGCAAGGTGTCGAGCCACGGCGGATCGTTGGCGTTCTGCAGCCAGCCGGAGGGCGGATCGACGACCTTGGGCAGATCGGCGTAGGCGTGCGTCTCGGTCCAAAGCGTGGCCGACGTGGTGCCTGGAACCACCCACTCCCAGGGGTAGTTCCCGGGCGGGCGCTTGGGAACGCGGCCGTTGAACAGGTGCAGGATGCCGCCCTGGCGATCGGCGTAGATGACGTTATACGCCGGGATCTGCAGCCGCTGCAATTGAGCCTCGAACTCCTTGCGATTACGCGAGCGCGCCATGGCCCAATACTGATCGAGCATCCAGGGCTGATCGAGGCCCGCCATTCTCAACGCGATCGCTTTGTTGTTGCGGGTGACGATCACAGGGCCGTGCACGGATCGGCGGACCACCGTCCGGTCCTCCGTGAAACTGCCGTCCGGCTGCTTGACTTTCAAGGTGACCGCCTCGGTTTCGAAGGGCGCCATCGCGCCGTTCCAGCGATAGCCGTCGCCCACAAGCTCCAACTCGTACAGATCCATGCTGTCGATGGGATTCACCGTGGTCATCCAGCCGAGATCGTTGTTGAAGCCGAGCCGGATCACCGGAATGCCCACTTGCGCGGCGCCGCTGACATCCACTCCGGGCGCCACCAGGTGGGCTTCGTAGTACGTCGTGGACCCGCCCCACTCCAGGTGGGGATTGATCAGCAGCATCGCCTTGCCGGATTGCGATCGCGCGGGACCAATGGCCCAGCCGTTGGACCCGTTCCAGTCGCGCTCCACGCGCGCTTTCATGTTCGCCGGGCCGACGATGCCCATGTGGACCACGCGCAGCGCGTGACGCATGGTGTCTTCGGGTGTCGCCGGAAGCACCGCGCGATTCTCCGGCGCGATCGTTTCCGGGTGGGCTTTCGCGTACGCGTTCACGCCCTCGACGTAGGCTTCGATCAGCTTGCGAAACTCGTGCGTCTGGCGGCTCCACCACTGCTCGCCGATGCGCGGGACGCCATTGGTGCGGAACCAGCGGTCCTGATCCAGGTGCTGAGGTCCCCAATACTCGGCGGCGCGGCCGCGAGCCTCGCCGTACAGCTTCAGCAACAGGTTCGCGTGGCTGTGCATTTGAGCCCAGCCGTAGGCGCGGAACAACTGCCGGGAATCGCTCGCGTAGACGTGGGGGACGCCCCAGCGGTCCCACAGAATTTCGGCTTGCTGGGCGGGGAGCGCGCAGCAAGCCAGCAAGAGGACGAGCAGGGGACGCATGGCGCTACTTTCCTTTTCGCTGGCCGATGGCGTAAAGATGCTTGTCGGTCCGGAGGAAGATCTGGCCGTCGGAAATCGCGACGGAACTCAAGGTGTACTCGGCGGAATTGTTCTCGGCGAGAATCTGGAACTTCGGTCCGGCCGCGAGCACGGTGGTCAGGCCGTCTTCGTTAGTTATGTAGATCCTGCCGTCTGCCAGCACCGGAGAAGCGGAATACGTGCCCGGCTTCAGGCGCTCGCCGGAGTAAACCGGCGCACCGGTTTTTGCATCCAGGCAGTACGCGATGCCGCGATCATTGATGGAGTACAGATACTTGCCGTCGCTGACCGGCGTTGGCACGTCGGGGCCATCGTTGAACTGGAAGACGCGATGAGACTCGGTGACATCGCCGCGGCCGCCGGGACGGTACGCCTGCAGCGGGCGAACCCGAGTGGGCGCGTAGATGATCCCGTCGTAGAACACGGGCGAAGCCACCACGCGGTAAAAGGGGTTGTTCCGAGGGTTGAATCCCGCGGCTCGCCACAGTTCCTTTCCAGTGGCCGGATCATGTCCGGTAAGCACGTCCGCACCGCTGATGACCAGCTCTTCCTTGCCGTTCACCGGGACCATCAGCGGCGTGGTGTAAGCGTCGGGCGATTCCGAAACCGCCGTGGTCGGGCGATCCACCTTCCACACGGTCTTGCCCGACTTAGAGTCGATGCGGAGGACGAAGCTCGGGTCGTCCGTCTTCATTCCATGCAGCACTTGGACGTAGAGAGCATCGCCATGCAGCAGGGGAGAGGAGGCATAACCCCAGTTCAGGCCGAATTTCCCATACTCCTGCTGGATATCGCGCGACCACAGTTCCTTGCCCGTGAAGTCGAACGCCTTCAGAATGCCGGTTCCCGTCATTGCCCACACCGTCTTGCCGTCGGTAACCGGCGAGGGCGACGACATATTGTGCTTGCGCATCTTGACGTCCCCGGCCGAAAGCATTTTCTTCCAGAGCACTGACGGACCGTTGCGATCGACACACCACAACGAGATATTCCCGCTCTCGGCCATGGTCAGGAAGATGCGATCGCCCCAGACGATCGGCGTTGCCCCCGACCAAGCCGGCAGCGGCAGTTTCCAGGCAATGTTCTGGCCTTCGGACCACTGAACCGGGAGTCCCTTTTCCGAACTGACTCCGTTATTGTTCGGACCTCGCCACTGAGGCCAGTTCTCTGCCGGGCAGATCGAAGCGCAAATAAACAGAAATACGGCTGTACGCATGACAACCGTATGTTACTCCGCGCGCAGGGTCTCCAGCAGCGGCATTCGCACCACGGCGCGCACCGCGGCGAGCGACGCGAGCACCGCCGTTACCGGCACGGCGAGGATCAGAATGGCCAGCGAGACATCCGGACGGTGGCCGCCTCGCGAAAGGAACGCGGGCAGAATGGCGATCGCCGCGCAAACCGCGCCGATCCCGATGCCGTACGCCAGCAGGTACAGATTCTCAGCAAGCACCATGCGGCCGATGGCGCGGCGTTCAAAGCCGACTGCCTGCAGCAGCGCGAGGTCGCGGCGCCGTTCCAGAACATTGCGCAGCAGCACCGCCGCCAAGCCGAGCGTTCCCAACAGCAGGCCGAGCCCGCCCAGCGCCTGGAAGGTGGAGAGATACGTGTTCTCCACGCGATGGTACGCCGCCAGCCGCTCCGGAGTGGAAGTGACGTCGAAGCCGTAGTCCTCCAGCGACTCCTCCAAGAGCTTGGAAGCTTCGACCGGGTTGGGCGCGGAGACGAGGAACGTACGGAATCCCTGCTGCTCCGGGAACGCTCTCTTGAAGTTGTCCTCGGAGACGATCAGCTCGCTTTGGAAGATGCTGTTGCGCAGCGCCGCCACGATTCGCAATCGCACTTCCGCGGGCGTGCCCGCGTTCAGCACGATCTCATCGCCCAGCTTCTTGTGCAGCACGTACTGCAGCGAATTGGCGTCCACCGCGGCGGGAATGGAATCGCCGGTTGCGTTAAGCAGCAGCCAGGGGTTCGCTTGCTCTGCATCATTTTCGGCAAGGCTCGAGGCGAAGGAGAACCTTCCGGCATCCAGAAAGCGCTTCGGCGCGCCCAAAACGCGGGGATTGCGGGGCTCGTACAAGTTCAGGCAGCTCGCATCATCGCCCGGACGGAGGCGGAAGGGCACGAACTCCACCTTGCTCCAGTCACCGGATGTCAGATTCAGACTCTCGCGTCCGGACTCCGTGTTCAGGTCGAAGAAGAGGGGAAGCTGAGCTTCGGCCAGCAGCGGATAGCCGCCGGTGCCGGACTTGGGATCCAGCGGCGATGCCTCGGGCTGGCGGAAGGCCTCCAGGGCGACCACCAGGAATGTCGCGGAAGCGATGAGGGCGATCGCCAGAATGCTGCGTCCCGGACGGTAACCGGCATTGCGAAATCCGAGGCGAAGCACGCCGTGCGAGCCGACCAGAGTGTCTGAAGACGATCGCAGCAGGTACAGCAACCACGCAAGGGCAGCCACCAGCAGCAGGCTGCCGCCGCCGAAGAATGCGCCCGCATCGGGAATCAACGAAGCCATGCCCAGAGCGACCAGCGCGATCGCGAGCAGGCCCGCCGCGATCGCCGTGATCCGGGGAATTCGCAGCTTGCCGCCGGCGAGTCCGGTGTTAGGACGGCTGCCGGTCAGCAGGCCGCGCGGCGTGATGCGCCGCAGCGCGCGCAGCGTCAGCAAAATACACACCAGCGCCACCATCACTCCCGCGGCGGCGCCGAAGGCGAGCGGCGCCGGTGAGATATGCAGTTTCAGAAGCGAGGTCCCCACCGCGCCGCTCCACCAGTGCGTGAGCCCGTAAATGAGAAATTGCGCGTACCCGATGGCCAGCACCGAACCCGCCGCGGTTCCGATCAGCGCCAGCAGCACGCCTTCGGTCAGGAACAGCCGGCGCACGTGAGCCGCGCTGTAGCCAAGAGCTTTCAGCGTCCCGATCTCCCGCAGCCTCTGTTCGATGCCGAGCTGGAAGAATAGCGCGGTCAGCAGCATCGCGGATACCACCAGAAAGAAGCTGAAGTAGGTGAAGTATTCACCGAAATCGGTGGAGCCGCGGGAAGCGGCCAGTCCTTCGTTGCGAGGCTCGAAGTAGCCCATGCCGAGACTGGCCGGATCCGTTTGCGCCCGCAGCCGGGCGCGGAACGTCTGCAACTGCGCGGCGCCCGGAACGCGAACCGAAGTCAGCTTGCCGAATCGCGACTGCCACAATTTCTGGCCCGCTTCCAAGGTGATGAATGCCTTGGGGGTGGTGCGGTAGCGCTTCCAGTAGTCTTCATCCTTGGGCCGGACTTTCTTCAGGTCCATCGGAAACGGCGGATCCCAATCGCCCAGTGTTTCCGCCTCCGTGATGCCGGGGTACTCCGGTGACAAATCGCGATCGCCGGCGAAGCCGGCGATCGGAACGATGGAGTGCAACCGGAAGCTGGTCTGTCGCGTGAGCAGCGCGCCGGACTCGTCCCACAGGTAATAAGTGATCTGAACCGGGTCGCCGGGTTTTGCGCCGAGGTCGGCCGCCGCCCATTGGTTCAGGACAATGGAGCGGTCGTCCAGGCCGGGCGGCAACAGCCTGCGGTCCATGGCCGTGATCAGCGAATACGGGACCGCCGCGCGGTCCGTGCGGATCTCATTCGCCAAATAACTGAACACGCCGTACGCCGGCTGGCTTCCGGCAGCCTTGCGCGTTGCGTCCAGCAGATCGTCGTTCACCACGGCGCTTTCGCTTTCCACCGAGATCACGTCCTGGGATTCGACGGCCCGCAGGCGAACACCGATATCGGCCAGCGTGACGCTGTCGCGCCAGTTCGGGTTGGGAGAACCGAGCAGGACGGCGTTCACTTTCGCGGTCTGCCCCAGGTCTTTCTGCAGCCGCTTGAGAGGAAGAAACGCCGCGAAGACCGAGCCCTGCGTCGGCTTGAGCGAGAACTCTCCCAATTGAGACGGCGGCAGGACGCGGCCCACCGAGAAGCGGATGGTGCGCGAGGAATCCTCCTTGCGCCCGTGCAGCGATTCCTTGGCGATGGCGGAAGGCTTCTCCAGGCGTACCAGCAGCGCGTCACCGGGTTTCAATCCCAGCTCGGCCGCCAGCGCCTCGCTCAGATGCGCCTCGCGATCGGCGGGCGCTTCCCCCACCACCCGGTGGAATTTCCAGAATCGCTCGTCGACGCCGTACAGCGAGACGCCGGTTACCCGGCGCTTGTCCGATCCGTTCACCACCACGCCTTCCAACGCGACCAGCGGGGCAGCGTCCTTCAGATCTCCCGCCAGGGTCTCCCGGAAGAACAACGCGCTGGTGAGCACCGCGTGGGTCCGGCCGAGCCTCTGCAGTACCAGATCACCCAGCGATGCCCGCACCGACTCACCCACCAGCAGTGCGCCCGAAAGCACGGCCACCGCCGTGGCCACTCCGAGCACCACCGCGGCGTTGGTTCGCCTGTAGTAGGACAGGCTTCGCGCGGCCAGGGTAGAAAGCGTCATCTTTCTTGAGTATAGGCTCAGGGTTGTTGCTACACTGGGCCTTTGCTGCAGGTCCAGAACGTTTCCAAGGTTTATCGCCTGTACCGCCAACCATCGGATCGCCTGGCGCAACTCCTGCCGTTCGTCTCCAAGCCCAAGCCTCGCGAATTCTGGGCCCTGCGCAATATCAGCTTCGGCGTCGAGCGCGGAGAAGTGTTCAGCCTGATCGGACCGAACGGCTCCGGCAAGAGCACGCTGCTGGAGATCATCTGCGGCATCCTCGCGCCGACTTCCGGCCGCGTGCTGACCGGAGGCCGCATTGCCGCGCTTCTGGAACTGGGCGCCGGCTTCAACCCGGAATTCAGCGGCCGGGAGAACGTCTTTCTGAACGGTGAGATTTTGGGAATTCCCCGCCGCGAAATGGAAGTGCTCTTTCCGCGGATCGAGGAGTTCGCGGGCATCGGAGCATTCCTCGACCGCCCCGTCAAGGAATATTCCAGCGGCATGTACGTCCGCCTGGCGTTCGCTACCGCGATCCACGTAGAGCCCGAGATCCTGGTGGTGGATGAAGCGCTCGCTGTCGGCGATGCGATCTTCGCCAACCGCTGCATCCAGAAGTTCGAGGAGCTGAAGCGCAACGGCGTCACCGTCCTGTTCGTTTCGCACGACCTGGGATTAGTGAAGCGCCTGAGTGATCGCGCCGCCTTCCTCCATAACGGGGAAATGAAGGCGATCGGCGTTCCTAACGACGTGGTGAATCGCTACGTCGCCATGGTGCTGGAGCGCTCGGAAAACGGCAAGGAACATTCGGCCGAGGCGACCACCGAGGGCGCATTCCGTCACGGCGACGGCGCCAGCCGAATCCTGCACGTCGAACTGCTCGACCGTGAGGGCAATCCCACGCGCA
>CAYOQB010000137.1:0-13908 GCA_964406035.1 uncultured Solibacteraceae bacterium | reverse complement strand
AATTTGCTGGACAGCAGCTTGTCCATGCCGGCGCGATTCATCACCAGCATGATGATGTCTACCTCCGCGCCGCCGATCTGCAACCCGAAACTCCCGCCTTCCATCCGCACCGGCGCGGGCGAACTCCAGCCGGACCCAGTGCGGCATTCGGCGAAACCTCGCCCGTACTTGCCCGCGAAAACGAACCCACCCTGCTTCATCCCAGGGATTACCACCGCGCACACCGCCTTGTCCAGCAGGTCCTGCGGGATGGACTTGTCCGCCGCGTCCATGATCTCGTTGACGGTCTGTGCCGCGGCGTCCAATCTCTTCGTGGTTTCCGTGTCGGCCGCCAGGGCTAAAACGGGCAGCAACAGCAAGTTAGTGATGGTTTTCATGTCGCGGAGCCCTCCGAAAGCTCCAGCCCTTCCATGATAGCGCCTACTTTTCTCTTGACAGATCGTATAATTCATTATACAACTTAGTTGACCCCTGCAATGTCTTCCAAAGTTGCCGCAACACCGAAGGTCAGCTCCCAGGAGAAGCTCTACAACCGCATCGGGGTGCTTCGCGCCGAGCGCAACCTCAGCCGGCAGGAGCTGGCCGACTCACTCGGCGTGAACTATCAGACGGTGGGCTACATGGAGCGCGGCGACTATAACCCCAGCCTGGAACTCGCGTTCCGGGTTAGCGAATTTTTCGGGCTGCCGGTGGAGGCGATCTTCTCCAGAACGCCGTTCCGGCCGCTCAGCGAGCAGTTGTACCCCAGCGTGAAACGGGAGGGCGTGTGAAAATCAATTGGAGTCGGCGCATCACCCGGCGCTATCTGGTGGTGATGCTTTACGGAGGCTGGACGGTGATGCTGGCGTCGTTATGGTCAGCCAACCGCCTGGAACCATGGCTGGCGCTGCTGGCGCTGCCCTCGGGCCTGGCATTCGCGGGCAGTCTGGGATGGCTCATGCACTTCGGGCGGACCTACGGAGAGATCGACGACGCGCGCAAGAAGGATCTCGATGAGCGTCAGACCAACGTCCGCAACGCCGCGACCACGCAGGCGTATCACCTGTTCACGGGAGCTGCGTGCGTGTGGCTGCTGTACGAATACATCGCCAGGACGGCGACGCGCAAGCTCTCGCTGTGGGCGCCTTCGCGCGACGGCGAATATCAGGCGATCATGGCCACCGCCGTGGTGCTGGCAATGACCCTCCCGGCCGCGCTGATCGCCTGGAGTGAGCCGGACGGCGAGGAATCGGAAAACGAGAGGGTGCGGGAAACGGCCTGAGACCGCTTCCGTCCAAGAGGATGACCATGAAAATTGTTCTGTTTCTGCTCGCCGCCGGATCTCTCTTCGCCCAGGCGGGCCGGACACTGACATCCGAGCAGATCGCGCTCAACGTGGCCAGCTTCGACAAAGTCTGGACCACGGTTCGCGACAAGCATTGGGAGAAAAGCCCCGGCGGTTTGGACTGGGACGCCATCCGCGAGGAGTACCGCCCCAAGGTGGAAAAGGCGACCACCATGGAGCAGGCCCGGGCCGCGATGTCCGACATGCTCGGGCGCTTGAAGCAGACCCACTTCGGCATTCTGCCGGCGAGCGGGTATAGCGAGGTCGGCGGACCCGCAGGCAGCGGCTGGACCGGCATCGACGTTCGCGTGATCGGCGGCCAGGCGGTTGTCAAATCCGTCGACGCCGGCTCCCCCGCCGCCCGCAAGGGCGTGAAACCCGGCTGGATCGTGGTCTCGGTGGACGGCAAGGAACTCGCGCCGCTGATCGCCAAACTGCAGAAGATGGATGAGCAGTCGCGCGAGCTGATGCTGTACCGTCCGGTGCAGGCGAGACTGTCGGGCGCGCCCGGCTCGACAGCGAAGATCACTTTCCTGGACGGCGCCTCTAAGGCCCTGACGCTGGAAATCGAGCGGGTAGACGCCAAAGGCGAGCTGGCCAGCTTCGGCTACCTGGGTGCGATGCCGGTCTCGCTCGAAACCAAGCGCCTTGGCAACACCGGTTACATCTCCCTGAACGTCTTCCTCGATCCAGGCCGCGTGATGCCGAAATTCGGCGACTTCATTTCCAGTTGCCGCGATTGCGACGGCATCGTGATTGATCTGCGCGGCAACCCCGGCGGCATCGGGGCCATGGCCATGGGAATGGCGGGCTGGTTCGTCGACAAGGCCGGACTCCGGCTGGGAACCATGTTCATGCGCGACAACGAACTCAAGTTCGTCATCTTCCCCCGCGCCGAACCGTTCACCGGCCCGGTGGCGATCCTGGTGGACGGAGCCTCGGCTTCCACCTCCGAGATCCTGGCGGGCGGCCTCAAGGACATCGGCCGGGCCAGGATATTCGGCACCCGCACGGCCGCCGCGGCGCTGCCCTCCTCCATCGAGCAACTGCCCAACGGCGACGGCTTTCAGTATGCGCAGGCAAACTATATTTCAGAAGGCGGGAAGCCTCTGGAGGGACTCGGGGTGATTCCCGATGTGGTCGCGCCGCTGACCCGCGAGGCGCTGCTCGCGGGCGGTGATCCGGCGCTGGATGAAGCCCTGAAGTGGATTCGTACACAGGAGAAGAAAACAAAGTGAAGACGTTACTCGGAATTTTGATCACGCCGGCTCTGATGCTGGCCCAAGCCCCGGCGGCGGCCGAATTGCCGAAAGCCGAAGCCGTCCTCGACCGCTTCGTGGAAGTCACCGGAGGCAAGGCTGCTTACGAAAAGCGCAAGACCGAGGCTCAGACCGGAAACGTAGAGTTCCTCGGCCAAGGCATCAAAGGCACTATCAGCGCGTACGCGGCGGCGCCGGAGAACTCTTACATGTCGATGGAACTCGAGGGCGTGGGCAAAATCGAGCAAGGCTTCACCAACGGCGTCGCCTGGGAAAAAAGCGCCATGATGGGACCGCGGGTGAAGAGCGGCGGCGAGCTCGCCCAGGTCCGGCGCGAATCCACCTTCAACGCACCCCTGCACTGGCGCAAGCTGTACTCCAAGGTGGAGATGGCGGGCATGGAATCGGTGAACGGCGAGGATTGCTATAAGATCGTGCTCACGCCGGCCGAAGGCAAGCCGGAAACCGATTACTTCAGCAAAGCCTCCGGACTGCTGGTGAAGCGCGTCATGGTGGCCAATACTCCCCTCGGCGACATCCCCACGGAAACGGTCCTCAGCGACTGGAAGCAGATGGGCGGCGTCCTGCAGCCCGCCCGCATGGTGCAGAAGGCGGCGGGACAGCAGATCGCCATCACCATGGAAACGGCCAAGGTGAACGAACCCATACCCGACGGCACGTTCGATCTGCCCGCCGACATCAAGAAACTGACGGAGAAAAAACAATGATTCGTTCCCTGGCCATCCTGATAACCGCGGCCGCGGCTCTCGCGCAGGAAACCGCGCCGGCGCCCGTCCTCACCCCCGTCGAGAAGGAATTCCAGGAGTCCATGAACAACGTGCAACTCGTCGGTTTCTTCACCACCGGCGATTCCGACAAGCTCTCCGGCGACAAGTACACCATCGAGCGCATCACCAAGGTGAAGGACGACACCTGGAAGTTCGAGGCCCGCATCCAATACAACGGCAAGGACTTCAAAATGGGACTTCCGGTTCCCGTGAAGTGGGCCGGCAACACGCCCGTAATCGCCGTGGACAATTACACCATCCCCGGCTACGGCACGTTCAACGCCCGCGTCGTGATCCATCAGGGCGATTACGCCGGCACCTGGTCGGGCACCGCCAACGGCAAAACCTGGGGCGGCAAGATGTTCGGCAAGATCGTGAAGCTGGACGCCGCGCCCGCCAAGTGAACCCGACCCGCAAAATTTACCTGATCTCCACCGGCGGCACCATCGAAAAGGTGTACCACGAGCCGACGGGCGCCGCCGTGAATCAGGAAAGCAAGATCAAGAAGTATCTGGAGCGCCTCCGCCTTCCCGACACCGAGATCGAAGCCGTTAGCCTGCTGAACAAGGACAGCCTGGAGATGACCGACGGCGATCGCGATCTGGTGCTGAACGTGGTCAAGGCGAAGCTGCGGGACCCCGCGCCGCTGGTGATCACCCATGGCACCGATACCATGATCGAAACCGGCCGTCATCTGGAAGCCGGCCTGACCGGACTGTCCGTTCCGGTGATCCTCACCGGCGCCATGACGCCGCTCGGCTTCGAGAACACCGACGGCCTGCAGAACCTCACCGAGGCGCTGTTCGCCACCCGCTTCCTGCCGCCCGGCGTGTGGCTGGTGATGCACAACCAGGCCTGGCCCGTCGGCAAGGTGCGCAAGAATCGCGAACTGGCGCAGTTTGAGGCGGTCTAGCCGCGCTGCTTAGTCCTGCCGCAGCGCGATCATCGGATCGATGCGCGACGCCCGCCGCGCCGGCAGATAGCAGGCGACCGCGGAAACCGCCGTCATCAGCGCGCACACACCCGCGAACGTCATCGGATCGGCCGGCTTCACCCCATACAGCAGATTCGCCATCAGCCGGGTGGTGGCAAACGCGGCGGCAACGCCCGCCGCCAGGCCGATCAGCGCAAGCTGCACGCCCTGGCCCACGATCATGGAAACCACATCGCCCGCACGCGCCCCCAGCGCCATGCGAACCCCGATATCACGCGTGTGCAGGGTGACCGCGTAGGAGAGCACGCCGTAAATGCCCAGGCAAGCCAGCACCAGGGCCAGGCCGGCGAATACCGCGAGCAACTGGACCTGATTCCGCCGCCCGCCTACCTCCGCCGCCACAATCGAATCCATGGTGCGGACGTTGGTCACCGGCTGATCCTTGTCCACGGCCCACACTGCCTGGCGGAGCGCCGTCGCCAGTTGCAGCGGATCGCCCGTCGTTTTCACCGCGATTTCCGCCGGAACGGCCCAGGTGTCGGGCTGTTGCGAATAGGGGAAGTAGAAGCCCGCCTTGGCGCTCTGCTCCAGCCCTCGTTCCAGAACATCCTGTACGACACCGACCACTACAAACGGCTGGCTGCCGTCTACCGTGATGCGCTTGCCCAACGCCGACTCATTCGGGAAGAATGCTTTCTTGAATGTCTCGTTGAGGATGATCACCCTCTGCGTGGTCGCGCGGTCGTCACGATGGAACAGCCGGCCCTCCACCAGGCGCGCGCCGATGGTGGTCAGGTACTCATTGGTACAGGGGCGGATGAGTGCGTCCGTCGTGATCGGGGGCAGCCCCTCGATCTGGAATCCGGTGCTGTTGCCCCGCTGCAGGAACGGCAGCGTGGATACGTATCCCGCGCTCTGCACTCCCGGCAGGGCGCGTACGCGATCCAGAACGCCATCGAAGAACTGCACTTTCTTGGCGTCGTCACGATACCGCGGCAGCGGCAGGCGGGTGCGGGCTGTCAAAATGTTCGACGTTTCGAATCCCAGGTCGGTGTTCTGAAGATTCCGCAAGGTCTGGATCAGCAGCCCGGCGCCAACCAACAGCGTGCTGGCCAGCGCTACCTCCCCCGCCACCAGGGCGTTGCGGAACAGGCGGCTGCGGCGCGAAGACCCAGCACGCGCGCCCTCCCGCAGCGCGTCCCCGATGCCGGCCCGCGACGCCTGCCACGCGGGGGCGATTCCGAACAGAACCCCGGTCGCCACCGAGATCGCAAGCGCTAGCAGCATCATCCGCCAGTCCAGGGCGGGCGAACCCATTCCAGTGAAGCTCTCCGGAATCATGCCCGTAAGCACCCGCATGCTCCCGTAGGCGATGGCCAGGCCGGCGATGCCTCCCAGCAACGCCAGCACCAGGCTCTCCGTCAAAAGCTGCCGTGCCAGGCGTGTTCCGCCCGCGCCCAGCGCGCTGCGAACCGCCATCTCCCGCCACCTCGCCGACGAACGCGCCATCAGCAGGTTGGCCACGTTGGCGCAGGCGATCAGCAGCACGAAGGCGGACGCGGTCAGCAGCACCAGGAGCTGCGGTCCCGTGCGCCCCAGAAGCGATTCCCGGAACGGCTGCAGCGTGGCGCCGACCCGAGCATTGGTCCGCGGATACTCCTGTTCCAGCCGCTTGGCGATCGTCGTCATCTCCGCCTGCGCCTGCTCCATCGACACCCCTGGCTTCAGCCGCGCCACCACCTGCAGGAAATGCGCGCCCCGCCGGCTGAGGTCGGCGGCAGTCAGCCCCGAGGGAGCCCAATATTGGAACTCGTTCGTGGGGTAACGGAAGCTCGCCGGCATCACCCCCGCCACGGTGTAGTTCAGGTCGCTGAGGGACACGGTCTTACCGACGATCGCGGGGTCGCCTCCGAAGCGGCGCTGCCACAATCCGTAGCTGATCACCACGACGCGCTCCTCGGAGGTTTCGTCCTTTTCCTCGATCCAGCGACCCAGCAGCGGCTTCACGCCCAGCAGCGGAAACAGGTTCGGCATGGTGCGCAGCCCCCGGATCTGTTCCGGAGTTCCATCCCCGGTCAGATTCGCCAACTGAAACCGGTACGCGGACATGTCGGTGAAAACGGTGTTCTGCTTGCGCCAGTCGACAAAATTCGCGGGCGCCGGCGTGTTGCGCGCGAAGCCGAGATGGCTGGCATCCTCCCAAACCATCACCAGGCGTTCCGGGTCCTCGAACGCCAAGGGCCGCAGAAGAACCGCGTCGATGGTCGAGAAAATCGCGGTGTTCGCGCCGATGCCCAGGCCCAGAACCAGTATCACTATCAACGAGAAACCAGGACTCTTGAGCAGTAGTCTGGCGCCGTAGCGGAGGTCCGCGAGCAGGTCGTGCATGCAACCTTATACTCCCCAGGAAGGGAACGGTTCCGTTTCGGGCAAAACTTTCTTACGCGTGGGGTCCGGCCTTGCGCCAATACTGCTCGAACAACCCGTGCATGGCTTCTCCCATCCCAGGATGTTCGAACACCACCGCCGTCCAGGTGGGCTTGGTGATCACTGGGTCCAGCAGCGCCAGCATTCCCCGCCGGCAGTCGAACAAAGCGAGCTTCATTGGAAGAGAAGAAACTTCGCGAATGTCCACCCCGGCGGAACGGTACTCGGACAGGCGCTGGCGATGGGGTTCGTCCAGGCTTCCCGCCTCCAGCAGCAGCCGGCAATTGACGCCTCGCGCCCGAGCCTGCTTTACCAGTTGCTCGTCCAGCGGATCTACCGCGTACGGCGGCCGCGAAAACTCCAGATATTCGCCGCTGACATCGCTGAGCATCCGCTGATACTGCGCCGCCGTCTGCCCCGGCTCGCTGACGATCCGCAGATAGTCCAGGGTTCCGCGTCCGCCTTGACCCTCGGAATAGGCGGCCATCAGGTCTTCCACCAGACCGCCCGCCAGCCGCGCCTGGTCTGTTAATTCCTGCTCCAGCATCTGCTGCCGCCGCGCGACATAGCTGGGGATCGCCAGGTCCGGCTCCACGGCGGAAAAAAGCTTGGTCTTTTCCTGCACCACCTGGGCAAAGCCCTTCTCCACCAGGCTGTCCAGCACCTCGTAAATCTTCTGCCGCGGGACATGCGATCGCGCGGCGAGCTCCAGCGCCTTGAATCGCGGATGTCCCACCAGAACCATGTAGGATCGCGCCTCATAAGCATTCAGGCCGATTTGCTGTAATCGCCGCCAAAATCTTTGAAACTCGACCTCTGGCAACTCATGGTTGTTCACGTTATTGGTTCACCTTGTACGAGAACCCGGATCATATCAGAATCCCGGCGGAATACCGGGCACGGTCTCAGGCTGCCGCGAGGTCCAGCCATCCCCGCCGCAGGAAGGTGGCCAGCAGGTCCGGATCGGCGCCGCGGGGCGACCCTCCGTCCGCCAGGTTTTGCAGCGCGGCAGCCGCCAACTGCGTCACCGGAACGCACCCCGCACCCGGCCCGTGTACCAGAAACTGCGCCGCTTCACGTCCGATACGCACCCCCGCGCCCATGCGGTAAGGCCCGGCAAGCAGCGCTTCCACCGGACCCCGCAGCAGAGCCTCCACCTGGAAAGCGCGATTCACTTGCGCGCCGCTCAGATTGCCCCACGTTTCCGCCGGCATCTCGATCCCGGTGAGCCAGCCGCCGCCGGGCGCGGGTTCCAGCGCCAGCAGGCTTTGCCGCGTCCCGGCGATCTCCCGTCGATCCGCCCAAAACTCGACGATGCGGTACCTCGCGGTGTCGAATGCTTCCCGATCCTCGGGCCAGGAGGTAAAGACGAACGCCCGTCCGGTGGGACTCAGATGATGGTCCAGTCCGGCCAGCACCCGCCGTGGAATCTCGTCGCCTCTCTCTCCGCCGTGCAGGAACGTCAGCCCGGCCTGCCCGGCGGAGCGGGGATAGTACGGCGGCTGCGAGACGATCCAATCGAACCGCCCCGCCAGCGGCTCGTATAGATCGCCGCAAACGAATGCGGCGTTGCCGATCCCGTTCACCCCGGCATTGAACCGGGACAGCGCGACAGCCCGCGCATTGATATCGGCGCCCGTGACCTCGCCGCAATGCGGCGCCAGCAGCAGCGCCAGCGTCCCGGCGCCGCAGCCGAGATCGAGCGCGCGGCCCTGCCGCCGGGCCGGAATCGCCGCGCGATACAAAACCGCGGTGGTCTCCCCCGCGCCCATCACCGCGTCCGGATGCGCTCCCAGGCGGTCGCTGAACAGCGGCAATCCGGCCGCGAAGCGAAGATGAAGGGCTCCCGCCCACGCGCCGCCTCGCTCCCACAGCAATCCGCAGTCGCGGACCTGTTCGAAAAGGCCGCCGCGCAGTTGCGCGCGCAGCAGCGATTCCCCCACCGGGACGCCGCAGAAAAACGCGCGGAACAGGACGAACGCCGCGTCATCGGAGAACAGCGCCTCGCGATCGGGCGTCAGGTGCGCGCGCAGGTTGTCCTCGCCGACGTGATGCCGCCGCACGAACGCCGGGTCGACCCCGGCCGCGGCGAACCGCTCCCGCAACGCAGCGCCCGCGCTGGGGAGCAGCCCGGATACGCCGGGCAGTTCCTCAGACGTCGACTTCATCGGCATAGCACCAGCGCCAATTCTCGCCGGGCTCGAACGATTGCACGATCGGATGCGAAGTGGATTGGTAGTGGCGCGTGGCGTGCCGGTTCGGCGACGAATCGCAGCAACCCACGTGTCCGCAACTCAGGCACAGCCGCAGATGGACCCAGCGGCTGCCTGTCTTCAGGCACTCCTCGCAGCCCCGGCTATTCGGCTGGACGTCGCGGATCTGGTCCGTATGGGTGCATCGCTTCATTGTCCGTTCTCCTTGGGAGGCTGCAGCGGCAGGCGCACGGTGAATCTCGTATCGCCCGGCTCGGACTGCACGTTGATCGATCCATGGTGCCTCTGGGTGATGATCCGCCACGTGATCTCCAAACCCAGCCCGGTTCCCTGCCCCACCGGCTTGGTGGTGAAGAAGGGTTCGAAAATACGCGACTGAATGTCCTGCGGGATGCCGCCCCCGGTGTCCGCGATCTCCACGAAAACGCCGTCCGGGTCCGGCCCGGTGGTGATGGTCAGCGTACCCTGGCCGCTCATGGCGTCGATCGCGTTGTCGATCAGGTTGGTCCAGGCCTGATTCAGTTCGCCCGGATGCGCGCAGATGCGCGGCAGCTCCGGATGATACCGCCGTTCCACGGTGATGCCCTTCTGCAGCTTGGCGCCCAGGATGGACAGCGTGTTTTCCAGTCCGCGATGGATATCGGTTTCCTCGAAGTCGGCGCGATCCATGTAGCTGTACTCCTTCATCGCGCCCACCAGGCGGGAAATGCGGGCCGTGCTCGATTCCAGCTCCAGCGCGAGCTCGCGCACCCGCACCGTCGACTCCAGCCAGCTCACCACCGAGTCGAGCGCGCCGCCGTCCAACTGCTCGCCCAGCTGTTCGAGATCCGGCTCGTAGACGCCTCCTCCCACCAGCGTGTGCGCCTTCTCCCAGGCATCCGGAATGCCGCGTTCCTCCAGCCAGGCGCCGGCCGCATCCTCCCGATCCGATCGCTCCAGCGGATCCAGCGGGGGGCGCTCGGCGGCCTCCAGCTTCTCGTAGAAATCGCAGGCGATCCGCCGGCTCGCTTCATCCAGGCGATCGTCGTGTTCCAGGGCGTTCTTGCGCAACGCCACCACCGTTTCCCGCAGCATTTGCGCGGTCCGCACCGCCGCCGCCGCCGGGTTGTTCAATTCATGCGCCAGCCCCGCCGCCAGCTTGCCCAGCGCCGCCAGCTTCTCCTGTTGCCGTGTCTGCGTCTCCACGTCGCGCGATCGCCCGGCCATCGCCGACAGCACCATCCGCGCCCGCGGCGAGCCTTCCGCCGCGAACCGCCGGAACGACTCGTTCGCGATCCGCACCACCCGCGTCGGCCCGCACGCCACGCCGGTCGCGATCGCCGGCCCGCCGGTCAGCATCGAGATCTCGCCCGCGAAATGCCCACGGTCGTGCGTCGCCAGAGTTCGCGTCTCCTGCCCGAACCGCTTGACAATGCGGATCGCCCCGTCCAGCACCGCGTAGAACGGATAATCCACGTCGCCTTCCTGGAACAGAACGTCGCCGTCCTGGAACTCGACCACTTCGCCGTAGCGCGGCAACTCCTCCAGCACCTCGTCCGGGAGTTCGGGAAACAGCGCCTGTTCGTCTGGATCGTGCAGCGTCATCGTACGTTACTCAGGTATTGATGCACCATCTGCACGCAGATGGATCCCTCGCCCACGCTGGAAGCGACCCGCTTGATGGAGCCGAAGCGCGTATCGCCCGCGACAAAAACGCCCGGCAATCCGGTTTCCAGCAGATACGGTTCGCGATCGAGCGGCCAGCCCTTCGGCCGCGTGCCGCCATCGCGCGGCAAATCGGGACCGGCCAGGACGAATCCGTGTTCGTCCAGCGGGATCACCCCGCGCAGCCACTCCGTGCACGGGACCGCTCCAATGAAGATGAACAGCGCCGACGCCTGCACTTCACACTCCGTGCCGTCTCCGTGGCGGATCCGCAGCCTTTCCAGGTGACTCTCGCCCAACGCCTCCCGAACCGAGGCCCCGTTCCAAACCTCGATGTTCGGTACCTGTTCGATCTGCTCCACCAGGTACTGCGACATTCCTTCGCGGATGCTCTGGGAACGGCACAGGATCACCACCTTGCGCGCATAGCGCGCGAAGAAGACCGCGCCTTGTCCGGCGGAGTTTGCCCCGCCGACGATATAAACATCCTGATCCGAGCAGGCCAGCGCCTCCGTCATGGCCGCGCCGTAGTAAACGCCCGCGCCCGTCAGCCGTTCGATGCCCGGCGCGTCCAGCTTGCGCCACGTGAGACCAGTGGCGATCAACACCGCGTGGCTGCTGACCTCCGATCCATCGCGCAGCGTCAGGATACGGTACGGCCCGTCCGATCGCAACTGAACCGCTTCCTGCGGCGACAATATCTCTGTGCCGAAGCGGGAGGCCTGCGCCACCGCGCGCCGCGCCAGGTCCGCTCCGGTCAGGCCGCTGGGAAATCCCAGATAGTTCTCGATCCGCGAACTCTGTCCGGCCTGGCCGCCCGGACCTTCGCGATCGATCAGCAGCGTTTCCAGTCCTTCCGACGCGCCGTACACGGCCGCGGCCAGACCCGCGGGCCCCGCGCCGACAATCGCGAAATCGTAAAACGAAGTCTCGGCGGAGGTCTTCAAACCAGCTTTCTTCGCGACCTCCGCCGGTTCCGGATTGCTCAGTGCCTGACCATCCGGGAACACCACCGCCGGCAGCGAGGTGTTGTCCGGCAGCGACTCCAGCAGCCTTCTCGCTTCCGGATCGCGCTCCCGCGCATCCGCCTCCAGCCACTGGAACGGGATCTGGTTGCGACCCAGGAAATCCTTCAACTCGTGCGCCCTCGGTTCCCAGCGGAAGCCGATTACGCGCAGCCCCTCGAACGCGGGCCGGTGCCTGGATCGCCAATCGTCCACCAGATCGTCGAGCACCGGGTACAAATGCTGCTCGGGCGGATCCCACGGCTTCATCAGGTAATGATCCAGGCGGACCTGATTGATCGCGCGGATCGCCGCGTCCGTGTCCGAGTACGCGGTCAGCAGCACTCGCTTGGCGTCCGGTTCCAGCTTCATGGCTTCGGCCAGAAAGTCGACGCCGCTCATGCCCGGCATCCTCTGATCCACCAGGAAGAGCGCCACCGGGTCGTTGCGCAGTTGGAGTTGTTTCAGGGTTTGCAGCGCCTGCTCGCCGGAGCCGGCGCGCAGGATGCGGAAGTCCTTCGCGTAGCGCGTCCTCAGGTCCCGCTCAACTGACTTGAGAACGTCCGCATCGTCGTCAACGGCCAGTATCGCGGGTTTGGCCATGCCTCATTGTCGCAAACCGGTCAAGCCCCGCCTTGCCGTTGTTCCTTGTACGACTCCAGCTCCTCCAGCGTGCGCGGCCAATCCTTGCCCAGCAGCCGCGACAACGCCCGGTCCGCCAGCAGCTTGCCTCCCGTCTGGCAGCCTGCGCAGTAGTTCGTTTCGTTGGAAGCGTAGCGGATCCGCTGGATCTTGGCCCCGCAGCGCGGGCACGGCAGCCCGTGCCGCCCATGCACCGCCATCCCTTCGCGGAACGCCGTGACCCCTTCCGGAAATCCGCCCGCGGCCTCCGCCCGCAGGCGATCCACCCACTCCCGCAACACCTCCCGCACCGCTTCCCGCAGCCGCCGGATCTCGTCTTCTCCCAGCTTCTGCGTCAGCGCCACCGGCGACAGCATGGCGCGATGCAGGATCTCGTCCGAGTACGCGTTGCCGATCCCGCTGAAGATCCGCGGATCGGTAAGCGCCCGCTTCAGCGTGTGATTGGTCGCCGTCAGCCGCCCGGTGAACGCCTCGAAGTCGGCCTCCAGCGGCTCCAGCCCGCCGGGGTCCAGCGATCGCAACCCCGCCTCGCCGCGCACCAGTGTCAGCGACGCCCGCTTCTGGCTCCCCGCCTCCGTCAGCACCAGCGACCCGTTGTCGAAATCGAAAGCGGCGATCGCGTTCCGCCCCGACAACGCCGCGCCGCGCTTCTTCCAATGCAGCCGCCCCGCGATCATCAAGTGCAGTACCAGCCACACCTCATCGCCGGCGCGGAAGGCCAGCCGCTTGCCCACCCTCCGCAGCGCCGTGATCTCCCGCCCCTCGGCCTCAGCCACCGCCGGATCCACGCTGCGCAGCAAAAACGGGCTCTGGATCCGCACCCGTTCCAGCGTCCGGCCGCTCAGCCGCGACTCCAGCGCCTCCAGGTACACCACGATGTCCGGCAGTTCGGGCACGACTTCCTATACTACGAATATGGAAGAATTCCGCGTGCTCGCGCACAACTCGGCGGCGCAATCCGAAAACAAGATCCATGACGACGCCATCGCCGCGCAATACGGCTTTCGCGGCGGCCTGGTCCCCGGCGTGGTGATCTACGGCTACATGACCACGCCCGTGGTCGCCGGTCTCGGTCCGGAGTGGCTGGAACGCGGCGCCATGGATGTCCGCTTCCAGCAGCCGTTCTATCACGGCGAGCCCGTCGTCGCCCGCCTGGAACCCGGCATGACCGTCACCGCAGCCGGTGAAGACGGCGCCCCCCGCGCCAGCGGCAAAGCCTGGCTCCACAACGAGCCCGTGCCCGTGATTCCGGTCGCCGCGCCGCTGCCCTCCCCCCGCCGCCAACCCGTCGACGAAGAATTCGAGCCCGCCACCCTGCTCGGCAGCTTCCGCCGCCGGCTCGACGACATCCATCAGGACCTCCGCGCCGCGATTCAAGATCCGCTGGAGTGCTATCAAGGCGAGGATGCCGCCACCCATCCCACCGTCCTGCTCGGCTTGGCCAACGAGATTCTGGCGCGTAATTATGAACTCGGTCCCTGGATTCACGCCGCCAGCGAAGTGCGCACCTTCCGCACCCTCCGCGACACCGAGGAGGTCGAGGTCCGCGGGCTCATCGAGGGACGCTCCGAGCGAAAGGGCCACCACATGGCGACCTTGTTCGTGGTGCTGCTCGACTCCGAGGAGAAGGTGTGCCAGTCGGTACGGCACACCGCGATCTATCAGCCGCGCCG
>CAYOQB010000136.1:0-14142 GCA_964406035.1 uncultured Solibacteraceae bacterium | reverse complement strand
CCGCCACTACGGCGTGGCTATCCTCGGATATTGCCTTATGCCCAACCATGTCCACGTTTCTGCGGCGCGATGCCGAGCGGATGATGACTTGCTCGCGGCCTGGATGACGAAGTGCAACCTAATTCTGGTCCCCCAGCGACGCGGAGGCACTGGGGCGACCCTATTCCGCCGGCTCCACGGGGACTATGCGCGGGCGATCCACGTGCGGCTGCGCCGCAAGGGGCACCTGTTTCAGGCTCGTGATCCCTTGGCCGGTGTGCTTCGGACCGAGGTTCGCAAAGTCCTCCTCGGGCTCGCCGATAGACTTCACCGGAGACCTCCGTACTGGCCGGTTCTGACGCCTCAGCCATCGTCTTCATGATCCGACCGATCACCACGAGTGCCGCGGCTGGCTCAACAGGAAACACCATCATCCCACTTCAACAGGACCGGCAGGTATACTGTGGTCCTGACTTTTCGCAAGACCAGCCACTTCCTGCCGAGCCCATCACTTTCATCAACAATCTCCGTCAAAAGCGTTATCGTGCGTTCGCCTTCCGAGTACCGAAGGTAGCCTTCGCTGTACAGGCAAACCGAGAAGCCGCTACCCTCAAGGACGCGACCCGGTTTTTTGTCGAACAAGTCCTGCCACTTGGTCATGTCAGCGATAGTGCAAAGCGATGTCTTAGTGGCACCGGCAAATTAACCCGCATCCCGAGGCTATTCCAATGCCGACTCTGACCAACTCGGGGGAGCCCCAAGTCCTCCCAGCAGCGGCAATCTCACATCACCCACACGTCGTAGAATACGATCTCAAAGTCATCACCCGGCTTGTCGGTCACAGTCATTCGAGCGGTCAGGTCTGATCGTCCTTCCTCCACTGTGAATATTGGGGCGTCAACAGAGAACTGCCTGGGCGATTTTCCTTCGACTTCCACAACATCAAACCTGAGTTCGGTGTCGTCTGGCACCCGCACTAATCCAGAATATCGCTCCATCGTTTGTCGAATGTCTTCAGCCTGAAGATGCTCCGGACCGGGTGCCGTGAGATCCGCCAATGCCTCGAACTGCTTCTCAGCAAGCAGGTGCAAGATGGTTCGGACTGCGCCTCGGATCTTAGTCTCGGGATACTCCAGGGACGGGTCACGGACAGTAACTTCGTTTCCGTTCCGAGGAACCCGCCGTTGATCGCTCTTCCTGGTATGCCCGGTGTTAGCGCGCATAGTAACCCATGGCATTCCCACCATATCACCCAACGGGGCACTTATCGACGGAAAGAACCTCGCTCCCTGGCGACCCTCCATATAAACCGCACGGCAAGCGGACCCCTTCGAGCCCGCTTGCCCCCCCACCTCACGCCAGCGGCGCGGCGATCCACCACGTCAGCCCGTTCGGCCCGATGACCCCCGCCGTCCGGTGCCCCCACGGCTTGTTCTCCGGCGCCGATTCCGAGGCCGCGCCCGCCTTCATTGCCGCCGCGTACGTCTTGTCCGCGTCCGGCACCCACAAATAAATCGCCGCCGGCATAGCCTTGCGCGGACCGCCGGATTGGCCCAGCATCACCAGCGAATCGCCGATCTTCAGTTCCGCATGCATGATCTTATTGTCTTCCGTGCGCTGGCACTCGACCTCAGTCGCGTCAAACGCCGCCTTCAGAAACGCGAGCTCCGCGTCCGCATCGGGAACGCAGAAGTAGGGAGTAACGGTTCGATATTGAATTTCAACCATGCCGCCAAAGTAGCAACCACCCGCGGCGGGGTCTTGGAAAAATCCGACACTTGACACGGCGGCCGCCGCCCATTACCATCTGGTTATGCAACCTGGTGGTTATGAAACCCTGGATGCCACCTTCGCCGCCCTCGCCGATCCCACACGCCGCGCCATCCTCGCCCGGCTCGCGGCCGGCGATGCGTCCGTCACCGAACTCGCGGGACCGTTCTCTCTAAGCCAGCCCGCCATCTCCAAACACCTGAAAGTGCTGGAGCGCGCGGGCCTGGTCACCCGGGATCGCGACGCTCAGCGCCGGCCCGCGCGGCTCCGCGCCGAACCCCTGGCCGAGGCAAGCCGCTGGCTGGAGGACTACCGCCGCTTCTGGCAGACATCCTTCACCCGGCTCGATCACTTGCTCGGCGAACTGCAAACCACGTCCGAACGGAAGAAGAAGCGCAAACAATAAGGAGGCTTCATGTTTTATCCCGAAAGCTTCCAGGTCTCCACGCCCGGCGACCTGGAAATCGAAATCACCCGCGACTTCCATGCTCCGCGTCAGCTCGTTTTCGACGCCTTCACCAAACCCGAGCTCGTCCGCCAGTGGCTCCTCGGGCCGGAAGGCTGGACCATGCCGGTCTGCGAGATCGACCCGCGCGCCGGCGGCCGCTATCGCTATGTCTGGCGCAAGAACGGCGTGAAGGATATGGGCATGGGCGGCGAGTTTCTGGAAGTGGAGGTCCCCAGCCGGATTGTCGCCACCGAAAAGTTCGACGATGCGTGGTACCCCGGCGAAGCCCGCAACACCACTGTGTTTACGGAACGCGGACCGGTTACGCGGGTCCAGATCACCATGCGCTATGAAACGAAAGAAGCGCGGGACACTGCCAGCCGCTCCGGCATGGAACACGGCATGGCTGCAGGTTTCCATCGCCTGGAAGAGGTGCTGGCCGCTTCGGCCCGCGTGTCATAGATCCAGTGCCCAGGTTTCCGCGATCAGGTTCTGCCCGAAGCTGTTGTGCGGCAGCTCCGAGACGATGCGGTAGCCCGCCTTCCGGTACATGTGTCGCGCCGCCAGTAGGTTGCTCTGCGTCCACAAAATGATGCGGCGGTAACCTGCCTGGCGCGCGAACGCGTGGCAGGCGTCCAGCAGTTGTTTGCCGACGCCGGATCCGCGCGCCGCCGGTTCCACCAGGAACAGGCGCAGGCGCGCGGCATCGTCTGCCTCGCGCGCCAGCGCGATCGAACCCAGCCGTTCGCCGCCGCGCTCGGCGATCCAGCAGCCGTCCGATTGCTCGTCGAAGTGTCCCAGGAACTGCGCCGCGATCTCCGCCACCACGCGCTCGAAGTCGCTCCCCCAGCCGTATTCCTGCTGATACAGCACGGCGTGTCGATGCACGATCCAGCCCAGGTCGCCGGGCTGATGCGTCCGGATGCGGATGGCGTCCTTCGCCTCACTGCCGCCGAGCAGCGCCTGCACTTCGCCGAACGCCCGCACCAGGCGCTCGCGATCCGCCGCCGCCAGCGGCTCCAGCAGCTTCTCCATTCGCAGCCGGGCGCGAGTGTCGATCTCGGCGAACACTTCGCGGCCGGATCGGGTCAGATTCAGGTGCGTTCGCCGCGCATCGGACTCGGATCGTTTCCGCGCCAGAAACCCGCGCTTCTTCAGGGTTCGCAAAATGCGGCTGACGTAACCGGCGTCCATCTCCAGCGTGCGGCACAGGTCGGCCGCGGTCATTCCCGGCTGCCCGGAGATCTCGTACAGAATCCGCGCTTCCGCGATCCCCAGCGGGCCGTCCAGGTGGTGCTCGTCCAGAACGCCGATCAGCCGGGTGTAAAAGCGGTTAAATGCGCGAATCCGGGCGACCGGAGCCTCGATAGTTGACATCGTCAACCAATATTACTTGACTGTGTCAAGCATTTGGTTTGCCTCAACGAATCGCGATCGTCACATCCTCCCGGCTCGCCGCTCCTCCCGCTTCCACCCGGAGGGACACCCGGTCCCCGGCGGGCGCGGCGGAGGGTATCATCGCGTTGATCTGATACAACCCCACGAACTGTGGCGCGAGGCCGGAGAAGATGACGTCCGCGGGGACGCCGCCGATCAAAACCCGCGGCTCCAGCCTGGTTCTCCGCAACGCATCCAGGCTGGATTGCCCGTCAGCGACGGGCGGGTCCACGGCGCCCAGACCGGTCAGGAAGACGACGATCACTTCTCCGCGTGACGCCGGACGAGTGGCCACGCCGGGAAGGGATCCTTCCGGTTGTGCAATGGAGCCGTCGGAATTTACGACCGCTCCGCCGCCGGATCCTCCAGGAAACGTGAAGATGCCGGGAGACGCCAGGGACACCCGAACGGTTCTGGGCGGACTCTCCAGAGTCCGTTCTCCCTCTCTCCGCCGCACGACGACCTCGGCCTGGCCCGGTGGAGTCGCCCACGGAATCTGCACGTTGATTTGTCCGGTGATTTGCCCATCCGGGCCTTGGGAACCGGAGACGAAGTACATGGGCGCGGGCCGGCCGCCGATCTCGACAGAGTGTCCTGCCAATTGCGTGGGCAATGGGGCGCCCGGTGCGATGGCTGTTACGGGACGCAATTGGCCATCTTGCAACGTCACGCCGATGTCGCTTCCGAAGATGGAAACGATGGATCCCGCCGCGACGCCATTTTCAGCGCGAAAAGTGGCGCCGTTCACGATTCCGTTCTCGGAGATCTGCGGACGGCCCGAATCGGTGGACACTTCCACTGAGGCAACGCCCGCCCCATCGGGACCCAGCGCCGATACGCGATAGAAGTACTCCCGAGTTGCGTTTAGCGTTTCGTCCACGAAAGAACGGCCGGAACCGCCGACCGTCGCCACAACCTGCCACGCCGTCTCTCCGGAAGCACGGCGCTCGATGCGATAACCGGTGGCGCCGGCTGTCTCGTTCCACGAGACGCGAACCGAAGTGGGTGACAGCCGGGTCACCCCGACGCTGGAAGGCATGGGCGGAACCCGCAGGGTGTCGACGCGCAGCAGATTGTCCGCGGCATCCCAGGCATAGCCCGCGCCGCCTCCCTCCGAATACACCGCGCGAATCAGGCGACCCGCATCGTCATACGTATAAACCTGCGCCAACAGGGAAGCGGCCGGAAACAGGAAGAGAAGTAGCCCGCGCATCAGAACACCCCCAGTGCGGGCGCCGGGTCGGGCACGGGCCGTTCGCCCAATCGCAGGGCCTCGACGTAGACTCGCCAGTGCGGGAAGAAGCCGAACGCGTCTCTCGGCGGCTGAAGCCTGCCGATCCCCTCGGCTCGAGCCTGCCGCTGCGTATGGACCTCGCCGCCGCTCGTATCGAAGAGGAGCGCGTGGAAGTAGCCGATGGTCGTGGCCGAGAGCCAATCCTTCCCGGCGGATCGCAAGCCCGCGCGGAGCGAACGGTCATTGCTCGGCGTCACCGCAGGCACCTGTGCGCTGACGGAGGTTCGCACCATTCGGGCGGGTGCATAGAAGTGGTCCGGATTGGTGGGAGGCGCGAGTCCGCCGGACGAGCGGCCTGCCCGCGCGGTCCTGGCGCCTTTGAACCCGACGCTCGCCCGGATGCTGGAATCCGCGGGACTTCCGCCGTCGAATCGCGCGGATCCGGGCCGTGTCCTGCCCGCCGTGAAAGCTTTTCCGCCCCGCCCGGCGCCGATCCCTCCGCCCACGGCTCCAAAACCCGCGCCCCATGCCGCTTCCACGCCTGCTTCGCCGAAGTCAACGCTGCCGCGGTCGATTCCCTGTTCCAGCAGGCTGCCAAAGAACGCGCCTCCGGCACCGGCGATTGCGCCGCCCACGACCGCACCGCCGAAGGTCGCGCAGGGCGGACCGCAAGTAGCCAGCGCGGCTCCAGCCAGCGCGCCATCGAGCGCCGCTCCCGCGATTTGTCCCCAAGTGGGAGGCTTGCCGGTGGTCGCGAGGCTGATGACAGTTCGAGCCGCGACATTAACAATCGCGCCGACCACTGCTCCGGCGATGATGTTTCCGATAATCCGGCCGCTGGGATCGATCGAGTTGATCGGGTCGCCCGCGGCGTAGCCATAAGGGTTGGTCGAGCCCCCGAAGCCGATCCTGGCGATCTCGCTGTCCTTGGACAGGAATCGTCGCATGCGCGGCGAATACCAGCGGTAGCGCATGTAGACCAGCCCGTTTGAGTCGGTCACCAATCCAAAGAGTCCACCGAACCGGAACGGCGTGTCGATGTCGCCACTTTGCTGCGTCGCCTCTCCGAAGGGTCCGTATGACATCCTTGCGGCGACCGCTCCGGAGTCGTTCACGATGGCCACTGTGTTGCCGGAGTAATCGTAGTGATAGGTTCGGATTCGCCCCGCCCGCTCCTCGTAGACGAGCCCGGGACCCCAGACGTACCTGGTGACGGTTCCGTTCGGGGCGGTTCGCACCAGAATCTGGGACAGCTCCGTCGCCGGATTGACGAAGAACCGGGTGGAGCCGAGTTCGTTGTTTGTCGCCACCAGCCGGTCCTGCTCGTCGTAGGTGTAGGTGGAGCTTCCAGCGCTGACCAGGTTGCCGGCCAGATCGTAGGAAAAGCGGCCGAACGCGGAAAGCAAGGGACCGAGGGTTACGTTGCCGCGACGGTCGTGCGTCACGCTTTGGCCATCGAAGCGGGAGAGCGCGTGCCCGTTTCCGTAGGTCATCTGCACGGGCTGAGGGAGGAATGGGGCGCCGTCCGGCCGGCGCACGGATTGCGTCGGGCGGTCGAGCGCGTCATAAGCAAAGCGCAACTCCTGAATCAGGCCTGCGTTGGAACTCTCGGTCCGCCGCACCACTCTGCCGGCGGCATCGAACTCGAACTCCTGCACCACTCCGTTGGGCAGGTCGATCCGCAGGGGCCGCCCTTTCTTGTCGTAGGAATACCGGGTGCGCCGGTCCGCCCAATCGATGATTTCGGTGAGCCGCTCCGCGGAGTCGTACACGTAGCGGACCCGTTGTCCGCCGGGATATGTGACCGAGGCGGGCAGCCCGTTTGGCGAATACGAAATCAGCAGGGAGTTGCCCGCCGCGTCGGTAAACCGCCTCACCCGGCCGAGTCCATCGTATTCATAACGGAGCCTGACGACGCCGCCCGATCGAACCGCGGTCGCGTTGCCGTTGGCATCGCGATCGAACTGGATGCGCTGGTTGTGGTCGCGGAGAATCTCACGCAGCCGGCGCGCCGCGTCGTAGCTGTACTCGTGCGTGACGTCTCCGATGCTTTCAAACTGCGGTTGTTCGCCGCGCGTGTATCCGAACGAGTAGCTCAGCCCATCGGGCATGTTTAAGGAGGTCAGGCGGTTGGCGCGATCATAGTCCAGACGCGTGGTCTGGTTGCCGGGATCGGTGATGCTGGTGAGAAGATTGTCCAGGTTGTATCGCTGACGCCAAACCCGTCCGGCGGCGTCGGTATATGCGGTTGGGCGGTCGTTTCGATCATAAGTCAGCGTTTCCGTGCCCCCGTCGGCGCGAGTCTGACGCCGAACTCGCCCGAGCTCGTCGTATTCGGTCTGCTGCCGGGCGCCCAGCGCGTTCACCCGCGCCACAGGCAGATCGCGATCGTCGTATTCGATACTCTCGATGACCCTGTCGTCGCTGTCATAGGTGGCGGTGTGGTTTCCCGCCGCGTCGTATTCGTAACGGAGCGACACGCCGGCGCCGTCGGTGACGGTCGCTGGACGCCCCGCTGCATCGTAGGTGCGCGTCAGCGACGATCCGCTGGCGGCTCGTGTGCGCACCAGGCGGTCCTCGCCGTCGTATTCGAACAGCGTCCTCTCGCCGAGCGCGTTGATGAAGGCAACGACATTCCCGTTGCCGTCGTACTCATTCACGGTTGCATTGCCTAACGCATCGATGAGGCGCACGGGACGCCCGCGGCGATCATAAATGGAGCGCCGCTGGTTGCCCAAGGGATCGGTCTGGGAGATCAACATGTTCGCGGAATCGTACTCGTTCCGCGTTACATTGCCGTCGGGATCGCGGGCTTCAATCAATCTGCCCGCGGCGTCGTAGATCGCGCCATTTCTACCGGTGTGAACCGGGTGCGTGGCGCCGACAGGACGGCCGCCCTGCCAGGTGTAGCCGACCATGCCTCCGGCGTTCATGGTGTTGGACATCATTTCGCCGCTTCCGCCCCAGCTCTTGCGGACGCCCGCGCAGGCGTTGTCCGCGAGACACTCGGGGTCCTTGACACGGCTAACCCGATTGGCTGAATATTCGAGCACGCTGCGCTTGCCCAACGGATCGGCTATTGACGTGAGGTTCGGCCCGTTATGCTCGAAGCTCCAGGCAAATCCCGCCGGGTTGACGTAGGTCACCGGGTATCCCGCCTCGGAGAATGTCAATCGGGTGGTGCGGCCTAGCGGATCGGTGATGCTCGTCCGGTCGCCGCGGCTGTTGTAGCCGAGGCGGGTGGTCTGATCCAGAGGGTTGGTGATGCGGATCAGGCGATAGCGCGCATCGTGCTCGAAGGTGGTCGTCGCGCCGGTTCGATTCCGATAGGCGGCGATCACGCCTCCACCCGTCTCGCGCCAGCTTACCTGCGCCACGGCGTTGTCATCGCGGCCATCATCCTGGCTGACAATTCTTCCGGCGGCATCGTAGGTGTTGGCGAACAACCGGCGGCCGTCCGGATCGAACGCGGCGGTGATCTGGCCCGCGCTGTTGTACTCGTAGCGGAACTCGTCGGTGGGCTCCGTGAAACGCAGCCGCCAGGCGGTCAGCCGCCCGGTCTGGCCCGAACGCTGGTCGGAGACCCTGAGGATCCAGGTGCCGTTCGGATTCTCACCTTCGAAATCGGTCAGCACCGTATCACCCAGCAACCACGAACTGCTTGTCTGATTCGTGGTCAAGCGCACGGTGGTGCCCGCCGGAGAGGTCATGGTCACTTCCAGATCGCTGGGCCTGGAATGCGCGATCTGGGTCGTAACCATGCGTGCCAGCCCGATACGCGCCGGGGCGTTGCTCACGTTGATCTGACGGGTGACGCTGCCGTTGTCCGGGATGTCGGTGGCCGCGAAGTTCGTGCCGTAAGCCAATCCCATCGTGGCGGGCCTTCGCACCGAACGGAGCCGCGCGCCAACGCCGTAGTCGAAGTACACCAAGCGGTCGGCGTTATCTTCGACAACGCGAACCAGGGTCGAACCTGGACTATAGATGAAGCTCAGGCTTTTGCTCCCGCCAACGTCCAGGACGCGTGACACGCCGCTGGCGCCGTGGTCGATGCGAATCTCCTGGCCAACCCGGTTCACCATTCGCTCGAGCTTGCCGTCGGCGCGGAACTCATATCGCGATCCCCCGAGAAACTCCACGATCCACCGCGAGCCGGACCGGCTCAACCGGTCGTAGGTGGACGATTCCTCCAGGGCTTCGTACTGTCCAGACGGTAGGCGGCGGAAGCGGTTCTGCCGGTTGACATCCCAGTGGACAGTCGCGATGTCGCCGGACTCCTCGACGAATGCTTCATACGGATGGCTCCAGCCCCGGCCGAAAGCACCTTCGCGACCGGTGAGCAGGGAGTTGTAGTTCAACGTCAGGTCAACTCGCCTAAGCCCCTGAAGCCAGATGATTTCCTCGGATAGAACGAAGGCTCCGGTGCCCATGTCGATGCCATGACCTGCCAGGCTCTCGGCTCTGGGTCTGTTTTCCAGGCGAACGTTTTCGGCCGCAGTGATGCCGCTGAGATTTTGTGAATTTACGCTTTTGGGCAAAAGCGTCAAAGCGAGCAGCAGAACGGTGGATGTTCGGCGCATGGACTAACCCTAAGGCCGTCCTGGCGAAGCGTCAATGAAAAAATGGCCAAAGATCGGGCGAACGGACGCGGCAGAGTTGAGTTGAATACAGCCGGGGTGAGCACTGGTGCGGGAATGGCGAGGTTCGAATGTTCAGATGCGGCGACGAGCCGGACCGTCGAAGAGCTTGGAGCTAATGTTGAAGGTTGTCGTTTGCGCTGTAATGCGCAAGGACGAGCGAGCGGAACGGAACGCGGCGACGCTCAAGATCCGCGCGACCTTCATCGGGGAAGAAATGCTGTCGACGCTCGCTAGCGAGCCCCGCGCTCGATTGGAATCTCCACCTTCGACCCCGGCAGCAGGCGGATGCGGGAGTCCTCGCCGCCGAACGTGTCGCGATCCCCGCCGGCCAACGAAATGCGCACTCGCCAGCCTTTGGGGACGCGCACCGAAGTCGGCAGCATGGCGATCTCGAGTTCCGCTGGACTGTCGACGGCATCCTTCTTCAGGAACGAGTAATACGCCCCGACCAGGTCGTAGGGAGCATCCTCCTTGCTCTTGCCGTGAATCGTTCGCAGCAGGCCCTCGGTGATGTAGCGGGCTTCGCCTTTTTCGTTCACCAGATCCAGGTAAGCGAAGATCTTGGTGTCCGGCTTGGACAGCGCGACGCGCAGCTTCAGCACGGGCTGGCCGGTGATCACGACATCCTGGCGCAGCGGGGCGGTGGAGAAGCCGAACAACGGTTCGATGTGCTTTTCGCGTTCGGCATAGATCACGTCGCCGCCGCCCATTTGGGTGTGCCAGCGGTTCTGATTCCCGGTTGTGTGGCCGCCGGTGAGAGTGCCTTCGATGGTCGTGTCGGCGGTGGGGGGCTTGAACTCCACCAGCGTGTTGCCGGCGCGCGGATACATGGTCCAGGTGGAGAGCCCGCCCGGCGGCCACTTTCCGGTACTTTTCCAGCGATTCTCGCCCATGGTGAAGTAGTAAATCCGGCGATCCTCCCAGCGAAAGGGCGTGGGCTGCTGCTTCAGGTGGATGTCGAAGAAGCGGATGGAGTCGGCGAGTTCCTGCTCGCGAGTCGGATAAACAGGCGTGTTCGGGGCGAAGAAGGGGTTGGCGTCATTGGTTGCGCCGTGGCTCCAGGCGCCCAGGTAGACGCGCTGCGGATTGCGGAAGGTGCGGTAGCGATGGATGGCGCCGGCGGCGGTTGCCGCGTCATACCAGCTCGACCAGACCAGCATGGGGACGTTGGCCTTTTCCATCTCCGCCCGCAACATGTGGGTGGACTGGTCACGAAGGGAGAGTCCCAGGCCGGGCTGCACGTCATCGGCGAAGGTGACAGCTTTCAGGCTGGCGTAGAGGTCGAAGTTGGCGGCGTGTTCGGCGATGGCCTGTTTCAGGAGCGCGCGGCTGGAGTCGCCATCGACGGGTTTAGCGGCGCCGCCTTCATCCATGGCTTTGGTCGCGGCGGCCCAAGTGCGGACGAACCACTCGTTGAAAATGCCGCCGGGGAACAGCAGATCGGTGTAGTAATCGAAATCGGGAAAGCGGGGGATGACGGCTTTCACCGCGGGGTGGCCGGTGGCGGCGAGGAGCTCGGAAGTGGTGCCCTCGTAAGACACGCCTATGGCGCCGACGTTGCCGTTCGACCAAGGCTGTTTCACCACCCAATCGACGATCTCGCGCATGTCGCCGAGGGTGGGCTTGCCGTAGCGGACGGTGCCAAAGGAGGCTCCGGTGCCGCGTTCATCGACGGAGATGCGGGCGTAGCCGCGTTCGGCGAAGAAGCGGTCGGCCGGTGGGATGGATCCGTTCACCGGGGCGCGTCCGTAGCGGGTGATGCGGAGGATTGCGGGAATCTTCGTGTTTGCGGGTAAGTCCTTTGGCAGCAACACTTCCACAGCCAGGCGGACGCCGTCGCGCATGGGAACGTAGAGTGAGCTGTTCTGAAGCTGGTTGTAGAGGGGCGGCGGAGCGGAAAGACCCTCGAAGGGGTCCTGCGCGGCGGCGCCGCCGCCGAGGAGCAGTAAGATCAAGAAAACGAATGGCATAAGGCGAAATCGAGGATTAGCAGATTTGGCGCGGCGGGTCAACCGCGGCGCCACGCGGTTTGCCTCTAACCACTTGCAGGATCAGCCGTTTCCGGGCTTTTCGCCAGGCTCCGTTCAATGCCGGATATGCCCATACAATTCCGAATCCGGACGTTTTAATCCCTGGTTCTAGGAGCGCCGGACGGGCCGGACTATACTAAGCCAATCAACCGGCGCGCTGACGTGGCCGGACGACTTCGTGAGGAGAACCACGGAAACTTCAATCTATGCATAAGCCAATTAAGTACGTGGAGAAGGCCGTTACTGTCGCAGCCGGCGCTGCGTGGCAGATTTTCGATCGTCTCAATCAGATCAACCAGAACCCTTCGTTTACGCCCAAGTGGTCGGACAAGCCGCTCCTGAAGTCGTGGGAGAAGCAGAAGCCGCCGCTCGGATGGCCCCGTACCACCGATTCGCTGTGCCCGAAGTGCGTGCCGGAAATCCGCCAGCAGATTCTGGACGGCAAGCTGCCGGTGGAAATCCTGAAGAACGAAAAGGTTGGCGAGATCAAGGCGCAGGTGATTCAGCGCGACGGCAAGATCCTGATGGTGAAGGATTGCCCGACGCACGGCCACTTTGAAGACGTGATGGCGATCGACGCCGAGTTCTTCCGGCACCTGGAGCAGTCGTTCCCTGGGCGCGACATCCGCGCTCACAATGATGACAAGCTGCACAACCATGGTTCGTCGACGATCACGCACGGCCGCGGCAGCGTGCTGACGGTGGATCTGACCAACCGCTGCAACATGATGTGCGACCCGTGCTTCATGGATGCCAACCAGGTCGGGTTCGTGCATGAGCTGACCTGGGAAGACATCAAGACGCTGCTGGACAACGCGATTTCGATCAAGCCGCGGCGGCAGATGTCGGTGCAGTTCTCGGGAGGCGAGCCGACGCTGTCGCCGTACTTCCTGGATGCATGCCGCTACTCGCGCAAGGTCGGCTACAACTCGGTGCAGGCGGCGACCAACGGAATCGAGTTCGCCAAGTCGGTGGAGTTCTCGCGGCAGGCGGCGGAAGCGGGCCTGCGCTATGCGTACCTGCAGTTCGATGGTATCGGCAACGAAGCGAATTCTCACCGCGCGGTGGGCAACCTGTTCGACGTAAAGCTGCGGGCGATCGAGAACCTGTGGAACGCGGGCGTGGACATCGTTCCGGTGACCACGATTGTCAACGGCATCAACAATGAGCAGGTGGGCCGCATTATTCAGTTTGCGCTGGACAATCCGCGCAAGATCAGCTTCCTGAGCTTCCAGCCGGTGTCGTTCACCGGCCGCGACGAAGCGGTGACGGACGACCGCCGGATGGCGCAGCGCTACACGCTGAGCCACCTGGCGCATGACGTGAAGGATCAGGTGGGGTTGGGCGAGCCGGTTCGCGACTGGTTCCCGATCTCGTTCATTTCGACGTTCTCCGACTGGGCCGACCTGGTGCATGGTCCGCAGGCGGATTGGGGCCAACTGTCGTGCGGCTGCCACCCGAACTGCGGCATCGGCATGGCTGTGATGGTGGACAAGGAAACCAAGGAGCGGGTGCCGGTGACGGCGTTCCTGCACGCCGATCAACTGGCGCGGGACATTGCTCGCGTGAATGACGCGGCGCGCGGGAAGTGGCTGTCCATCACGGGCATGGCGCTGGCGCTGCTGAAGAACTACGACCCCTTCAAGTCCCCCACGCATTTCAAGATGGCGGACCTGATGAAGAAGTTCGACAAGACCTTCGGCGCCACCGGCAAGGATTACGGCAAGGTGTCGGGCGAGCGCACCGCGCAGGACATCGAGAAGCGCCGCCAGGATCGCTGGAACTTCCTGTTCATCGCGGGAATGTGGTTCCAGGATCTGTTCAACTACGACTTCCGGCGCACCGAGATGTGCATCATCCCGTATGCGACGCAGGAAGGCGAAATCAGCTTCTGCGCGTACAACACCGGCGTGGGCTGGCGGAACATCATCGAGAAGATGCACATGACGGCGACGCTCACCAAGTGGTATGACGAGCACGGCAAGCATGAGATCTTCGCCGGCAACAAGCCGGTGAACATGGCCACGAAGGATCACTCGCTGATTCTGGTGGACGAGCATGTTCACGCCAAGAAGCAGGATGACCTGGACAAGCTGGGCATCGCGAAGACGGCGCGCGAAGAGAAGATCCGGGCTCGCGACGAGAAGCTGCGGCAGCAGAAGGAAAATGAGCGGATGGCGAAGCTGTATCGCCAGCACGTTCTGAAGGAGAAGGAGCAGGAAGGTCTGGTGCAGATCGGCATCGGACCGGCGCTTGCTTCGGAGAAGCCGTTGCCGGTGAAGGCGGCGGATAAGCAGGAAGAAGTCGGCAGCTTCGGGGACTAAGCGTTTCGGAGAATCGGGAAGTAGACAACCGCCGCGCCGTTCGGGTGCGGCGGTTTTGTTTTGGGTGGCGGCTCGGGGTTGCGGGGCCTGAAGGCCCCTGCCGCCTAAAGGCGGCACTACCTTGAGCTCGACATCGTCGGATTAGGTGTTGTAGTGCTGCGTTTACGCCGCTCGGCTTTTATAGGGCGCCGACATCACTTCCTGCGAGCCTGAAGCCGGCAGCACCGGGCGCAAGTGTTCTCGCGACCCGTCTGCCGCTCGCTCACGGCTCGCGGCTCCC
>CAYOQB010000135.1:8664-14175 GCA_964406035.1 uncultured Solibacteraceae bacterium | reverse complement strand
CTCGCGAGTGGATCATGAAGTACGGGCTGGCGACACCTTCCTGCTGCTGGTCGATCGGCAGATAGGCGATGGCGTCGAAGCTGTCGCGGACATTCTCGTATTTGGAGTCCGCCGCGAGGCCGATCACCTCGATGGGCGGTCCCCAAGTACCGCCGGCTTCTATGCGGAACACACTGCCCACCGGATCGCGGCCGCCGAAGAACCGGCGCGCGAATTCTTCGTTCACAATGGCGACGGGCTGCGTCCCACGCCGGTCGCGGTTGTCGAAATCGCGGCCGGAGCGCAGGGGGGTTCCCATGGTTGCGAAGTAGCCATCGCTGACTCCGTTTATGTTGGTGAGGCGGCTGGCGGGCGCGCCGCCACGAGGCGCTTCGCCTGGCACGTCGACGTTCCGGTTTGATCCCCAGCCCAGGCCAGGCACAACCGAGAGTTGCGCCGCGGCATCCACGCCGGGGGTGGAGCGCAGCCGGTCCAGAAGCTCGCGATTGGCGAGCGCGCGGCGCTCAATCGGAAGCTGGGCGGACGGGAACTCGAGGCCGACCACGAGCAGCCCGGACTGGCGGAACCCGGGATCGATGATGCTGAGGTTGTGCAGCGTGCGCGCGAGCAGCAGGGCTCCGGCGAGCAGTCCGGTGGCAAGAGCGACCTGAAGCGCTACCAGGGCCCGGCGCGCCGCGAGCCCTTCGCGGGCTCCGGTGGATCGACCGCCGCCGTGCAGCGCGGAGGAAGGTTCGGCGCGGCTGGCGCGCAGCGCGGGCAGCAGGCCGAAGAAGGCGGCGGAAAGTGCCGCAAGCAGCGCTACAAAGGCAAGCACCCGCCAGTCGACGCTCAGGTCCAGCACCCACTGGTCACGCTCGGTCACCAGGAACCCGATCAGGGTTTGGCTCAACCAGCGGGCGCACAGGATGCCGAGCGCGGCGCCGGCGACGATCAGCAGCGCGGTCTCCGTGAGCATCTGCGCCACCAGCCTTCGTCGGGAGGCGCCGATCGCCAGGCGGAGCGCGAACTCGCGCTGGCGGGCCGATCCGCGCGCCAACAGCAGATTGGCGAGATTGGCGCAGGCGATCAGCAGCAAAACGCCGGTGGCTGCCAGAAGGTAACCCAGCGAATCGCCGTAATTGCGGCGCAGGCCGGAGACGCCGCGGGCGGCCTCGCGAGCCTGCAAGCGGAATTCGAGGTAGTTGCGGGTATCTTCGGGCGTGTAACCGGCGGGAGCGGTGGCGCTGAAGATCTCCGGAGAGATGGTTTTCAGGTGCGCGTCCGCCTGCGCGAGCGTCCAGCCGGGCTTCAGCCTGCCGAAGGCCGAAAGCCACCAGTAGCGGCGCATCTCCCGCTCGTCGTTGTCGGGGAACAGCAGTCGCTCGGCGCAGACCGGGATGGCGATGTCGAACTGGCGGCCCACTTCCAGTCCGGGGAACTCCCGCTCGGCGACGCCGGCGATCGGGAACTTGCGCCTTTCGATGCTCATGGACTTACCCACGACGGCTGGGTCGCCGCCGTACTCGCGCTGCCAGAAGGCGTAGCCCAGGACGGCGACGGGCTCGGCACACTTGGGGGTGTCGTCGGCTTCGGTGATCAGGCGGCCGAGGTGCGCGCGAACGCCTAAGGAGGAGAAGGCGGCTCCGCTCAGATACAGCGTTTCCACCCGCCGCGCCTGCCCCTCCGGAGCGATGTTCGCCCGGACAGAGGAGAAGGCGAACATGGACGAGAATGCCTGCTGCTGATCCCGGATTCGTTCCCAGAGCGCATCGGTAAGGGCAGGACGCCTGCCGTCGAAGCGGCCTGTTCGACCCTGGGGCGCGTTCACGGTAACGTCCACCAGCTCCCAAGGCTTCTCCACCGGGAGTGTCCGCAGGCGGATCGCCTCGAAGAGCTGGAACATGGCTGTGTTCGCGCCGATTCCGAGTCCCAGCGACGCGATCGCCACCACAGTGAATCCCGGAGCGGCGCGCAGGCTGCGGATGCCGTAGCGCAAGTCGCGGAGCAGGTTGTCCCAGGGCTGAGGGGTGTTCATGGTGTAGATCTCCTCGCGAATTCGTGTTCGATTGCCCAATTTGCGCCGGGCTGCGGCTTCGGCTTCGGGTGGGGAAAGGCCGCGGGCGATCTGGTCGGCGATCTCCTGCTCCAGGTAGGCCTCGAGCTCGCGCGCCAGGTCGGCGTCTTTGCGGCTGCGGCGGAAGTAGCTTCTCCAGCTCAATTGGATTCTCCGGCAGCGCCGCCGAGGACTCGCGCAATCGCAGTGACCAGGGCGTCCCAGCGGCTCCGCTCGCTGGCCAGGTACTTCCGCCCGGCGGGCGTGATCCGGTAGTACTTGGCCTTGCGGTTATTTTCGGACGTCCCCCAGAAGGAGGCGATGAGACCACGTTCTTCCAGCCGGTGGAGCGCGGGATAAAGCGAACCGTGCTCCACCTGAAGAACGTCTTCCGAAGTTCTTTCGATGACGTGGGCGATGGTGTGCCCGTGCGCCGGGCTGGCCAGTACGGCTTTCAGAATCAACATCTCCAGCGCGCCGGCGATCATGTCTCCCTTGGCCACGGTACTCTCCAGAAGATTAACTAGTGGAAAGACGAAAGCGCAGCGCGCGGGTTAGGCGGGGAAGGAAAAGAATTTGTCAGGCCGCGGGCGGTGTGCCCTTTTGGGCTTTGCGCAGGAACTGGACGGTGACGAATCCCAGGACCAGCACCGCCACAATCAGGATCCCCTGCAGCAGCCAGGGATTCCGCTCGGAAATCGGCTTCTCGGGTTCGCGAAAGGCAGGGTTGGGCTGGCGTTCACCCAGCCGCGCCGGGGTGACCTGAGGGGCGCTGCCCCGCAGCAGCACGGGGAGATCGTAGGCCGGAGCCTGCGCCGGAGGATTGCCGTAATAGAGGGCGTATTCGCCTGGCGATTCGCGCTCGAAGCGGATCTCGCGCACGACGGTTTCAAAATGCATCGAGGTGACCGGAAGCGGCTGATCGTCGCGGTGGAAGATCCGAGCCCGCCAGTGCCTGGCGAAGCCCTGCACATTCACCGTCAGGGAGGTTTCGTCGGGCAGGCGCGAGAGCACGCCGGAGCCGGCGGACATCCACTTCACCGCATCCGGGCTCCATTCCAGCTGCACCGCGCGATGGAAGCCACGCGCCAGCGATTGCGGATCCACCTCAAAGCGCACCGACTCGACGGGAACAGCGACTCCGAGGTCGCAGGCATGCAGCGTAGCCCGGCTGGGAGGCTCCGGCTGCGGGCGCGGCGTGCACGAGCCCAGGGACATCCGCTTCGGTGGAGTGGCGATGGTCTCGAAGGCCTGCGCGCCGGTGACGAACTTCGGATCGTCCCAGCCGGCAATGGTCAGCCGGAGGTAGCGGCGGGTGGAGAGCGGATAGGCGATCTCCAGGGATTCGTAGTGCACGTTGTCCTGGGTGAAGTCGAACAGGTACGCTCCGGATCGCGCCAGCGACCAGGCTCGGCGATCGTCGCTGGTTTCCACGCGAACGGCGACGCGGAAATTGTCGCGGCTGGTCTGCACGCGGACGCGGTTGTGGCGCGCGCGAGCGCCGAAATCGAGCACAACTTGCAGTCCCCCGCCCGGGTTTACAGACTGATCCAGAATCTCCAGGCTCTGCGGCTTTTCCTCGGACGAGCCGGCCAGGGTCTGGACGAGGTACGGCACCTCCTTGCCGTCGCGGGTGACGCGAAGGTCGCCGAGGCTAGGACTCGCGCCGGCCAGCACATCTTTATTGGCTTCGACGGAGGCGAGCCCGGGCCCCGGCGTGACCGAGACCGGCTGGCGAAACTTCCAGCGCGAAGCATCGAAGTCGGCGGCCAGCGGGATCGCCGTCAGGAGTGCGAGTACCGCGCGGCTCACTCGCCTCTCCAGAAGCGGGCGATGGACTTGCGGTAGCGGGAATACAGGTACGAGGTGGCGAGCAGCATCGCGCCAAGGCCCAGGAAAGCGAGGGTGCGGAACAGGCGGCCCATGTCCCACACGTCCATCAGGTAGAGTTTCGCCACCACCAGCCCGATCAGGATCAGGCCCAGAATGCGATGCGGCGTGAAGGCGCGCACCACGCCGGACACGATTAGCGCGACTGCGTAGAGTGTCATGATCGCGGACAGGCCCAGGCTGATGGTGTTGCGCTGGTATTCCGGTGAGACGTTCTGCAGTGCCCAGATAGTGAGCTGCGACTGCAGCGCGCCGATCATCAGCGCGTGCGCGAGCACCAGCAGGATTCCGGCCGGGATCGGACCCTGGCTGCGGCTCCAATAAGCTCCCAACGCGAAGCTCACAGCGCTGAGCAACAGCGTGAAGAACACGCCGTTGGCGAAGAGGCGCATGGTGGTCCAGTCGCCCGCGAAGGCGAGGTCGATGGTGACGATGCGAACCAGCGCCAGGCCGAGGACCGCCCACGCGCCCCAGTAGACACGGCGTTCGGCGAGCTTGAAGGCGATCCAGGAGAGAGCCGCGCCTTCGAGCGCCCAGGCGATGGTGATGTGGTAGGCGGAGAACTGGAGGGGGATCGCGAGCGTGAGGAACCCGAGGGCGATGCCCGCGGCCAGGAGCGCGGGCCGAATATCGCGGCTCCGTTCCTGGGTCCAGCGGTAGATCATCATCGCAGCGCCGAGATGGATGGCAGCTACGGCTGCGGCGAACAGGCCCATCCAGTCCTTGTAGACGTACCAGACCAAGCCGTAGGCGGCGGCAAAGAAGGCCGCGCCGTTGACCGGCATCGAGACCAGGCCGGTGACGTCGGGATCGCGGTCCCGCAGGATGCGGGCGGGGACCCAGGCGAAGAAGATGGCGAATCCGGCGGCGAGGCCGAGGACGGTCCACTCGCGGAAATCGGGGTGGCTTTCCCAGGCCCAGAACAGGACCCAGAAACCGGCGAGAGCGGCCCCGAGCAACGGCATTCGGTTGCGGCGGTCGGCAAGATAGACGCCGAGGGCGGCTGTCGGCAGGGTCATCAGGAAGTATGCGCCGGGATCGCGAGCGGTCGCGCCCGCGTAGGCCGCATTCACCAGAAACTGCGCGATCTCGGGAATCCAGCGCAAGGGAGAGATCACGAAGCTCAGGTAGAACAGTGCGGCGAACAGCGCGGCCGGGACGCGGTCGGAATCGTCGAAGCGGTCCTGGTACCAGCCGAAGTACAGGAAGAAGGTCGCGACGAAGGCGAGGATCTCGAGCGCGCGCCAGGCCTGGCGGCGGGCCAGCGTGAGCGCGCCGGCGTTCAGCACGAACAAGTAGCTGAAGAAGACCCACGGGGCGTCCTGGCCGGTGGAGAGGGAAAGCGGCGTCAAGTATCCACCGATCAGCGCGAGCACCGCGATGGCCATCGAGTTGTAGCGGAGCGACAGCGCTCCCGAAGCGGCCGTGGTGACCACCATCAGGACGAAGGCCGCCTCGCGCGGGATCAGGCGATAGAAGCCGAAGGCCGCGTAGAAAGAGAGATACAGGATGGAAATTCCGAGTCCGGTGAGTCCGTGGGCGAAGGTCTTCTGATCGCGGTTCCACAGGCGGTCGCCGCCGAACAGCGC
>CAYOQB010000135.1:0-8564 GCA_964406035.1 uncultured Solibacteraceae bacterium | reverse complement strand
GGAGGAGCGAGGTTCAGCGCGGCTTCCATCCGCTGCAGACGCTGCTCGAGCTCCTGCTGGCGCCGCAGCATCCGGAGGTTGGCCTCAGTGAGGGCGTCCATCCTTGCCGCGATTTGGGACCAGTCGGGGCTGCCGGGCGTTTGCGGGTCGGAAGACATCGTTAAGGTTCGACACTAAGGGAGAACCGGTGGCGATGTCAATGGAGTTCAATTCCGCTTGCGGGCACGGGGTCGCGCGGCCGGGCGGGACTCCAACTGTTTTTCCAGTTCCTCAATCCGGCGTTTCAGTTCGGCAAGCTCGTCCACGCCCGTGGGGGGCGCGGCAGCGGCTTCCGCGTGAGGCGGGGCGGGCTGCGCCGCCATCGGGGCGAAGGGGAAGAACGGAACCGATCCCGGGACGCCGCGGAACATCTGGGCCATGCTTTCGAGCGGATTCACCATTTGCCCCAGGCGGCTTTGGAAGCCTTCGGTCATGCGCTGGTACGTATCGAAGGCGCTTTTCAAATACCACTCGAGAAACTGGTGGCGGGCCTGGTCGGAAGTGACGATCATCTGGCGGAGCAATTCCAGGGGCAGGCCGGCTTCCCCGCCCCGCGACTCCTCAACAATGATCTGGGTGAGGATGGACCGGGTGAGGTCCTCGTTACTCTTGGCGTCCAGGATTTGAACGTCGCGTCCGGCTCGAATCATGGCCGCGACCTCATCGAGATTGACGTAGCGGCTGCCTTCGGTATCGTACAGGCGGCGGTTCTCGTATTTTTTGATGACGACTTTGCCGGGCATATTGACTTCGCTGCTGAACCCAGTATACTGGAATTGCTGCACCGCAGCAAGGAAGGAAATTGAAATGGCCAGCACGACCCCTAACCCTATGTCACTGTTCGCGGATATGGTCCGCCAGGGCGTCGACAACTTTGTTGCGACGCAAAAGATGATGCTTGACCTCGCCGCGCACCAGAACCAGGTGATCGCCGAGGCCATGAAGAACAATTTCGGAATGCAGGCGTGGGCGCCGACCATGGCGGATCTCGCCGGGCAGGGTCTGCAGACCTTCCTGATGTCGCAGAAAACGATGCTCGATCTGGCGGCGCAACAGAACAACGTGGCGCTGGGCGCGATGAAGACCTGGGCCGCGAACAATCCCACGGCGCAGTCGATTCTGGAGATGCTCGCGCAGGGCGGTCAGTCCTATGTCGAGATGCAGAAGCGCTTCATTGATATGACGGCGCAGCAGGCGGATCTGGCGGCGAAGGCGGCGAAGGAAGGCCGCGCACCGGCGGGGATGGAGCAGATGGCGGAGATGACTCGCCAGGGCGTCCAGGCGTGGGTGGAGACCCAAAAGAGGTTTCTGGACATGATGGCGGAGCAGACGCATGCGGCGACGGATCGCGTGAAGGCTCGCCAGGCGGAGAAGGCCGAGAAAGCAGCAACAGCGGAAGCGGAGGGTCAGGCGGCGAAGCCGGCCCCGGACCTGGCATCGCTGGCGCGGGAGAGCTTTGCTCAGTATGTGGACGCGCAGCGCCGGGTGATGGAGATGGCCACCCAGCAGATGGGTGAGATGACCCGTGCCTGGCAGGGCGGATCGACGTATCGCCCGCCGGTGACGCTGCAGGATCTGGCCCGGCAGGGCGTAGAGGCGTGGGTTTCCACGCAGCGCGCGATGCTGGATCTGACCTTCAAGGCGATGTATCCGCGCACCAACAATTAACGGAATGGCCGGGTGGGCGGGCGACGCCTCCCCGGCTCCCCTCAAAGCATCTGTATCGGATTGATATAAAATCACAAACGAACCATGACCCCGCAAAAGCGCAGCTACCCGTGGACCTCCGACGTCGGCGGCCACCCGATCACGTTCCGGCTGATGACGCCGGCCGATAAGGAACTGTTCCGCGACTTTGTGCGGTCGGTCCCGGAGGAAGACAACTTCTTTCTGCTTCTGGACGTGCGGCAGGACCGCTCGCTCGATCACTGGATGAGGGGCGTGGAAACCGGCCGCACCATCAGCGTGATCGCGCTGGAGAACGGCAAGATGGTGGGCTACGGCAACCTGCACACCTCGGAGCTGAACTGGACGCGCCACGTGGGCGAGGTCCGGCTGCAGGTGGCGCGGTCGCACCGCGGACGGGGATTGGGCAAGGTGCTGGCGCAGGAAGTGTTCAGCATTGCGCGGTCGCGGGGGCTGCAGAAGATCATGGCGCGCATGGCATCCAGCCAGACGGGGGCGCGGCAGGTGTTCGCCAGCCTGGGGTTCCAGCCGGAGGCGCTGCTGGCGGATTTTGTGATCGACGCCCAGGGCCGCACGCAGGACCTGGTGATCATGTCCCACGACGTAACCGGATTTGTGAATTAGAGGAATTATGGCAACGCCCAGCCTGCATCCGCGCCTGACGGCCGACGACGCGTCGTTCCTGTATCTGGAACGCAAGGAAATGCCGCTGCATATCGGCAGCGTAAGCATTTTCGAAGGCCCGCTGCCGCTGGAGAAGTTCATCCGGCTGATCGACTCCAAGCTGCACCTGATTCCGCGGTACCGCCAGCGCGTGATTCCCGCGCCGTTCAACGTGGGGCATCCGAGCTGGGAAGACGATCCGCAGTTCGACATCCGCAACCACATCTTTGAACTCGATATCGACGCGCCGGGCGATGACGCCGCGCTACGGGAGCTTTCGGGCAGGCTGTTTTCGGGCGTGATGGACCGCAACAAGCCGTTGTGGAGCATCCACCTAATCAAGGGGCTGGAAAACGGGCGCTCGGCACTGCTCTGCAAAGTGCATCACTGCATGGTGGATGGGGTATCCGGCGTGGGCCTGATGGGGATCATGATGGACACCTCGCATGACATGCCCATCCTGAGCGAGAAGCCGGAGTTTGCTCCGCGCCCGCTGCCGACACCTACGGAGTTGTATTTCAGCGCGCTGAGCCAGGGGTTCTCGGACACCATCGAGCGGATGATCGCGGCGCAGACCAGCTACATGAATCTGCTGCAGACGTTCCTGGCGCCGCAGACTTCGACGGCGATGCAGCAGGTGGCTCCGCTGCTGGCTGAGCTGGCGATCCCGCCGGCGCGGCTGCCGTTCAACAAGGCCTGTTCCGGGGAGCGGCGGATCACGTGGAACGAGTTCGCGTTTTCGGAAGCTCGTGCGATTCGCGGAGCGCTGGGCGGCACCGTGAACGACGTCGCGCTTACGGTGCTTTCAGGCGCGGTGGCCAAGTACGTTCGCAAGCACGGTTTCAACACCAGCAAACAGTTCTGCCGCTTCATGTGCCCGGTGAATGTCCGCCGCGAGGAGCAGCGGGGCCGGCTGGGGAACCAGGTATCGGCGCTGCTGGTGAATGTGCCTTTGGACATCGACGATCCCGCGGCGCGGCTCACTGAGGTGAACCGCCGGACGGAAACGCTGAAGAACTCGCGGCTGGCCGATTTGCTGCACATGATGGCCACGTGGGCGGGGGCGATTCCCGCGCCGCTGCAGGCGATGGTGGCGGCGCTGCCGTTCGTGCAGTTCGCTTCGCCCATCTTCAACATGGTCTGCACCAATGTACCCGGGCCGCAGATCCCTCTATACGCGCTGGGGCAGGAGATGCTGACCTATTACCCGCACGTACCCTGCGGCAACGACATGGGAATGAATTGCGCCATCCAGAGCTACAATCACAAGCTGGCGTTCGGCATCACCTCCGACGCGGCGGCTGCTCCGGATGCCGTACACATGCGCGACTTCCTGGACGAGTCCTTCAACGAATTGCGGCGGGCGGCGGGATTGCCCGAAGTGCATCCGGAGACGCATCACAAGGTGCAACCCCGGCCGGTCCGGACGCGGAAAAAGGCGGTAAGCGTAGGAGATTGAGAATTTTGTTACGCTGGCGCAGGCCGATGCCTCTAACCAATTAGATGTCGCGCTACTACAGCATCTCCGAGGAACGGGAAGCGGTACCGCTTCCCATCTGGACCGAAGCCCTGATCGGGATCGAGTGGCTGTACCTGCGCTCCTCACCGGTTTTTTGGGGTTTTGGTGTTCCGCACGGGCACGGCGATGCGGTGATCGTCATCCCCGGCTTCATGGGCAGCGATCTGTACCTGCGGGAAATGCACAACTGGCTGAAGCGGATCGGGTACCGGCCGTTTTTCTCCGGAATCGGCGTGAACGCGGACTGCCCGAACATTCTGATGAGCAAGCTGGACCGCACCATCGATCGCGCCTGGCAGGAGACGGCTCGCCCGGTACACCTGGTGGGGCACAGCCTGGGAGGGATGCTGGCGCGTTCGGCGGCGGCGCGAAATCCGTTCCGGGTGGCGAGCGTGATCTCGTTGGGATCGCCCTTCCGGGGCGTGCGCGCGCATCCCGCCGTGATTCAGATCAGCGACCTGGTTCGGGACAAGGTGCAGCGCGATCGCCCGCACCTGACCCTGCCCGATTGCTTCACCGGCTATTGCGGCTGCGACTTCGTGGAAGGGCTGCGCGGCCTGTTTCCGGCCAGCATCCGCCAGACCGCGATTTACACCAAGTCCGACGGCATCGTGCACTGGGAAACGTGCATGACCGGCGACGAAGAGATCGACGTGGAAGTGCTGGGCACGCATTCCGGGCTCGCGTTCAACCCCTTTGTTTATCAGGTGATCGCAGGCAGGCTCGCGAAGCGGTAAATTGAGTTCGTGACCGATGCCCCGCTGGCAGTCTCCCTACGCGGCCGCGCGCTGCTGAATCATCCGATTCTGAACAAATCGACGGCTTTCACCGAAGAGGAGCGAAGGCTGTTCGGGCTGCGCGGGCTGCTGCCGCCGCACGTCACGACGCTGGATGAGCAGGCGGAGCGGTCCTACCACGCCTACTCGCTGAAATCGACGCCGATCGAGAAGCACATTTACCTGCGCGCGCTGCAGGATCGCAACGAGACGCTGTTCTACCGGGTGCTGCTGGACCACCTGGAAGAGCTGATGCCGGTGATCTACACGCCCGTGGTGGGGGAAGCCTGCCAGCGCTTCAGCGAGATCTACCGCAAGCCTCGCGGTCTGTTCCTGTCGTATCCGCAGCGCGGACAGATTGAGGAGATTCTGGCGGAGTCCGCGCCGCCGGAGACACGGGTGATTGTGGTTACGGACGGCGAGCGCATCCTAGGGCTGGGCGATCAGGGCGTGAATGGCATGGGGATTCCGATCGGCAAGCTGAGCCTGTATACGGCGTGCGGCGGAATCGATCCGCGCACCACGCTTCCCATCGTGCTCGACTGCGGGACCAACAATCACGAGCGGCTGAAGGATCCGTTGTATATCGGTTGGAGGCATGAGCGCATCGCGCGGGAGGACTACGCGCCATTCCTGGACGAGTTTGTGCAGGCGGTGCGGCGGCGGTTCCCGAGGGTGCTGCTGCAGTTCGAGGATTTCGCGCATCGCCACGCGGTGGAGCTGCTGCGCCAGTATCGCGATCAACTGTGCTGCTTCAACGACGACATTCAGGGCACGGCGGCGGTGACGGCGGCGGCGCTGCTGGCCAGCCTGCGGGCAAGGAACGCACCGCTGCGTGAGGAGCGCATCGTGGTGGCAGGCGCGGGCTCGGCCGGCATCGGGATCGCCGACCAGTTGTCCGAATTTCTCAAGCGCGACGGCTTGAGCGATGCGGAGGCTCATTCCCGCTTCTACCTGCTGAACCGCCACGGTCTGTTGCGCGAGGGCGGCGTGCTGAGCGATCCCGATCAGGCGCGCTACCAGCAGCCTGCCTCACGGCTGAACGGCTGGCAGGGCGATTTCGGGCTGGCGGACGTGATTCGCAACGTAAAGCCGACGATTCTGATCGGCGTGTCGACTCAGCCGGGCATGTTCACCGAGGAGATCGTCCGGGAGATGGCGAAGCATGTGGAGCGTCCGGCAATTTTCCCGTTGTCGAATCCGAGTTCGAAGACGGAAGCGCGCCCGGAAGACCTGATCCGGTGGACGGAAGGGCGGGCGTTGATCGCGACCGGGAGCCCGTTCGCGCCCGTGGAGCATGGCGGGACGCGGTACTCGATCGCACAGTGCAATAACAGCTACATCTTCCCGGGGCTCGGGTTAGGCGTGCTGGCGTGCGGCGCGGAGCGGGTGACGGACCGGATGTTCATGGCCGCGGCGGCAGCGCTGGCGGAGTTGTCGCCGGCGCGGACGAATGCCGCGGCGCCGCTGCTGCCGCCGCTCGACGAGATCCGCGGGGTTAGCCGGGCGATCGCGCTGGCGACGGCGATGCAGGCGGTCAGCGACGGGGTCGCGCCGCCCGCCGCGGACGAGGAAATGGAGCGGGCCATCGCCGGCCTGATGTGGTCGCCGCGCTACCGGCCGTACGTGAGGGCGGATTGAAAGACTGCGTGTTCTGCGCGATCGCGCGCGGGGAGGTGGCGGCGGACGTGGTGATGGAGACCCCGGGCGTGGTGGCGTTTCTCGATCACAGGCCGCTGTTTCCCGGCCACGTCCTGGTGGTCCCTCGGGAGCATGTGGAAACGCTCGGCGATCTTGCGGAAGCGGCGATCCCGGAGTTGTTCGGCGCGGCGCGGCGAATTTCGCTGGCGATGGAAGCCGCGCTGCCGGCGGAGGGCTCCTTTGTCGCGATCAACAACCGGGTAAGCCAAAGCGTCCCGCACCTGCATGTGCACGTGGTGCCGCGCAACCGGAAGGACGGGCTGAAGGGATTCTTCTGGCCGCGGACTCCGTACCGGGACGAGGGTCATCGCGCGGAGGTCGCCGGGCTGCTGCGCCGGGCGCTACAGTAAGGCTTGGAATTCTGGCGCAAGACCCTGGCGGTGGTGGAGTCGCGCGAGGGCAGGATCGCGGCGGCGGCTCTGGCGGCGATTCTGCTGCATCTGGTGCTCCGCGCCGCTGCCCCTCCGTATCAGAACTGGCCACTGTTCGCGGCACTGGCGTTGGGCGGGCTGCCGATCGTGTGGGACCTGACGCGCAAGGCATTCGCCCGCGACTTCGGGTCCGACCTGCTGGCGGGCATATCGATTGTGACGGCGGTGCTGCTGGGCGAGTACCTGGTGGGGGCCATCGTGGTCCTGATGCTTTCGGGAGGCGAGGCGCTGGAGAATTACGCCGTGCGGCGCGCGTCCTCCGTGCTCGACGCCCTGGCGCGCCGGATGCCGTCGCAAGCGCATCGCAAAACGGAGTCTGGCTTCGAGGATATACCCGCCGATACGGTCCGGCCCGGTGACGAGCTGATCGTGCTGCCGCATGAAATCTGCCCGGTGGACGGCGAAGTTTCCGAGGGCCACGGCTCCATGGATGAGAGCTACCTGACGGGCGAGCCGTTCGTGATCTCAAAGACGCCGGGATCGGCGGTGCTGAGCGGTGCGATCAACGGCGAGGCGGCGCTGACGGTGCGCGCGACGCGGGCGGCAGTGGACTCGCGTTATGCCAAGATCATGCGCGTGATGCAGGAGGCGGAGAACAACCGGCCTCGCATGCGGCGTCTCGCGGACCGCCTGGGGGCGTGGTACACGGTACTGGCGCTGGCAATGGGCTTCGCCGGATGGGCGATTTCACAGGATCCAAAGCGGTTCCTGGCCGTGATGGTGATCGCCACGCCGTGTCCTCTGCTGATTGCCGTACCGGTAGCGATCATCGGCGCAATCTCGCTGGCGGCCAAGCGCGGGATGATCGTGCGCAACCCAGCGGCGCTGGAGCAGATCTCGCAAGTGCGGACGTTAATCTTCGACAAAACCGGGACGCTGACATATGGCCGGCCTACGCTGACCGAAGTTTTGGCCGCGCCGGGAGTGGATGAACAGAACGTGCTGCGCTGGGCGGCTTCCATCGAGCAGTACTCGAAGCACCCGCTAGCCGGGGCGATCGTGCGCGCCACCGCGGGGACGCCGCTGCCGCGCGCCGCGAAGATCAGCGAGCGTCCGGGAGAAGGGCTGACCGGCGAGGTGGAGGGGCGGCGGCTTCGGATTACGGGGCGGGACAAGGTGGAAGGGCTGCCGCTGCCGCCGCTGGCCGGCGGCCTGGAATGTGTCGTGCTCGTGGACGGAGCTTATGCGGGAACCTTCCGGTTTCGCGACGAGCCGCGCGAGGCGAGCCGCAGCTTCGTCGGTCACCTGGCGCCGCGGCACGCCGTCCTGAAGACGATGCTGGTGTCGGGCGACCGGGAGTCGGAGGTCCGCTACCTGGCGGAAAAGGTGGGTATCCGCGACGTGTTCGCCGAACAAAGCCCGGAGCAGAAGCTCGAACTGGTGCGGCGCGAGACGGCGCTGGCGCCGACTCTGTTTCTCGGCGATGGCATCAACGACGCGCCGGCGATGACTGCAGCGACGGTGGGGATCGCGTTCGGACACAATTCGGACGTGACGGCGGAGGCGGCGGACGCGGTGGTGCTCGACACGTCGCTCGAGAAGGTGGATGAGCTGATGCATATCGGCGGCCGGATGCGGCGGATCGCGCTGCAGAGCGCGGTGGGGGGCATCGCGCTCAGCTTTCTGGGCATGGTGCTGGCGGTGTTCGGGTTCCTGCCGCCGCTGCTGGGGGCGGTGGCGCAGGAGTTTATCGATCTGGCGACGGTGCTGAACGCGGTGCGGGTGTCGCGGCCGGGGGAAGCGCTCAGC
>CAYOQB010000134.1:0-14186 GCA_964406035.1 uncultured Solibacteraceae bacterium | reverse complement strand
CGAACAGGGCGTCGACGGCTTCCTGCAGCATGCGCTTTTCGTTGCGCACGATCACGTCCGGCGCGTGCAGCTCCATCAGCTTCTTCAACCGGTTATTGCGGTTGATTACGCGGCGGTACAAGTCGTTCAGGTCGGAGGTGGCGAAGCGGCCGCCGTCGAGCGGCACCAGCGGGCGGAGTTCCGGCGGGATCACGGGGATCACATCCAGGATCATCCACTCCGGCTTGTTGCCGGACTTACGGAAGCTCTCCACCACGCGCAGGCGCTTGGCGAACTTCAACTTCTTCTGAGCCGACTGCTCGGTCTTCATCCGCTCCCGGATTTCCACCGAAAGCCCTTCGATGTCGACCTTCTTGAGCAGTTCCTTGATGCCTTCGGCGCCCATCATCACGATGAACTTGCCGGGGAACTCCTGGTCCAACTGGCGCTTGCGCTCATCCGAGATCACTTCGCCGCGCGACAGGCCGGTGGCTTCGCCGGGATCGACGACGACGAACGCCTCGAAGTACAGCACGCGCTCCAGCTCGCGCAGGGTGATGTCGAGCAAGTAGCCGATGCGGCTGGGAAGGCCCTTAAAGAACCACACATGGGAGCAGGGGCTGGCGAGCTCGATGTGGCCCAGGCGCTCGCGGCGCACGCGCGAAAGCGTCACTTCCACGCCGCACTTGTCGCAGATCACTCCGCGATGCTTCATGCGCTTGTACTTGCCGCACAGGCACTCCCAGTCCGCGATGGGGCCGAAGATGCGCGCGCAGAACAGGCCGTCACGCTCGGGCTTGAACGTGCGGTAGTTGATGGTTTCGGGCTTGGTGACTTCGCCGTGGCTCCAGCTCCGGATCTTTTCCGGAGATGCCAGCGAGATGCGGATGCTGTCGAAATCCGCAATCAGATTCGCTCGGTCGTATGGAGAGGAACGATACATTTATGAAACCCTCGCTTCCCTGATTGACCCTTTTGCGCGAGCGGGGCAGGCCCGCCCGCGCGATTCCCAATACTTAGTCGGCCGCCAGCGCGGTGTCCAGAATTTCCCGCGGCTTCTTCATCAACTCCACGTCGAGGCAGAGCGACTGCAGCTCGCGGATGAGCACGTTGAACGACTCCGGAACACCCGGCTCCGCCGCCGCCTCACCCTTGACGATCGCTTCGTAGATCTTGGCCCGGCCGTAAACGTCGTCCGACTTGGCGGTGAGCAGTTCCTGCAGCACGTACGCCGCGCCGTAGGCTTCGAGCGCCCACACTTCCATTTCGCCGAACCGCTGTCCGCCGAACTGCGCCTTGCCGCCCAGGGGCTGCTGCGTGATCAGCGAATACGGCCCGATGGAGCGGGCGTGGATCTTGTCGTCCACCAGGTGCGAGAGCTTCAGCATATAGATGTAGCCCACGGTCACCGGCTGTTCGAACGCCGATCCGGTAAGCCCGTCGTGAAGCTGGATCTTGCCCGAGGTGGGCAGACGCGCTTCGGTCAACTGGCTCTTGATGTCCTTCTCGGTCGCGCCGTCGAAAACCGGAGTCGCGAAGTGCTTGGACAGCGCATGCGCCGCCCAGCCCAGGTGCGTCTCCAGAATCTGGCCGACGTTCATACGGCTGGGAACGCCCAGCGGGTTCAGCACGATCTCGACGGGAGTGCCGTCCGGCAGGCAGGGCATGTCCTCTTCGGGAACGATGCGCGCGATTACGCCCTTGTTGCCGTGGCGTCCCGCCATCTTGTCGCCCACTGAAAGCTTGCGCTTCATGGCGATGTAGCACTTCACCTGCTTGATGACGCCGGGCGGCAGTTCGTCGCCCTTGCGCAGTTTAGCGATCTTCTCTTCGGTGATCTTTTCGAGCACCGCGATCTGCCGCGACGTCATCTCCTCGATTTCGTCGATCTGCTCGTTCAGGCGGACGTCCTTGTCCTTCAGCTTCAGGCGCTTCAGGTCGCGGGCGCGCAGCTTCTCGATGGCGTCGCGCGTCAGGTCGACGCCCTTGGCCACCAGCTTTTTGTTGGTCTTTTCGTCGTGCAGGTCGGCAAGCACGTTCTTGCCCTCCAGCAGGTTGGAGAGGCGCTTGGCGCGCTCGTCGTTCAGGATGCGCTTCTCGTCCTCCAGGTTGCGGTGCAGGCGTTCGATCTGCATCTCGAGAATGGCCTTGGACCGCTCGTCGAGCTCCGCGCCCTTGCGCGAGAACACCTTGCAATCCACCACCGTGCCTTCAATTCCGGGCGGGCAGTACAGCGAGGCGTCCTTGACGTCGCCGGCCTTTTCGCCGAAGATCGCGCGCAGCAGTTTCTCTTCGGGCGTCAGTTGGGTTTCGCCCTTGGGCGTCACCTTGCCCACCAGAATATCGCCGGGCTTCACCGTGGCCCCGATGCGGATGATGCCGCTTTCGTCCAGGTTGCGCAGGAAGCTTTCGGAGATGTTGGGGATGTCCCGCGTGATCTCCTCCGGCCCCAGCTTGGTGTCGCGGGCATCCACCTCGAACTCCTCGATGTGGATGGAAGTGTAGTAGTCTTCCTTGACCAGCTTCTCGCTGACCACGATAGCGTCCTCGAAGTTGTAGCCGCGCCAGGGCATGAACGCGACCAGGACGTTGCGGCCCAGCGCCAGCTCGCCCGAATCCGTGCAGGGACCGTCGGCGAGCACGTCGCCCTTCTTCACCCGCTGCCCCTGGAACACGATCGGCTTCTGGTTGATGCAGGTGTTCTGGTTGGACCGTTTGAACTTGGTGAGCTGGTAGATGTCGGCGCCGACTTCGCGCGACATCTGGCCTTCCTGGGACGCGCCCTCGACGCGCACGATGATGCGTTCGGAGTCGACCGAATCGACGATTCCGGCGCGCTTGCAGATCACCACCGCGCCGGAGTCGCGCGCGGTGACGCGCTCCATGCCGGTGCCGACGTAGGGAGCTTCGGCGCGCAGCAGCGGCACCGCCTGGCGCTGCATGTTCGAGCCCATCAGCGCGCGGTTGGCGTCGTCGTTCTCAAGGAACGGAATCAGGCTGGCGGCCACCGAGACGAGTTGCTTGGGACTGACGTCCATGTACTCGACTTCATCGCGGTGCTTCAGCACGAAGTTGCCCGCCTGGCGGGCGTTCACCAGCTCCGAGGTCAGGCGGCCGTGCTGGTCCAGGCCGACGTTGGCCTGCGCGATCAGGTACTTGTCCTCTTCCCAGGCGGAGAGGTAATCGCAGTGAGCTTCAAACTCCGCCGCCTGCTTCTTGGCCGCCGAGTTCAGGCGATCCATTTCGCCGCGGCCGAGCACGTCGCCGACCTTGCGGTCGGTGTCGCCGGGGTTCAGGATCTTGACTTCGTCCACCACCGTGCCTTCCTTCACCCGGCGGTAGGGGCTTTCGATGAAGCCGTACTCGTTGATCCGGGCAAAGCAGGACAACGAGGAGATCAGGCCGATGTTCGGACCTTCCGGAGTTTCGATGGGGCAGATGCGGCCGTAGTGCGTGGGGTGGACGTCGCGGACCTCGAAGCCCGCGCGCTCCCGGCTCAAGCCACCTGGTCCAAGGGCCGACAGACGCCGCTTGTGAGTGATCTCGGAAAGCGGGTTGGTCTGGTCCATGAACTGGGACAACTGCGAGGATCCGAAGAACTCGCGGATCGCGGCCATCACCGGCTTGGCGTTCACCAGGTCGTGCGGCATGGCCGTCGACATCTCCTGGTACACGCTCATCTTTTCCTTGATGGCGCGTTCCATGCGCACCAGGCCGATACGGAACTGGTTTTCGAGCAGTTCGCCCACCGCGCGGACGCGGCGGTTGCCCAGGTGATCGATGTCGTCCACCGCGCCGATGCCGCGCCGCAGCTTCAGCAGGTACAGGATGGTATCGATGAAGTCCTTCTGGTTCAGCGTGCGCTTGTCGAGCGAAGTGGCGTCGGCCTTGTCGTGCAGCTTGATGTTGAACTTCATGCGCCCGACGCGCGAGAAGTCGTACTTGCGGGCGTCGAAGAACATGCCCTGGAACAACTGCGTGGCGGTATCGAGCGTCGGCGGATCGCCGGGACGCAGCTTGCGGTAGATCTCCAGCAGCGCGTCGTTTTGCGTCTTCACCGCATCCTTGCGGAGGGTCATCGAGATCACGTTCCCGGCTTCATCCTGGTCGGGGAAGAAGATTTCCACCGAGGGGATGCCGGCCTCGATCAGGCGTCCGATGAGGGCTGGAGTGAGCTCGTGGTTGGCCTCCACCATGACCTCGCCCGTTTCCATGTCGATCACGTCGGCTGCGGCGTAAGCGCCTTCCAGATCGTTGGGCGCCACCTCCACCTGCTCGATCTTGGACTTCAGCAGCTCCTTGTACACGCTGCCGGTGATCTTGCGGCCCTGCGCCACCACGGTATCGCCGCCCTTGGTGTTGATGGCGTGCGAGAGCTTGCGCCCCAGCAGCCCTTCGGACACCTTCCAGAACAGCTTTTTGTCCTTAAGCGAGATGTGGCTGACGCGGTAGAACGCCTGGATGATCTCGGCGTCGGTCTTCAGGCCCAGGGCGCGGAGGAACACCGAGCCGTAAAACTTGCGCTTGCGGTCGATGCGGACGTACAGCAGATTCTTGGCGTCGTACTCGAACTCCACCCAGCTTCCCCGGTAGGGGATGATCTTGCCCAGGAAGTAGCTTTGGGCGGCGATGCGCTCGAAGAACACGCCGGGCGAGCGGTGCAACTGGGACACGATCACGCGCTCGGTGCCGTTGATGATGAACGTGCCGTTCTCGGTCATCAGCGGGATTTCGCCGAAGAACACTTCCTGTTCCTTGATGTCGCGGACGGTGCGGGCGCCGGTTTCAGCGTCCTTGTCGTACACCGTAAGCCGTATGGTGACCTTTAGCGGCGCGGCGTAGGTCATGCCGCGCTCCTCGCACTCGGCTACGTCGTACTTCAACTGCAGGCCCACGGGATCGCCGCAGCGGTTGCAGAAGGTGACGATGTTGCGGTTGAAGGTGCCGCACTTCTCGCAGAGGATGTCGCCGGGATGGAAGGGATCGGTCTTGATGGTGGCGCCGCAGCTCCGGCAGGTGGACCGGAGGTGATGCAGGCCCTTGAGGGTGCCGCACTTGCACTCCCAGTTGCCGATGGAATACTCGACGAACTCGAGCTGCGACAGGCCGCGGAAGTCCGATATTGGAAACACGCTGGCGAACACGCTTTGCAGGCCGCTATCGTCGCGCTCGGCCGGCAACAGGTCCATCTGCAGGAAGCGCTCGTAAGACTTCTTCTGAACTTCAATGAGGTTCGGAATCGGAATGGAGGTCTTGATTCGCGAAAAATCGACTCGCTCGCGAGGGGGCGTCATGGCTGAATTCTGCATTCCTTAGCTCCTTCCGGATCGACAGCAAGGCTCGGGGCCGGCCGCGATTGTCAAACGCGGCGCCCGGTTGCCCGCGCCAGCTTTTTCGCGGCACGGATCGCTGGGAACCGCTCGCAGGCGGGCTCCAGCAGGGTGTGGGTATCGAAACAATTGAAGGCCCGGAGGGATCCGCCGGACGGGCTTGGCCGCGGACACACTTCGGGTAGATTCAGAACAGAGAAATGAACAAGCGGCGCGGACTCCGACGAGCCGCGCTCAAAATCGCGGGGTGCGAGATTCACTGGGTATCGATCCGGCCGAAAACCAGCATAACAGACGGTTTTCGATTGTGTCAAACCCGCCCTCCGGCCCCGTGGGACCGCCCGGCGGACACAGCTTCCGTTCGCGGCGGCCGGCAAGGGACTCGCGGCCGCCGCTTCCCAGGAATCTTACTTGACCTCGACGGAGGCGCCGGCGTCGACGAACTTCTTGCGAATCGCCTCCGCCTCGTCCTTGGTGATGCCTTCCTTGACGGGCTTCGGCACGTTGTCCACCAGGTCCTTGGCTTCCTTCAGGCCGAGACCCGAATTGACCTCGCGAACCACCTTGATGACGTTGATTTTGTTCGCGCCGGCGCCGGTGAGCACCACGGTGAACTCGGTCTTCTCTTCCACCGCGGGCGCCGCCGCCGCGCCGCCGCCGGCCGGCGCCGCGGCCACGGCCGCCGCCGCCGCCGACACGCCCAGCTTCTCTTCCAGCATCTTGACGAGCTGCGATGCTTCGAGCAGCGTCAGCCCTTGAATCTGATCCGCAATTGCGTTGATGTCCGCCATGTCCTTCTATTTCTCCCTCGGTTAGAAACTCTTCCTTGCATAGCCCCAAAAACCGGAGCTACGCCTTGAACTTGTTTTCCTTGACGCCCTGATCCACCACCACCGCCAGATTCCGGCCGACGCCGTTCACGGCGGTAACCAGGCGCTGCGCCGGAGCATTGATCAGCCACAGCAGCTTCGCGTAGATCTCTTCCTTCGAAGGCAGGCTGGCCAGTTCATTGATCGCCGCGATATCGATCACGCGGCCCTGCACCATGCCCGCGCGGAACGTCAGCGAGGGATGGTCCTTGGCATACTTGGTGAGCGCCTTGGCCAGCGCCACCGGGTCTTCCGTGGTCCAGGCCAGCGAGGTCATGCCCTTCAGCGCGCCCAGCAGCCCGGCCGCCTCCGTGCCCTGCGACGCCTTTTCCGCCAGCGTGTTCTTGACCACCTGGTAGTTGCCGCCGACTCCCTTGATGGTCCGCCGCAGCTCGAAATCCTGCGACACGGTCATCTTCTCGAAGCCGGTAACGAACATCGCCGGCGCTTTCGCCAGCATGTCCTTCAGCGCCTGGAGGTCTTTTTCCTTGTCCGCTTTCTTCTTCATGTTGGATCTCCTGAAGCGCCGCCTAGACCGCGCGCGCGTTGAACGGCGTCACATCGAGCGCGATGCCGGGTCCCATGGTGGAGCACACGGTAACGCTCTTTACGTACTTGCCCTTGGCCGCCGCGGGCTTAGCCTTCACCACCGCGCCGATCAGCGTGCTCGCGTTCTCCAGCAGCTTTTCGCGCGGGAAGCTGACCTTGCCCACCGCGACGTGGATCACGCCGCCCTTGTCCACGCGGAACTCCACCTTACCCGCCTTCACCTCGGTCACCGCCTGGGTGACATCGTTGGTAACGGTGCCGGTCTTGGGGTTCGGCATCAGGCCCCGGGGTCCCAGGATCTTGCCCAGCTTACCCACCGACCGCATCATGTCCGGAGTGGCGATCACCGCGTCAAAATCGGTCCAGTTCTCGGACATGATCTTGTTGACCATCTCCTCGCCGCCGACGATGTCGGCGCCCGCCGCCTGCGCCTCGCGCTGCTTGTCGCCCACCGCGATCACCAGCACTTTCTTGGTCTTGCCCAGCCCGTTCGGCAGAACGACGGTGCCGCGAACCATTTGGTCGGCATGCTTGGGATCGACTCCCAAACGCATGTGGACCTCGACCGATTCGTCGAACTTGGCGAACTTGATCTTCTGAACGAGGGGGACGGCTTCTTCGAGCGTGTAAGGACGCGTCTCGACCTGTTTAGCCGCAGCTAGAAACTTCTTGCCTTGTTTTGCCATGAGTCCTCTTGGTGCAAGCGGCCCGGACGAAATCGCCCTGGCCTCCCACGGGGATGCGCGGTACTGCACGCGCTCCACTTAGAATAACAAACCGGTTGCGAGGTTGTCCAGCGCCCCGCCACCCCCGGGGAACGGCGCGAATGTCGGCTTTCGCTTTTTCGGAGAAGAGGATCCGCTTCAAACGGCTGGATCCTTGCCAGCGGCCTCGCGAATCTCGTCCATGGCAAGGCCGAGATCGGCAACTACGTGCTCGAATGGAATGCCGTCATTCTCGCGGAACCACTCTTTGGAGCGGGCGACGGCGGCTTCTTCCTCCACGCTGATCTCTTCGTTCTCCTGATCATCGTGAACCAAGACTTCGAGCAAGCGAACCACTGCCGCGAGCCTGCCGGCGTCTAACTGGCCGATCCGTTCGTGGACCTCGTCCCGCAGATTGTCAGTGGACACATGAACTCCGTCGCGGCGCGACTGCGGCGATGTATTTCAACCAGCACTTCAGCTTACCCTGATCGACCGAGTGGCCTCGCTTTCTGCCGCTTCCGCGGCGCGGCGAGCTTGGATTGCGGGTTTGCCGCCGCTTTCGTAAACGCCAGTACCATCATCAGCAGCCCCGCCCCACCGAACAGCACCACAAACACGCTCATGAACGCCAGCAGCCCGTAGCGCAAGTCCGGATACAGCACCGTTTCGGACGGCTGGAGCGGATTGACCCGCGCCGGGAACATCTCCCCACGCGTCTTGTAGCCCGCCAGTTCCGAGGCAATGTCCTGGTGAAACGACCCGATGTTGTCCGACCCGGTGTGGATTCCAACCCGGCTGCCCAGGAAGCGGCGCCCGTCGTACTCGTATTCGTACTCCGCCCGGACGCTATAGGTGGTCGAGCGCCTCCCGTAATTCGATCGCAGTTCGCTCTTCAGGATCCGCGCCGGGACCTCCGGCCAGTTCCTGATCGCCCGGCTCTCGGCGATGTCGCTGGCCGCGATGTATCCGACGGTGGCGCCGCCGCCGAAAAACGGCAGGCCCAGGCACAGAAGAATCCAGTTCGGGCGAGTCACGGGGAGCTTAGTTAGCCCCCCACCAGCGGGTGCGCTTTCCGCCCGCCGGCTGCGGGAACGGCGCCGTCCGGTCCGGCTCCAGCCAGCGGCCGTTCAGCAGCTTGCGGTAGTCGGCCAGGATCTTGTCGCCGTCCGGGTGCTTCCGCACCACCTCCATCAGCATGTTCAGGCGGTCTGAAGTCGCCAGCGAAACCAGCCTGGTGGCGATGTTATAGCCGGAGACGAAATCCGAAGACGCGTAGCCCAGGGTTGTCGGATTCACCCGGATGAGGCCGGGGTAGTTAGCCGCGCGATCCGCCTGGCCGGGGGTCTGGAAGCTCATCTCCCACCGGTACTCGCGCGCCACGGGATAGGCCTTGTATTGCGCCAGCTTCTGCATCGCCTTGCGGGCGGCGCTTTCGATATTGCCGTGGGCTTCGGGCAGCGGCAGCAGATCGGCATCGGCTCGACCCTTGGCGCGCTTCACCAGCGCATATTCCACCTGAGGCAGCCGTTCATCGAGCTGTTTGCCAAGCACATCGTCGCCCGAAACCATGATTACCGGAACGCCGAAGCGCGCTCCGGAATGGGCCACGATCTCGGTTTCGGTGATGTCCAGACCGTTTACGCGCCAGGACGGCTCGATGGTGAAGGTGTGGGCCAGAAAACCCGGCGTGCCGGCCCGCGCGTGCATGCCGATGCACACGATCGCCTGGTAGGTCTTGTCGGGCATGTCGATGTACTGCGAGAAGGGCCGGTCGCGGAACTCGAAACGGGCGCGCTTGTCCAACTGATCGAGCAGGATATCCGGTTCCTCGGAGTTGCCGGAGCCGTGGCCGTCGGTGACCACGATTTCGCCCGCTCCGCCGGCTGCCAGGCCGCGGATCGCCGCGTTCACATCTTCGGTAAGCCGCACGCGTCCCACGGAGCGGTATTCGGGCGACGCAGCCGAGGTCTGCTCCTGGCGGTTCACGCCGGAGAGACCTTCCATGTCGTAGATCAGGAGCACCTTGGGTTTTGGGGCCTGGGCGCAAAGCGTGAGGGTTGCGGCGAACAAAGCAAGGGTGGTGCGCATCAGGTACATTATGCTCCCGCCGGGGAGCGTGGAGCGCGCCCGCGGGGCCGGCGGCTAAACTCAAGGAATGGCCCACCTATCTCCCGAGGACTTCCGCCGCGAGGCGCACGAAGTCGTCGACTGGATCGCCGACTACCTCGCCGACATTCGCAATTATCCAGTACTTCCCAGCATTCAGCCGGGCGACCTGACCGACAAGCTCCCGCCGTCCGGACCGGATGCTCCGGAGAGCATCGAGCGCATCATGACCGATTTTTCCCGCCTGGTGGCGCCCGCCAACACCCACTGGAACCATCCGCGCTTTCACGCCTACTTTTCGGTATCCGCGTCCGGCGCGGGGATCCTGGGCGAGATGCTGACCGCGGCCCTCAACGTGAACGCAATGCAGTGGAAAACCTCCCCCGCGGCCACTGAACTCGAGCAGGTGACGGTGAGCTGGCTGCGGCAATGGCTGGGACTCCCCGCCGAGTTCTTCGGCATGATCCACGACAGCGCCTCCATCGCGGTGATGCACGCGATCGCGGCGGCGCGCGAACAGGCCTGCCCGGAAGTTCGCAAGCGGGGCTTCGAACCCAATCTGATCCTGTACGTTTCCGAGCACGCGCACAGCTCCATCGAGAAATCCGCGATGACGCTCGGGATCGGCTGCGACAACGTTCGCCGGATCGCCACCGATGCGCAGATGGCGATGGATCCGGCGGCGCTCAGCCGCGTCATTGACGCGGACCGGCGCGCCGGCCTGCGGCCGTTCGCCGTGGCCGCAACAATCGGCACCACGTCATTCACCAGCTTCGATCCGGTGGCCGAGATCGCGGACATCGCGGAACGCGAACAGCTCTGGCTGCACGTAGACGCCGCGTACGCCGGACCCGCGGCGATCCTTGAGGAGATGCGGCCGAGGTTCGCCGGCTGGGAACGCGCCGACTCCATCATCGTGAATCCGCACAAGTGGCTGTTCACGCCGGTCGATTGCAGTCTGCTGTATACGCGCAAGCCGGAAGTGCTGAAGCGCGCCTTCGAGATCGACCGCCCCGCGTACCTGGCCGCGCCGGAGCATCCGCGCGCGGTCAACTTCTCGGAATACGGCCTGGCCCTCGGCCGGCGCTTTCGGGCCATCAAATTGTGGTTCGTAATGCGGTCCTACGGGCGCGAAGGCATTGCCGCGATCCTGCGCAACCACCTGCGCTGGGCCAGGGAACTGGCCGACGACATTCGCGCCGACGGCAACTTCGAGGTGATCGGCGACACTCCGTTTTCGTTGGTGTGCTTCCGCTACCGGGGTTCCGACGAGGAGAACCGGGCGCTGGTGGAGCGCGTGAACGCCACCGGCAAGCTGTTCCTTTCCGGGACGCTGCTGCAGGGGCGGTTCGTGATTCGCATGGCCATCGGCAACGTGGCCACCACCAAGGCCGACCTGGATCTCGGCTGGTCCACGGTGCGCGAGTGCCTGCCGGAGATTGCCGCCCAGGCCGGACGCTAGACCTGGAGTTCGGCGTGCGGGCGCAGCGCCAGAATCTCCCGCTGCAATGCCTGCAACCCGGTGCGAACCGCGGCGAAGTCGCCTGCTTCCGCCGCTTTCTCCACCCGCCGCGCGCACACGCTCAGCTTTTGCGCCGACATCGCCTTGGCGCTGGAGCCGATGTTGCGGGCTTCCTGCGTGATGGTCTGCGTGTCGCCCGCATCGGCCGCGTTCTGCAGCTTCTGCAGGCGTTCCGGCGCCAGTTGCAGGAACAACTGAATCATGTTGCTGGCCAGATCCTGATCGTGACTCATCAGTTTCGCGGTCAGCGCGCTCTCGATGGTCGGCAGCATCGGCTTCGGGATCGCCACCTGGTTCTGGATGTACTGATCGAGCACGGAGAGCAGGTGCGCGGGCTGCACCGGCTTCGAAACGTAGCCGTTCATGCCCACCTGCAGGCACCGTTCGCGATCGCCGTTCATGGCGTGCGCGGTCATGGCGACGATGGGAAGCTGATCCCACCGGCGTTCCCGGCGAATGCGCCGCGTCGCCTCCAGGCCGTCCAACTGCGGCATCTGGACGTCCATCAGCACCAGTGAGAAATGATCCGGCGGAGTCTGCTCCAGGCGTTCCAGCGCCTCCAGCCCGTCGTTGGCGATCTCGACGATCCAGTTCCGCTTCTTGAGAATCGCGGTAACCACGCGCTGGTTCACGTTGTTGTCCTCGACCACCAGCACGCGAACCGGCCGCGCCGGATCGGAGGTTCCGCTCTCGTTCGTGCTTACCGCGCTTACCGGATAGGATTCCGGGTGCGCCTCGGCCGGCGCCTCCTGATAGGGCAGGCGCACGGCGAAGGTGCTTCCCCGCCCCGGCTGGCTGTCCACGGTGATCTCGCCGCCGTGGATCTCCACCAGGCTGCGCGTGATCGCCAGGCCGAGCCCGGTGCCGCCATACTTGCGGCTGATGGACCCGTCGGCTTGCGTGAACTTCTCGAAGATCGCGGCTAGTTTCTCGGTGGAAATGCCGGACCCGGTGTCGCGAACCTCGAACAGCAGCGCCAGCGCGCCGTCCCCGGAAACGTCGCGAACCGAAATCGTCACGCCGCCCTTTTCCGTGAACTTTACCGCGTTGCTCACCAGGTTTTCCAGGATCTGGCGCGTCCGCAGCGGATCGCCGATGATTCGCGGCGGAACGCCTGGGTGGATCTCCGCCCGGATCTCAATGCCTTTGTGACGGCAGCGGGGCAGCGCCGTCTTCACGCAATCATCCACCACCTTGCGGGCATCGAACGGGATCCGCTCCAGCACCATCTTGCCCGCTTCGATCTTCGACAGGTCGAGGATGTCGTTGAGCAGCGCGAGCAGCGAGTAGGCGCAGCGCTGCGCCGTTTCCAGTTGTTCTCGCTGCTCCGGCGTCAGCCGGCTTTCGAGCACGATGTCCATCATGCCCAGCACGCCGTTCATGGGTGTCCGCAGCTCATGCGACATGTTGGCCAGAAACTCGCTCTTCGACTGGCTGGCTTCCAGGGCGCGGCGCGTCGTGGCTTCCAATTCCTCGGTGCGCATCCGGATGCGGTCTTCCAGCAGCTCGCGGTGCTGCCGGATCTCGTCCTCGGAGGCGAGCAGGGCTTCGATCATCTTGTTGAAGCTCTCGCCCAGATGCTCGATCTCGTCGCCGGTGCGGCTTACGCGGATGGGCTGGAGCTTGCCCTGAATCACCGACGCGATACCGTCGCCCAGAAGCCGCAGGGGCCGCGCGATTAACCGGATGGTGAACCGCGCGATCGCCAGCCCCACCAGAAGAACGACAACTCCCAGCACCAGCGCCTTGGCCGGATGGAATGTTCCCAGCAGGATGTCGTACAGAATCACCACCAGCACGATCCAGCTCACCAGCAGGGCTGTGAACATGGAGAACCGCGAGGATAATGACCGGAGATTCCCCGGTCTTGCACCGCCGCCCGCTGGTTCCGTGGATGGCACTTTGTTTCAGTTTGCGCGTAAGTCCTCAAGCCATCGATAAGGCAGAACACCTAGGAGACCTGATTTTGTTCTTTAGGACCTGGGAGCAGGCCGTTTGCGGTCCCTGTTATCCTTGGGAAAAATGGATCGCCGCCTCGCCACTACCCTCTGCGGGATCCCGCTGGCGACGCCCGTATTAGCCGCTTCCGGAACCTGGGGCTATGGCCTCGAATTCCAGTCCATCGTCGACCTCCGCGAAGTGGGCGGAATCGTGGTCAAGGGTCTCTCTCGCGAGCCAATCCAGGGCAATCCCGCGCCACGCCTGTTCGAATCCGAAGCCGGGATGATCAACTCGGTGGGGCTGCAGAACGTCGGCGTGCGGGCGTTCGTTCAGGACAAACTGCCGCACCTTCGCGGATGCGGCACGGCAATCATCGCCAACGTGTTCGGCTACGCCCCGGAAGATTACGAGGAAGTGGTCCGGGTGTTGGAGGAAGCCGAGGGCGTTGCCGCCTATGAGCTGAACGTGTCCTGCCCCAACACCAAGCACGGAGGCATCTTCTTTTCAAGCGACCCGGCGCTGCTGGCGCAGGTGGTCGGCGGCGTGCGCCGCGTCGCGAAGCGCCCCGTGATCGTGAAACTCTCGCCGAACGTGGCCCGCATCGAGGCGCTGGCGCGTGCCTGCGAGGAGGCAGGCGCGGATGCCGTCTCCCTGGTGAACACGTTCGTTTCGTTGGCGATCAACGCCCGGACCCGAAAGCCGCGCATCGGCGCAGGCTTCGGGGGGCTTTCGGGACCGGCCATCAAGCCGATCGCGCTCCGCATGGTCTATGAAGCCGCCAACGCGGTCAGGATTCCGGTGGTAGGACTCGGCGGCATCGCCACCGGCGAGGACGCGGCCGAGTTCCTGATCGCAGGCGCTTCGGCGGTCCAGGTGGGAACGGCATCCTTCTGGGATCCGGCTTCGCCGGTGCGCATTGCCCGCGAGCTCGGCCGGTTCCTGGAAGAAGAAAAAATTCCGGCCGTGCGCGACCTGGTCGGCACGCTTGATATTCAGAAGAAATAGAACAGGAGAATCGAATTGAAGAAGATCATCGCAACCGACAACGCTCCGAAGGCCATCGGGCCGTACTCCCAGGCCGTGGTGCATAACGGGCTCGCCTTCCTGAGCGGCCAGATCCCGCTGGATCCGGCCACGAATCAGATGGTGGAAGGCGGCATCGAGGCGCAGACGGAGCGGGTGC
>CAYOQB010000133.1:0-14424 GCA_964406035.1 uncultured Solibacteraceae bacterium | reverse complement strand
TCGTGGAGTTCGTGGAGCGCAACGCGGCCTCGGGATCGCTGGGCCGCAACTCCGGCAATTTCATGAGTGGGGAAGATACGCTGCTGTCGCGAGTAGGCGGATGGGCGGGATACGCGTGCTCCTACCAGCCGTCACTCCGGCTGCGGCATTACATGAAGCCCAAGCGGCTGCGGATCACCAGCCTGATCCGGACGCTGATCGGGCATGGAAGGTCGTACGTGGTGGTGGAGAGGTTATCCGGACGCGCACCGTATGTTCCCGCGCTGCGGATTCTGCCCTGGAATCTCCTGTATCGCATGAAGCAGGGCGGTGTGGCCGCGGGCTTCGTGCTTTGGTTCTGGGATATCGGGGCCTACCTGGAAGGCAGAACACCGCAGCTTACTCTGGCTGATTCTCGCAGCGGTTCGCCGTCACCTGATTTGCCTTCCTAGCCACGCCGGGGGCGAAGGCGATGCAGCGCGACTTCATTTTCCAGCCGGAGATGCGGTTATCGCGGATGACGTTGTCGCGCGTTTCCTGAAGACGCTTCACTCCTTTCCCCAGGTAGATGCCGCTGCGCAGCAGCGCCGGATCATCGCCGTAGAGGCAGCCGAATTGCGCGGCCTGTTCGGTACAGCGGGCGGTATTCAGGTTGCGCAGGATGTTGCCCGAGATCTCGTGGCCATGTCCGATGACGTAGATGCCGCCGAACTTGGTTCCGTCGAACAGGTTGCCCACAATGCGGATGTTCTCGCTTTCCATGTCGGGGTTGTTGTTGTTCATCACCAGCGCAAAGTGCCCGTGCGGATACTCGGCCGCGGGGCGGCGGTTGATGCAGATGTTGCCGGTGACCTGGCCGTCATGAAAGCCGTCGAGGTCGAAGCACTTTCCGTTGATCTCCTCGAAGCGGTTTTCGGCGTAGACGCTGCGATCGACGTTGCCGGCCGTGTCGATCGCCACCGGCGTTCCGTCATGCTCGATGTCCACGATCTCGGCGGGGTAGCCGATGCGCACCCCGCTGTTGTGATCCACCTGGATGCGCGTGGCGTGGCCGACTTGAATGGCATCGCGGCCGATGGTGTCGAAGTGGTTCTTCGAGAAAACGCCGTCTTCGAGACGCGGCGAGGTGAACAGCGAGTGCGTCCACAGGGCGTTGCCGAGGATGCGCTCGAATCGCGAGTTGGTGACGGTAAAGCTGACGGTCCCCTCTTCGATCAGAATGCCGCCGGTCGTGTTGTTGCGCCCGCGCGGATCCTTTCCGCCGGAATCGGTGACCACTACCTGATCGATCGCGACTCCTGTCGAGCGGCTGACCAGAATCGCGAAGGAGGCGATCTCGCGGAAGCGCACGCGGTCGATCCGAAGGCCGCGCACCTGGTCGAACAGCAGACCGTTGTCGCGGTAATGGAGGCGGTACGCGTTTTCGTCCGGCAGCATCCCGGCGGCTTTGCCGCGCGCGGCGCGGTTGCCGTCGATCTCGAAATTCTCGAGTCTGAGGTTGGAGGCCTTCTCGGCCACGATCGCGGCGCGCCCGTCGAAGTTGCCGCTGAGCTTGAGGACCGTGCCTTTTCCGCCGCGAATGGTGATGTTGGCCGCGCCGGAGGGCAGCGTGAGCTCGCGGGTGAGTTCGATGACGCCGTCGGGGAGCTGGATTTCAGGGGTGGGACGGGCGAAACGGGAATGGAGGTCGCCCGGCCGGCTGCAGGAGCCCAGAAGCAAAAGGACTGTTGACAGCGCAGTCCGGGCTAACTGATGGATGGACAAGCGACGAACCTAGTTCCCAAGCGGAGCCCGGAACGGCGCCTACGCGATCACCGGCGCGGCTTCCAGAATCTCGTCCGCGACTTTGCCGAACTTCTCGAAGTTCTTGCGGAACCGGGCGGCGAGGTCATTGGCCGCGCGGTCGTAAGCATCCTTGTCGGCCCACATGCCGCGCGCGTCCAGCATCTCCGCTGGAACGCCGGGGCAGGACTTCGGAACCAGCACCCGGAACACCGGGTGCGGCGCGACTTCCACGTGGTCCAGCTTGCCGGTGATCGCGGCGTTGACCATGGCGCGGGTGTAGGGCAGCTTCATGCGCTCGCCCACGCCGAAAGCCCCGCCCACCCAGCCGGTGTTCACCAGATAGCAGGTGACATTGTGCTTCTGCAGGTTCTCGCCGAGCTGCTTTGCGTACACCTCGGGATGACGCGGCAGGAACGGTTCGCCGAAGCAGGCGGAGAAGGTCGCCGAAGGCTCCTTGCCGAGCCCGCGCTCCGTGCCGGCAAGTTTGGCGGTGTAACCGGACAGGAAGTGATACATGGCCATCTCCGGGGTCAACCGGGAGATCGGGGGGAGCACGCCAAACGCGTCGGCGGCCAGGAACAGCACGTGAGTCGGGTGCCCGCCCACGCCCGGAATCACCGCGTTGTCGATGAACTGCACGCGATATGCCGCGCGCGTGTTTTCGGTGATCTCGTCGGAGTTGAAATCGAGCAGCCGGGTCTCCGGATCCATCACCACGTTTTCCAGCACGGTGCCGAAGCGGATCGCGTTCCAGATCTGGGGCTCGTTCTCGCGCGACAGCCGGATGCACTTGGCGTAGCAGCCGCCCTCGAAGTTGAACACGCCGCGATCGGTCCAGCCGTGTTCGTCGTCGCCGATCAGGCGGCGGGACGCGTCGGCGGAAAGCGTGGTCTTGCCGGTTCCGGAGAGGCCGAAGAACAGCGCCACATGCCCGAACTCGCCCACGTTGGCGGAGCAATGCATCGGGAAAATGCCCTTGCCGGGAAGCAGGAAATTCAGGATGGTGAACACCGACTTCTTCATTTCACCGGCGTATTCGGTGCCGGCGATCACCACCACTTTCTTCGTGAAGTCGATGACGATAGCGGTGGTGGAGCGAGTCCCGTCGGTCTCCGGGCTGGCGTGGAACTCGGGCGCGAAATAAAGCGTGAACTCGGGTTGGTGCTCCTCGGTGGACTCGGGGTCGCGGCGGACGAAGAGCTGGCGCGCGAACAGGCTATGCCAGGCCCGCTGCGTGATCACGCGGATGGGAAGCTGGTTAGCCGGATCGGCGCCGCCGAAGCAGTCCTGGACGAACACTTCCTTGCCTTCGAAAAACTTCATCAGGCGTTCGTACAGGCCGTTGAACTGGGCCGGGGACATGGGCTGGTTCACCGAGCCCCAGTTCACCGTGGATTCCGTGACGGAATCGCGGACGATGTACTTGTCCTTGGGGGAACGGCCGGTGAACTGGCCGGTGCGGACCACCATGGATCCGCCGGCGGCAAGCTGACCTTCGCCGCGCAGCAGCGAATGCTCCACCAGATGGGCCGTGCCCAGGTTCCAGTGGATCGAGCTGACGTTCTTCAAACCATTCGAGGAAAGATCTTGTTTGCGGGAGCGGGCACCGGCATTCTGCATAGGAAATTATCGCGGTAGACTGCCGTACAAGCTTATCATGTAAGTATGCAGTTCCGCCGCAGCCTGAGCTTGACGGCCGCCCTGGTTACGGTGCTAATCCATACCCCCGCCGCGTCGCAGGTAATCGACTTCGAGACCGGCGGCCTGCGCTACAAGACGTTGAGCAAGGGCGGCTTTACGGTGATGTTCGCCCCGCTGCCCACCACCATTCGCAATTACGCGGTGCTGCAGGTGGCGGTAGCCAACGGCAGCGGCATCGCCTGGCCGGTGAAACCCGAGGATTTCCGGTTTGAACGTGCGGATGGCACGTCGATTCAAGCAGTTGCAGCCAGCCGCGTGATCAGCGAGTTGCTGGACAAGGGCGGCCGGAACGACGTGATCAAGCTGGTATCCACTTATGAAGCAGGGCTTTACGGGTTGCCGCGCTTTCAGAGTACGAACGGCTACCAGGTGCGGCGGCAGCACGCGCTGGCCGAGGTGCAATCGACGCGGATCAAGGCCGCCGCCGCCGCTTCGGCGATCGCATTCGTTCCGGTGAAGCTGAATCCGGGCCAGTCGAGCGACGGTGCGGTGTTCTATCCAAGCGGTGGGAAGCCGCTGGGCCCGGGGCGGCTGGTGGTGCGCGCGGCGGGGGAAATATTCGACTTCACCTTGGATGCCGACGCGCCGCGGCCGGCGTTGGAGTTGCGGGGAAAGCCGAACCCGCAATAGTTAAGCCTTGGCGTACTCCTTCACGATGTAATCACACGCCCGCACCGTGACCGCCATCATGGTCAGTGTCGGGTTCTGGCAAGCCACCGACACATAACACGCACCATCGGTAACGAACACGTTCGGCGTATCCCAAACTTGGTTGTACGCGTTCAGGACACTGCGCTTGCGGTCGCTGCCCATGCGCGCCGTACCGACTTCATGGATGCAGAAGCCGGGCACCGACGGCTTGCCGTACATACGGACGTTCACCGCGCCTGCCGCTTCCAGCATCAGCGCGGCCTGCTCGCGCGCGTCCTGCCACAGCTTGAGCTCGTTGTCGCCCCACTGCATGCGGATCTTCAGGATGGGAATGCCCCAGGCGTCGACGCGATCCTTGTCAATCTCGACGTAATTCTCGTAGCGCGGGAGACATTCGCCCCAGACGCCGATGGAGATCCCGAAGTAGCCGTTGCGGACTGCGTCCTTGTACGCGGCGCCGAATCCGGGCGCGCCGAAGTCGAATTCCGGCGACGACCCGCCCTGGAAGCCGTAGCCGCGGATGAAGCCGTTGGTCATCTTCTCCTTTACATTGCGGAAGCGCGGGATGTAGATGCCGTTGGGGCGGCGGGGAGGTCCCGCCCAGGGCTTCGCCTCAATCGAGGGCATGACACCGGAGGCGCCGCCCTCAAAGATGTGATCCATCAGGTAGCGGCCGAGCGTGCCGCTTTCCCCGCCGAGCCCGGAGTTCATCAACAGCCGCGTGGACTCAAGCGAGGACGCGCACAGCAGCACGATCCTGCTCCTTGCCTCCCGCGCTTCCCGGGTTACGCGATCGATGTACGTAACGCCGGTGGCCTTGCCGTCTCTCGTATTCACGCGCGCCACCACCGCATCCGTCAGCAGCGTCAGGCGTCCGGTGCGCTGCGCGTCGGCAATCGTGGTCCAGGGGCTGGAGAAATACGAAAAAGTCGAGCAGCCCTGCTCGCACGGACCGCAATAATGGCAGGCCGCGCGGCCGTTATGGCGGCGCGTGAGCACAGCGGCGCGCCCGATGGTCACCGTCCGCCCGAAGTGTTCCCGCACCTTGTCGCGCAGGATCGTTTCGCCGCAGGTCATTTCCATGGGCGGCAGGAACTGGCCGTCGGGAAGCTGCGGCAAGCCTTCATTCTGGCCGCTGATGCCGACGTAGCGTTCGACGATGTCGTAATAAGGCGCGAGGTCGGCATAGGAGATGGGCCAATCCTCGCCGTAGCCGTCGTGCGAGGCGGCCTTGAAGTCGAGATCCGACATGCGGTAGCTTTGCCGTCCCCAACTCAGGGTGCGGCCGCCGAGCGCGCGCTGGCGGATCCAATGGAAGGGGCGATCCTGGGTGTAGGGATTCTCGCGATCGTTGACAAACCACTGGTGATTGCCCTCGCGGCAGGCATAACAGAGGCTCTGGATGGGCCGGTCCTTGGCGATGCCGCTCTTCTTTCCGAGGTAGGGGTACTGCCAAGCCTGGCGATGTTCAGTGAACTCCTGGGGCGTGGTCTTCGGACCTGCCTCCAGCAGCGCGACCCTCATGCCCGCTTCGGTGAGGCGTTTCGCGGCCCAGCCTCCCGTCGCGCCGGAGCCGACCACGATGGCATCGAACGGTTCGGGGCGTGAAACGACCTGCATTGCCAGCATGGGTGAGAGTGTAGCGTACCTCCCGGCCGGGCTGGTTGCCGGCAAGGCGAATTAGCTCGCCGCATCACTTAACGTGATGTTCATTACAGGCGGGTATACTACCTCTTATGCTTCGCTTTGTCTCTCTGCTTGTATTGTTCAGCACCTTTTTGACCGCTCAGTCCGAGATTGCGACCGCCACCATCAACGGGACAGTGACCGACCCCAGCGGCGCGGCGATTCCGTCAGCGAAGGTGACCGCCACGAACCGCGCTACCGGGCTGGTTCGCGGGGTCGAGACCACGGATGCGGGCTTGTACAGCCTCAGCCGGCTGCCGGCGGGGACCTATGATGTCGCTATCGAAGCGCAAGGATTCAAGAGCTCGCGGCAGCAGGAGATCCGGCTTTCTGTCGGCGCGCTGCTGACCTTGGATGTCCGGCTGGAGATCGGCGCGGCCACCGAGCAGGTGACCGTGTCGGCCGACGTGCCGATTCTGGAGACCACGCGGTCCCAGACCAGCACCACCGTGAACGAGAAGGCAGTGGCCAGCCTGCCCATTAACAACCGCAACTTCCTGGATTTCGCGGTGCTGACTCCCGCCGTGGTGCGCGACCCGCGCGGCGGCGATCTGTCGTTCGGAGGACAGCGCGGGCCGTTCAACTCCCTGCTGATCGACGGCGGCGATTCTAACAACCTGTTCTTCGGCCAGTCCACCGGGCGCGCCGGAACGCGCAATCCCTACAGCTTCAGCCAGGAGAGCGTGCAGGAGTTCCAGGTGAACAACAACGGATTCTCGGCGGAGATCGGGCGCGCCTCGGGCGGCGTGATCAACGTGATCACCAAGAGCGGCAGCAACGAGTTTCACGGCAACGCGTTCTGGTTCTGGCGGACCACCAAGCTGACCGCCAACCGCTCCCAGAACAAGTTCAGCCAGTCCGCGCGGTTCCCGCTGGGGATTCCGCGGCAGCGCTACGAGTTCGATCAGTTCGGCGTGAACCTGGGCGGGCCGATTGTCCGCAACAAACTGTTCTTCTTCTTCAACTATGAAGGCCAGCGCAACAGCGATCCGGTGGTGCTGACCTTCCCCGGCGTCCCGACGGACGCGCTGTCGCAGCAGGCGGTCCGCGACCTGGAGCGCTTCGGCGCGCCCTATGATCGCCGCCAGGACAACAATATTGTGCTGGTGAAGATCGACTGGAATCTGGGATCGAACCAGACGCTGTCCGGCCGCTACAACTTCCATCGCTTCACCGGCAAGAACTACGAGAACACGTTCCAGACCGCGGAAAATGGCACCGGCAACTCCGAGAACAAGACCGATAACGCCACCGTGAACTACAACCGGATCATCGGGTCCAACAAGATCTGGGACGTGCGGTTCAACTACCTGAAGGACGACGCGCCCGGCACGGCCAACTCGGAGGGGCCGCGAACGGTGGTGCAGCAGTCCGGCCAGCAGTATATTGCGTTCGGGCGAAACAACTTCAGCCCGCGGTTCACGAACATCGACAGCTACCAGTTCCTCAGCAGCCTCTCCTGGGTGGTGGGACGCCATTCCATAAAGTTCGGAGGCGACTTCAACTTCGCCCGCATTGAGAACTTCTTCCCGGGGCAGTTCGGCGGCACGTACACGTTCACGTCGCTTGAAGCCTACGCGCGACGCCAGCCCAGCAGCTTCATTCAGGCGTTCGCGGGCGCGAATACCGGCGGACCGCTGACCCGGCCGAATGCCGACGAATACGCCTTCTTCATCCAGGATTCCTGGCGCGTGAACAATCGCCTGACCTTGAACTACGGTATCCGCTACGACCTGTTCCGCTACGCCGCGGGGGACGTGCGCAACCCGGATGCGGGTCTGACGGCGGCGAGGCTGTTCAACGACCGCATCAATCGCGACAACGACAACTGGGCGCCGCGTTTGGGCTTCGCCTGGAGGCTGACGGATCGCATCCTGATGCGCGGCGGCGCGGGGCGCTTCTTCGGGCGGACCTCCACCATCGTTACCGGGACCTCGCACAACAACAACGGGCTTTCGGTGACCCAGTTCTTCCTGACTCCCGCTTCGCCGGACTTCCCGGTGTACCCGAACCTGCTGTCGCGCCCGCCGCAGCAGTCGCTTACTCCCAACGTTTTCGTCATGGACCCGAACTACGAGCAACCGGAAACCTGGCAGTGGAGCTATAACTTCGATATCCAGCTCTCCAAGAACACCGCGGTCACCTTGGGCTACCTGGGCGTGCGCGGGCTGAAGCTGCCGCGCACTCGCGACATCAACCACTTCCCGAGCCTGACGCTGAATGCGGCGGTGCGGGATGCAGCGGGCAACACCACCGGGACCACCACGTTCTTCCGCCGCAACGGGCTGCGCCCCAATCGCAACTTCGGCCGCATCAGCCTGGCGGAGAGCACCGGCGATTCCTTCTATCACGGCGGCTTTGTGCAATTTACCAGGCGCTACGCGCAGCGGTTCCAGATTCTGGCTTCGTATACGTTCTCCAAGGTGATCGACACCGGGATCGGCGCGGTGGCCGTGGTGCCGGAAACCGGCGATGACGCCGCGGTTGCCTTCGACACGCTGAACCCGCAACTGGAGCGGGGGCTGGGCGATTCCGACATCCCGCATCGCCTGGTTGCCTCCGGAACCTGGGACATCAATTACGCCAACACCCTGTCCAGCCCCTTCGCCCGCGGCGTTCTGGGCGGCTGGCAGCTTTCCGGCATCTGGCAGTTGAGTTCGGGGCAGGTGTTCTCCCAGCGCGTGGGAACCGATGTCAACGCCGACGGCAACAATCGCAACGACCGGCCGCCGTTCGTGGGACGCAACACGCTGCGGCTTCCCGCCTTCGGCACGTTCGACATGCGCGTCAGCAAGGATGTTCCGGTGTGGAAGGAGCGGGTGACGCTGCGCCTGGTCGGCGAAGCCTTCAACATCACCAACCGGACCAACATCACCGGCCAGAACGCGGGATTCTACAACTTCGCGTTCGCGGCGGCGACCCAGACCGGAACGTTCACGCGGACTTCGAACTACCTGTTCGCGAATGCGACCGGCGATCCGCGCATCCTGCAGTTGGCGGCGAAGATCATCTGGTAGCTATTCCTGAGTTCCGTCGATGCGCTGCCCGGTGACAATGCCAAGGAAGCGCTGGAACTCGAAGCCGAGGTCCTTGGGGCGCGCCAGGCTGGCGAGAACGCGCCCCAGCGACCAGAGCGAGAGGGAGATACGCGGGCCGATCGATCCGCCGTTGTGCTTGCCGGCGTAAGCGATGATACCGGTGGCGCGGTCCGCCGCTTCGGCAACGCGGCCGCGCGGGTCGGAGGATTCGCCGGGATGCAGCAGGCCCTTGGCGGCGGGAAGCAGGCGGATCTTCTTGTTGGCGCGCTTGATCTGCGCAAACAGGTCGAGCTCCGCGCCGTAGCTGCCGAACCGGGCATCGAGCCAGTTCATGCCCTGCAGAAACTGCCTGCGCACCAGCAGCGCCAGCCAGCCCGGCGCTTCGACGGTCAGGTACTCGGCGCCGTTCACGAGCAGGGGCGGCGCGGCGATCCCGCTCTTGTATTCCGCGGCAAGCTCCGCGAAGGTGGGCAAACCCTGGGTCCGGACCGCGATGTGGCCGGCCGTATCCTGTATCAGCGGGCAGACCGCGGTGGCCTCGGCGTCCTGATCGAGTCTTTCCACCATGCGCGAGACCGCGTCCGGCGCGAGCTCGACGCGCGGGTCCAGGAACAGGATGAACTCGCCCGACGCCGTTCGCATCGCAATATTGCAGGCGCGGGTGACGCCGAAGTTCTTTTGCAGCCGCAAGGCGGTGACGTTCGGGAATTCCTCGTCCAGCTTGCCGCTGCCATCGCTCGATCCGCTGTCCACCAGCAGGATTTGCAGTTGCGCGCGGGCGGGGGAGGCTTCCAGCGCCTGAATGGCGCGACGGGCCCCCTGTTCCTGATTCCGGGAAATCAGGATCGCGGAAACGCGCACCGGTACCGGCTGTGAGGGTTCTGCCACCGGCTAACTACTATAGCGAACTTGCCAGCGGATCTATCCGCGACCCCGGCCTACCGCGACCGGTTGCGCCACAACCGGCGCCGCTGCCTCCGGGGCGGCCGGCGCCAGGCCCAACGCCTTCCGCAGATCCGCATCGATGGTGACCTTCATCTCCGGATTTTCCTTCAGGAACTGGCGCGCATTCTCCCGACCCTGGCCGATCCGTTCGCCCTTGTAGCTGTACCAGGAACCGGACTTCTCCACCAGGTTGTGGGCCACGCCCAGGTCGATCAGGTCGCCTTCCTTGGAGATTCCCTCGCCGTACAGGATGTCGAATTCGGCTTCGCGGAATGGGGGCGCCACCTTGTTCTTCACGATCTTGACCTTGGTGCGGTTCCCGATCACCACTTCGCCTTCCTTCAGGGCGGCGATGCGGCGGATATCGGCGCGAACCGAGGAGTAAAACTTCAGCGCGCGGCCTCCGGTGGTCGTCTCCGGACTGCCGAACATGACCCCGATCTTCTCCCGGATCTGGTTGATGAAGATGAGGCAGGTGTTGGACTTGAAGACAATGCCGGTGAGCTTGCGCATGGCCTGCGACATCAGCCGGGCGTGCACGCCCACGAAGCTGTCGCCCATCTCGCCGTCGAGCTCCGCCTTGGGCACCAGCGCGGCCACGGAGTCCACCACCAGCACGTCAATGGACCCGGAAGTGATCAGCGCGTTGGTGATCTCCAGCGCCTGCTCGCCATAATCGGGCTGCGACACCAGCAGGTTGTCGACGTCCACGCCGAGCTTGCGGGCGTAGGTGGGATCCAGCGCGTGTTCCACGTCAATGAACGCCGCCACGCCGCCCGCCCTCTGCGCCTCCGCCACCACCTGCAGCGCAATGGTGGTTTTACCCGAAGATTCCGGCCCGAAGATCTCGGAGATGCGTCCGCGCGGGAAGCCGCCGATCCCCAGGGCGTAATCCACTGAGATGGATCCGGTGGAGATGGCGGGCACCTGGACCACGCTTTCCTTGGCGCCCAGCCGTAGGATGGAGCCTTTGCCGAACTGCTTTTCAATCTGGCCCAGCGCCGCCGTCAGCGCCCGTTGCCGTTCCTTGTCTTCCATGCGGTTTTCCTCCAGCTTCTACGGATATGGTGCAAAGAAGCCAGTATAACTCTCAAAGGAAGTTTTCGCCAGATCTTCGCCTCTTTTATCCGTGGGGCGTCAGGACAATCCGGCCGACCAGTTCGCCCTTCCGCATCTGATCGAGAACCTCGGGAGCGGCGGACAGGGGGCGGGTCTCGATGCGGCAGCGGATGGCGGGGTTGCGGTCGACCAGGTCCAGCAGTTCAGCCAGATCCTGGCGGGTGCCCACGGAGCTGGCGACGATGCGCGCCTCCAGCGACACCAGGGCGACCGTGGAGATCGGCACGGGCTCGGGCGCCATGCCGACCACGGCCAGGGTCCCGCCCTTGCGCAGGTAGCGGAAGGCGGATTCGTAGGCCGCTTTGGATCCGGAAGCCACCAGCACGACGTGCATGCCGCCGAGCTTCTTGATTTCCTTGTGCACGGGTCCGGCGGCGGCGTTGAACACGCCGTCGGCGCCGCATTCGGTGGCGAGCTTCAGCTTGTCATCGGCCACGTCGACCCCGTACACCGAAGCGCCCATCGCCTTGCCGATTTGCACGGCGAGGTGGCCCAAGCCGCCGATCCCGACGACGCACAACCGCTGCCCGGACTGCAGGCCGGACTGCTTCAGCGCGCGATAAACGGTGAGCCCGGCGCACAGCAGGGGCGCGGCCTCTTCGGTTCTCAGCGATGCGGGCAACTTGGCGGCGTGGCTCGCTTTGGCGCGAATGAACTCGGCGAACCCGCCGTCCACGGTGCAGCCGGTGATGAGCTGCTTGGAGCAGAGGACTTCGCGTCCTTCGCGGCAGAACTCGCACTCGCCGCAGGTCCAGTGGAGCCAGGGAACGCCGACGCGATCGCCGGCGGCAATGCCGGTGACGCCCTCCCCGGTTGCGACCACCACGCCGGCCACTTCATGTCCCAGCACCAGAGGTGTTTTGGTGATGGGCTTCAGCATGTCCCAATCGCCGTCGGCCAGGTGGAGGTCGGAGTGGCAGACGCCGCAGGCATCGACGCGGACGAGAACCTCGCCGGGTCCCGGTTGGGGGGTGTCGATTTCGGTGAGTTCGAGGGGCTGGCCGATTTCGCGGAGGAGAGCGGTTTTCATCGGAGCTATTGTTGCATGGCGGGGAAGGTGTGCTTGGAACTGTGGGGGCAAGAAGATATCGTGTGAAGATCAGGGTGGTGTCGAATATGAAATTCCGACTCGCAACTGCCATGATCTTGGCCGGCCTCAATTGTCCGGCTGCGAAGATCTGCGCTACCGTATCCGACGAGATGGGTCAACCGCTTGCGGGCGCTCGTCTCCAAGCGTCCGCAATGTCCGATGGAGGAGCTCAGTGGCTTGCCAGAACGGATCGGTCCGGACGAGCCTGCGTTACCGTTCCGCCTGGATTAATCGCACTCGAAGCCAGCCTGCCGGGATTTCTGAACGTTCGTTATTTCCCGGTACGAGCGCAGATCGACAGGTCGCCGGACTTCCGCATCGCGTTGCCGGTTGCAGAGGTGACTGAGGGGCCGATCACGGGCGAGGCTGTCATTATAGGTGCTCTTGGGATGAAGGGCGCAGGAGTACAGGTCTGCCTTCGCGATTCCGCGGGCAAGGTAGACGTGAAATGCACAGTGGCGGATGAGTTTGGAGAGTATCTACTGAGCGTCAAGCCGGGAATTTATTTCTTAGCCGCCCGCGCGAATGGCGCGGTTCTGGAAGAAAAGCGCGTGGACTTGCGGGGAGGAGGATATTTCAGGAATCTGCTGTCGCCGAGGTAAGCAGACTGCATTGCGATCATGGCTGCACGGAAGGCATGGCCCGAGTACAACCGGGGACAAAAACAATGGTAATCACTAAGGCGTTCCGAGAAACCGTGTTCGAGCGTGCGCAGCGGGATGCCAGGTTCCGCAAGGCACTGTTGACGGAAGCGATGAACGCGTATCTGAGTGGTGACGAAGCCACGGGCAAGGCGCTGCTGCGCGACGTGATCAACGCGACCATCGGCTTCGAGCGGCTGGCCGCTGAGATCCAGAAGCCCAGCAAGAGTCTGCATCGGATGCTCGGCCCAGGTGGTAACCCTAACACCACGAATTTCTTTGCGATTCTCCAGGTGCTCCAGAAGAGCGTCGGACTAAAGCTGACGGTGAAGGCTGCGTGAGGCCTGGGACTGGAGAGAGCGGGATTTGAGACGGTCCACTAAGATGACAAAGGCGTGGGCGGCGCCGTGGACGGATTCAGGATTGACGTCGGGAAGGATGATGAGCGGATGGTGATCCTGTCAGGCCGCGGCGATCACCTGGGCCGGGATGCACGCTGGAGGCGAGACTATGACCATCGATGAAGTCGCAGGATTGTATGCCGGACGGGCTCGCCTAAGTGTCCGCCTTTTGCCGAAGGGGCCCGATGAAGAGGGTGTTTCGGACATCGTAATTGAAGGCGATATCACGACGCTGCAATTCCTGATCGATGTCCTAACAGCCCTGCTCAGGGAAGAGGACTGTGGTTGGGGGCTCCAACCACCGCAAGATTTTTTTGGGGAGACAGAGTTCGGTATTTACTTCCATCGTTTGCCATGTATGAATGAGCAGCTGAAAGCCACATCCCGTCAAGATCAAAGCGGATCTTCGTCGAGGGCAAGCGGTGAAGGTGAGTTCGAAGGTGTTCCATGAGTGCTCCTCAGGGTGCTCAGGACAGTTCCACTGTCACAGACCTGAGTTCAGCGACAGTGGCGCGGGTGAGGTTGAGCTCTCTGGGCGGCGCATAGAAACAGGTTTGGACTTTCATGGCACGAACCGGCGGCGAGATCCTGTTGGTCTTCGAGACTATGGACTTGGCTTGTATCCTGAGCCTCGATCTGACTCTGGAGCGGTTTGAGGCGATCGGACTGACTTTCTCCGACCCAGCCTCACTAACCGCAACCCTCCAGCAATTCGTAAACTCCAATTGGAAACAGCTTGAGGCACGATCCCTCGGTTATGAACCGACTCCTGAAGAGTTGGAAGGGGATCTCCAACTAACAGCGAGGTTGAGATCCCTGATAGAGAAACACCATGGGCGCATGTTCGCGTCCACTTTGCTGGACGTGTGGCTGGAGCAAATCTTCAGGTATTGGTCCCCAACCCTGCGCTACTGGGATACCTATCGACTAGCGATTGAGCACTGGTGCGAGACAAGCGCCTCCACATCAGGGCTCGACAGGCTAAAGGCGTTCGCGTGCGGGCGCTTAAGTGAGCGGCTGGACAAGAGACTGCAACTTGCAAAGGTGGATCGACAGTCGTTGTCGGCCTACGATTCGAAGTTATTGGAACACCGCGGCTATGTGGTCGGCGCGGATCATGCGGGCTCGGGACCAAGTCCCGCTAATCGTCTCGAGCTCGCGGCGGAGAGAAATCGTTTTCAGCTCGTGTGGGAGGCCCTCCTTCCTCAGCTCTCCGGTCCAGAGGAGGCGGAGCTTCACCGGTTAGGCCTCGAAGCGCATCATCGAAGAGGAGCGGAAGACGTGGCGAGCTTTCCATTGCCCAGCACGCTCCGTCGACCGAGCAGCCTCTCCGAATGGGACGCCTAAACTCTGAGTCTGCCGGGTCAGGCGGGGATTGGGGGAAGGTC
>CAYOQB010000132.1:0-14460 GCA_964406035.1 uncultured Solibacteraceae bacterium | reverse complement strand
AAGGGTTCGGGGCGTGGCTCAGCCTGGCTAGAGCGCCTGGTTCGGGACCAGGAGGTCGGAGGTTCGAATCCTCTCGCCCCGACCATTTCTCCCGCGGCTGTACGCCAAGACGACGCCCTGTTATCCTGCAAGCAGGAACCCTTCGCCATGGGCCGGTCAAGCATACCGATACCGCACGCGGATTTGGAAGAGTTCTGCCATCGCTGGAGAATCAAGCGGTTGCGTCTGTTTGGATCTGCATTGCGTGAGGACTTCGGCCCACACAGTGATGTGGATCTCCTCGTGAGCTTCTCGCCGGGGGCGGACTGGAGCCTCCTGGACCACGTCGCGATGGAAGAAGAGCTTTCGCGCATTCTGGGCCGCAAGGTCGATTTGGTCTCGCAGAAAGCGATCGAGAGAAGTTCCAACTGGATCCGCCGCGAAACGATTCTCGAAAGCGCGGAGCCGTATTTTGACGCGCGATAAAAAAACGCAATCGGCCATCCTTCATCAACTGCTGGTTATCGGCGAAGCCGTAAAGCGGCTAAGTCCGGAATTCCGTGCGGCGCATCCGGAGGTACCGTGGAAGCTGATCGCTGGGATGCGCGACAAGTTGATTCACTTTTACGAAGGCGTGGAGCTTGAAGAGATTTGGAGAACGACTACAACCGATCTCCCTCGTTTGATTCAGTGGATCGAACCCCTCGTTCCCTCCCAGGATTGACGCACCGCACCGGGCGCTTGCACCCGGTCTTCCCTCGCGGCGATAATGATCAGGCCGGGTTCGTGGGCAAGTGCCTCGCGGCCTGGCGATCGGGAGGAGACCATGTCCCCTATTGCATACAACCCGATGAACCTGCCCGCCGCCGGTTAGCCTAACCCCCGCGGACAGGCTCCCATCGCTTTCAACCAATCCAAGTTGACTGCCACAGCACACGTGTGTGCGCGTGGCAAGGTGCGCGGGTGCGTGATAGGGAGTCCCTTCTTGAAAAAACGGAAACATCGATTCCAAGACTCAGCGCTTGTGGAGGATGCGGCCTTCGCCGAAGCATTAGCCGGCGGAGAATCCGAGCGATCCTCAGCCGAAAGGCAGGCGCAGCGGAAAACCAGGCAATTTTGCCATCAGGTTTGCCGAACTCTCAATCTGGCCCTTGCCGGCGGGGGTATCGCCGGTGTCTTCATCGAAGAGGTTACGCCGGCGCCGGATTGCGGCCGGCTGCTGGTGCACGTAACGGCCGATGGTCAGCAGGTGGCTGACGTCCTGGCCCTCCTCAGGCGCGAGGCTCCGCGTCTTCGCGCGGAGGTCGCCATGGCGATCACTCGAAAGCGTGCGCCCGAACTGTACTTCGTGCCAGCGTTCGGGGACGGAGGCGCCGATGACTAGCGTGATCCCGGCTCCAGCCCGGATGTGGCTGGCAGAACCAGTGAACTCAGACGTCGTGCTGGCAATCGACCGGCTGCGGCGGGCCCCGGACGTCCATCGCGTCGCAGTCATGCCCGACGTCCACCTATCGTCCGACGTGTGCGTCGGGGTGGCGGTCGCCACCTCCGCGCTCATCTATCCTCAGGCGGTGGGCGGCGACATCGGGTGCGGAATGCTGGCTGTGGCTCTGAATATTGAGGCTGCAGTTCTTGCATCTCCAAAGATCGCCGGCCGCGTCCTGCGGGATCTCGGCCGGGCCGTGCCCGCGCGCCGGCGGAACCGGGCGTCCGCGATCCCTCAACCGCGCGACGTGTCGGAGGACGCGCTGAGTGATCCCGGTCTCGACAGCCTCCGGCGCGGCGAAGGCGCGCTGGAATTCGCCACTCTCGGCAGTGGAAACCACTTCCTGGAGTTGCAGTCGGACGAGGACGGCCGGCTGTGGCTGATGGTGCACAGCGGGTCGCGGGCGGTGGGACCGGCAATTCGCGATCATCACCTCGCACGCGCACAGCCCACGGAGAGCAGGCTTCGCGGGCTGGAGGCTGCCTCGAAAGCCGGCGCAGAGTACCTCCACGACGCCTCCTGGGCGCGCCGCTACGCCGCGGCGTCGCGCCAGGCGATCGCGGAATTGGTAGGTGACGTCCTGGCTGACGATGTGGACGCGCAGGTTTGCTGGGAGACGCTGATCGCCACCGACCACAATCATGTGGCGCTCGAACGGCACGCCGGACGCAACCTTTGGGTACATCGCAAGGGAGCGATGCCGGCACACAACGGCGAGGCGGGCGTCCTTCCGGGATCGATGGGCACGCTCAGTTTCCACGTGGAAGGACGCGGCGAGCAAGAGGCCCTGTGCTCCAGTGCTCACGGCGCAGGCAGGGCTCTGAGCCGGACGGCGGCTCTTCACAAGATCACGGAGCGCGAACTGCGGAGGCAGATGGCCGGAGTCTGGTATGACTTCCGAATGAGCGATCAGCTTCGGGACGAGGCTCCGTCGGCCTATAAGGACATCCGGGCGGTCTTGCGTGCTCAGAAAGACCTGGTGAAGGTGACCAGGACTCTCAAGCCCGTTCTCAATTACAAAGGCGCCTGATGGATCAGCAGTCCCCTACCGCACGACCACCGTGATCCCATTGGACGCCCGGCTGCCCTGGATAACAAACACCGGCATCGCGCCCGAGGCTCCCGACGGCACGCGCACATTCATCTGCCAGAATCCCGGGAACTGCGCGGACATGCCGCTATAGAGCACCTCGGCGGGCTGCATGCCTAAAAGGACTTGCGGCCGCACGACAGTCTCCGTCAATCGAGTAGCGGCGGCGCCGTCGACGATTTCGGGGGTCACTGCTCCCGCCCCGGTTCCGAAGATCTGAACGATCTCGCCCGGCAGCGCCGGATTCGATTCGCCGTTCACGGTGAAATTCTGATTGAGTACGGCGCCTTGGCGGCCTAGCGTTACCCCCAGCGGGAAGAGCCCGGGCGCGGTGGCGGCGATCTCCACCGTGCCCTCCCCAATGCTCCTTCCGTTCAGGCTCACCTGCACCGGCGCGTTCCCGTCGGCGATCCCCTGCGGGACCTGAAAGTTGATCTGGCCGGCGCGCACGGCAATCAGCGGCGCGTCCTTGCCCGCCACCTTCAGCTCGACTCCGTTCAGGGATTGTGGGAGCGGCACAGCCGTTGCATCGCCCGCGGGCAGCGACGAAAAATCGCCAAACATTGTCGCCAGCGATCCGCCGGCCAGCGGAGCACCGTCGCGGAAGCTGGCGCCGTTCAACGTCGCGACATCGCCGGTCCACCGGGCGGTATCGCCGGGCGATCCGGCAAGCACCGCGGCCAGCACCGGATCATGCCGCGCGAAATAATCGGCCGAGCTGAGCAGCACCGGCGTGTCCGGCATCACGGCTTCCTCCTTCAGGGGCGAATCGAAGAAGCGCGTGGAATAGCTGATCACGAGACGGGAGTTCGGAAGGGTGAGCGAAGAAACATTGCCGAAGTGCACCGGCTTGCCGCCGGTCGGTTCGCCCACCACGAAGGCAAAGGGTCTCTGGCCCGAGAAATCTGCGGCGTTCATCATGCCCGAGGAGAAGACGCCGTTGTCGATCAGCGCATAGGCGCGAACGCCTTCCTGCAACCGGCCCTGGCGCTGCTGCAGGCCTTCAAAAAGCGGGTTGATCACGGAGGAATCGCCGCCCCCGTTGCCGCGGAAGTCGATCACCACCTTGCGCACCGGCTGCGAGTCGAAAGCCGCCAGAAACTCCTGCGCAACCTGCGCGAAGGGCCGCTCCGGATCGTTGCGGCACACCGTGTACTTCATGTACAGCAACTGCAGCGTTTCCAGGTAGGTCCACCAGTAGTTGCGTCCCGCATTCTGGCGGTACAACGGCAGCGGATTACCGTGGGATGCCGGGTCGAACTCGAGGGCAGGCGCGGACGCGGAGGGCATCGACGCCACGGCGACGTTCAGAATCGTCCCGGTCACGGTGATGACCTCGAAGGTGGCATTGGCCGCGGACGGAATCACGCGCAGCGCGGCCAGAGCATCGGCTGACGCGAAGTAGTCCCTGCTGATCTGCCGGGCCCAATAGTCGTTCTCATGCGAAATCAGGGTCTTGATCTGGCGGAAGACCGCGTCCGTTTCATAACCGCCGATCTTCAACACACGGGTTCCGATCGCGTTCCGGTATTCCGCCGTCGCGCCGGTGATAAACAGGCCGTCGGAAAACCACCGGAACTGGAGCGGGAATCGGGCCATTTCCGCCGGTTTCTGGGTCAGGCTCAGCGAGGTATGCGCGTCGCCGGCCAGGGCGATCATCGCGGCCATGCGGGTGATGATCTCCGGGTTGGACAACTGCGGAATGGCGGCGGCCAGGGCCACGGCGGCGGCGTCGAACTGCCGGCGTGTCATCTTGCTGAACAGGTTGGGATGGAGGCGCGGCAAGTCGGTGTGCAGCGCCGTCAGATCCTCCAGCCAACGCCGATCGTGCTCCGGGTCGTGGCCCAAGAGGGGCAGCGCAAGCGCGAGGGCAACAGCGGATCTCCGAAGCATCTTTGCGTTCATGGACGCAGTCTCGCCGGATTGGTTACTCGAGTTTACTTGACAAAGAGAACGCGCCAGGACCGCTCGCGTGTACCGCTCCTATACAACGCCGCCGACAGCTCCGGTGCTTCGATATCATGGAACACTTCGAGTTACGCCATGGATCTCAACCTGACCCCCCAAGAACAACAGTTTCGAGACGAGGTTCGCGCCTGGTTCACGGCCAACGTCCCCAAGGACTGGCCCCAGATGCGCACGAATCCGAATGTCCACGAGCGGTTCCGTTATCTGCGCGAGTGGCAGAGGAAAGCGTTCGAGGGCAAATGGGTGGGAATCCACTGGCCGAAGGAATACGGCGGCCGGGGCGCGAGCACGATGGAGCAGGTGATCTTCATTGAAGAGATGGCTCGCGCGGAGGCGCCTCCGTTCGCCAACACGCTGGGCCTGGGGCTGATCGGACCCACGATCATCGCTTTCGGCAACGATGCCCAGAAGTCGCGGTACCTCTCTAAGATATTGAGCGGGGAGGAGATATGGTGCCAGGGCTTCTCCGAACCGAACGCCGGAAGCGATCTGGCGGCGCTGCGGACCGAAGGCAAGCTCGACGGCGACCACTTTGTGGTCAATGGGCAGAAAGTCTGGAACAGCTACGGGTGGGCGGCGGACTGGTGCGAACTGGTGGTCCGGACCGACCCCCAATCGGAGAAACACAAAGGGCTGACGGTGCTGCTGGTGGACATGAAATCGCCCGGCGTGGACGTCCGGCCGCTGAAGCAGATCACCGGCGAAAGCGAATTCAACGAGATCTTCTTCCGCGATGTGCGCGTTCCCGTGGCGAACGTGGTCGGGAAGGTGGGCGAAGGCTGGAGCGTGGCCATCGGGACGCTGATGCACGAACGCGGCACCTTCGGCGCGGGTTTGCAGGTGAATTACCGGCGCAGCCTGAACCGGCTGATTGAACTTTCGCATCAGGTGGAGCGGAACGGTGCGCCCGCATCCCAGGACCCGGTGCTCCGGCAGAAGCTGGCGCAGAGCTATATCGAGATTGAGCTGATGCGCCTGAACCAGATGCGCGCGTTCTCGCGCATTTCGCATTCCGGAGTCCCCGGCGCGGAAGGCTCCATCCAGAAGATCTGGTGGAGCGAACTGAACCAGCGGTTCCAGCAGGTGGCGCAGGAAGTACTGGGACCGTACGCACAGTTGGAATCCGGCGCGGAAGACGCATTTGACGGCGGATTGTGGGCGTATGGATACCTGCGGACCCGCGGCAACACGATCGAAGCGGGCACCAGCGAGATCCAGCGAAATATCATCGGCGAGCGCGTGCTCGGCCTTCCCAAGAGCTACTAAGCGCGGAGAGAACCAACATGCAATTCGGATTGAGCGAATCACAGAACATCTTGAAGACGAATGCGAGGAAGTTCTTCGCCGCGGAGTGCCCGATGGCGGAGGTCCGGCGCCTAATGGAAGAAGGCGACGGCTATCACGCCGGCCTGTGGAGCAAGATGGCGGAGCAGGGCTACCTGGGCGCGATCTTCCCGGAGGAGTACGGCGGGCTGGGCCTCGGGATGGTGGAACTCGCGGTGCTCCTGGAGGAAATGGGAATGGCTTTAGTTCCCGGCCCCTACTTCTCCAGCGTGATCCTGGCCGGAACGCTGCTGGACGCGGCGGGCTCGGATGCTGTGAAAAAGAAGTACCTGCAGCCCATCTGCGAGGGAACCATGCGCGCGACGGTCGCGCTGCTGGAGACGAGCGCGAACTGGACCTTCGACGCGGTGAAGATGCAGGTGACCGGAGACTTGCTGAGCGGCACGAAGATGTTCGTGACCGACGCTGCCGCCGCCGACATCCTGATTGTCCCCGCGATGCGCGATGGCGAGCTTACGTTGTGGATTGTCAAGGCGAAAGCCTCCGGGCTGGCGATTACGCCCATGCCCGCCCTGGATCTCACCCGCAAGCTCTATAAGCTCACGTTCGACTGCGTGGAAGCCAGCGAGCTGCTCGCCTCCGGCGTTGCTGCACGCCGTGCCCTGGAGCGCATGGCGGATATCGGCGCGATGGCGCTGTCGGCGGAGACCACCGGCGGCATGCAGCGCGTGATGGACATCGCCGTTGCCTACGTCAAGACCCGGAAACAGTTCGGAAAGCCGGTTGGCATCTACCAGGCTGTGCAGCATCAGTGCGCGGACATGCTGGTGTTTACCGAGAGCTCGCGCTCGGCGTCTTACTACGCGGCTTATGCCCTGCAGGAGAGCACGGCGGACGCGCAGGCGGCCGTGTCGGTGGCAAAGGCATACACCAGCGACGCGGGTCGCGAGGTGGGCAACCGGGGCATTCAGGTGCACGGCGGAATGGGCTTTACCTGGGAGAACGACGTCCACTTGTTCTATCGCCGCGCCAAGGCGAACGAAATCGCGCTGGGCGACGCGACGTACCATCGGGAGCGGATCGCCAGGCTGGTGGTGGACCGCGCATCGCGCCCCGCGCAGGCCTGATTCTTCAAGCGAGGTTTTGTCATGAGCGAACTGGTTAGCTTCACGCGCGACGGCGACGTCGCGGTGATCACGATTCAGAATCCGCCGGTGAACGCATTGAGCCCCGGCGTTCCGGAAGGAATCGACGCGGCGATCGACCAGATCGCCAAGGACGACACGCTGAAGGCGGCGGTGCTGATCGGCGGCGGCAGAACCTTCATCGCAGGCGCCGATATTCGCGAGTTCGGCAAGGTTACCAGCGGCGAACGCAAGGGCGGCATCGATTTCAATGGCGTGTTGAACAAGATGGAATTGAGCGCCAAGCCTGTGGTGGCCGCGATCCATGGCACGGCGTTCGGGGGCGGGTTGGAAACGGCGATGGCCTGCCACTACCGTGTGGCGGTTCCTTCGGCGCAGGTGGGTCAGCCGGAAGTGAAGCTGGGGATTATTCCGGGCGCAGGGGGCACGCAGCGCTTGCCGAGACTGGCCGGTGTCAAGGTCGCGATCGACATGTGCGCTGGCGGGGATCCGGTGAAAGCTGCCGATGCGGCCAAAGCCGGCATCCTGGATCGCGTCATCGAAGGCGACCTGCTGGCGGGCGCCATCGCATTCGCGCGCGAAGTAGCCGGCAAGCCGGTGCCGCGCTCGCGGGACCGGCAGGATAGGCTCGGCGATGCCACGGCGGAGGTGTTCGCGCAGGCTCGCAAGGAATATTCGAAGAAGTTCCGCAACTGGATGGCTCCGCAGAAGGCGATTGATGCCGTGGAGGCAGCCACGAAGATGCCCTTCCCGGAGGGCCTGGCGGAGGAAGCGCGCCTGTTCCGGGAGTGCCTGCACAGCGATCAGTCCAAGGCGCTGATTCACGTCTTCTTCGGCGAACGGGAAGTGGCCAAGATCCCCGACATTCCGAAGGACACACCCGTTCTGCCGGTGAACCGGATCGCGGTAATCGGCGCGGGCACCATGGGAGGCGGAATCGCCATGGTGTTCTCGAATGCCGGCATTCCGGTGCTGCTGAAGGAAGCGGATCAGGCGGCCCTGGACAAAGGCATGGCCACCATTCGCAAGAACTACGAGAACTCCGTCAAGAAGGGCCGGTTCTCGCAAGCGGTGATGGACGAACGCATGGCGCGCATCACGCCCACCACCACCTACGACGGGTTCGGCGAAGTCGACATGGTCATCGAAGCTGTTTTCGAGGGCATGGCGCTGAAGAAGGAGATCTTCGCCAAGCTGGACGAGATCTGCAAGCCCGGCGCGATCCTGGCCTCGAATACTTCCACGCTCTCCATTGACGAGATCGCCAGCGCAACGAAGCGTCCTGACAGTGTGATCGGCACGCACTTCTTCTCTCCCGCCAACGTGATGCGGCTGCTGGAACTGGTTCGGGGCGCGGCGACCGGCAAGGATGTGATCCAGACCTGCATGCAGTTGTCGAAGAAGATCGGAAAGATCGGCGTGCTGGTGGGCAATTGCCGCGGTTTCGTGGGCAACCGCATGTTCCACCCATACCGGCGTGAGGCGCAGTTCCTGGTGGAGGAAGGCGCCGGAATCGCGGATGTGGATGCCGTCATGTATGACTTCGGCATGGCCATGGGCCCGCTGGCCACGGGCGATCTGGCCGGGCTGGATGTCGGCTGGCGTATTCGCAAGGAGTTCCGGCACCTGAACAAGCCCGGCGTCCGCCAGCCTCTCGCCGAGGATCGCCTGTGTGAAGCAGGGCGCTACGGCCAAAAGACCTCGGCCGGCTGGTACAAGTACGATGAACAGCGCAACCGCGTGTTCGACGCCGAAATCGAGAAGCAGGTGCATGAGTGGGGCGCGGCCGCGGGCATCGAGCAGCGCGCGATTGACCGGCAGGAAATCTCCGACCGGCTGCTCTACGCGCTGGTGAACGAAGGCGCCCGCATTCTGGAGGAAGGCTTTGCCCTGCGTCCCGTCGATATCGACATCATCTATTTGAACGGCTACGGCTTCCCCACCTATCGCGGCGGGCCGATGTGGCACGCCGATGCGGTGGGCCTGAAGAACGTCCTGGCACGGATCCGCGAGTTCGAAGCTCGCCACGGGGAGCTTTGGGCTCCCGCCCCGCTGCTGGTGCAGCTTGCGGAATCGGGCAAGTCGTTCGCGCAGTGGGGCAAGGAAAAAGCAGCGGGAGTGTAATTGCGACCACATCTTCTGCTGGTTCTCGCGCCGCTGCTCGCGGCCGAGGACATCAAGTTTTCGACCCTGCCTCAGGGCGACCTGGAGCGCCGGCTGCAGTCGGCGCCCGCAACAAACTCCGCCCGGGCTGAGGAGTTGAAGAGAGCGTTTTCCGCGGCCGGCTGCCCTTCAGTAGAGGAGCAGTCCTTTCACAAATCGAAACCGCCGAACATCATCTGCCGCTTCCCCGGATCCAGCCAACACGCGATCGTCGTTGGTGCCCACTACGATTTCACGGGCAAAGGGTCCGCGGGTGTAGTGGACAACTGGACCGGCGCAGCGCTGCTACCGGCACTCTTCCTGAGCCTGAAAGGTGAGCCTCGCCGCCACGAAATGATTTTTGTCGGGTTCTCAGCGGAGGAAGAGGGACTTCTCGGATCCAAAGCATTCGTGAAGCAGCTCGGTAAGGCTGGCCTGGAGCGCATTCGAGCGATGGTGAATTTGGACAGCCTCGGACTTACCGATAGCAAGGTGGCAGGATCGCAATCAGACAAGGATCTGCTCCTGCGCCTCGCCGAAGTCGCGCAATCGATGGAGCTTCCGCTCGGTCGCGTGGACGTGGATAAGGTCGGCCTGAGTGACGGACTCAGCTTCCGGCAGAAGAAAGTGAAAACCATCGAGCTGCACTCAATTACGCAGGAGACTTGGCCAGTCTTACACAGCCCGCGGGATCAAATCCAAGCCGTGCATCTGGAAAGCTATTACCGTACGTATCGGTTGATCACTGTTTATCTGGCGTATCTGGATTCGAAGCTGGACACTCCGGACTGATTCGGGCGCCGCACTGAGGTGTGGCCGATATACAATCACGCACATGCGTTTTGTTCTCGCGCTGATCGGCACAACCCTGCTCGCGCAGTCCCTCGACACCCGCATGTATTCCGGATTGCGATGGCGCATGATCGGCCCGCATCGCGGCGGGCGCACCGTCGGCGCGGAGGGAATCCCCTCCAAACCGAATGTGTTTTTCATCGGCGTGAACAACGGCGGAGTCTGGAAGACCACCGACTATGGCCGGACCTGGAACCCCATCTTCGATGACCAGCCGACGGGGTCCGTCGGCGACCTCGCGGTATCACCTTCGAATCCCGACGTGATCTATGTCGCCACTGGCGAAGGCTTGCAGCGCCCTGATCTCTCGGTCGGCGACGGCGTCTACAAGACCACCGACGGCGGGAAGACCTGGCGCAACACCGGCCTTCGCGAGGGACAGCAGATCAGCCGCATCATTGTCGACCCTCGCGATCCCAACCGCGTGTTCGCCGCAGTGCTGGGGCATCCGTATGGCGCCAACCAGGAGCGCGGCCTGTTCCGCACCATGGACGGCGGCGCAACCTGGAAGAAGGTCCTGTACAAAAACGAGCACACCGGCGCTGTGGACGTCGCCTTCGACCCCGCGAATCCGCGGATCGTCTACGCCGTCCTTTGGGAGGCGCGGCAGGCGCCCTGGGAGAACGGCGCGTTTGAGGGTCCCGGCAGCGGGCTCTTCAAGTCAACGGACAACGGCGAGACCTGGCAGCCGCTGACCAACGGACTGCCGGGCGCGGCGGACCGCCTCGGGCGAATCGGGATCGGCATCGCGCCTTCTGACCCGAACCGGATCTACGCTCTCGTTGACGCGCCCCGGCTGGGCGGATTGTACCGCTCGGATAACGCCGGCGGATCCTGGACCCGCGTTGCGACCGATGGGCGTTTGTGGGGACGCGGGTCCGACTTCGCCTGCGTGCGCGTCCACCCGAAGAACCCCGACGTGGTCTTCGTAGCGAACATCGCTGCGTACAAATCCGAAGACGGCGGCAAAAGCTGGACCGCGATCCGTGGCGCGCCCGGCGGCGACGATTACCACACCATCTGGATCAACCCGCTAAACCCCGATATCTGGATCTACGCCACGGATCAGGGGGCGATCATCACGGTAAACGGAGGCGAGACGTACAGCAGTTGGTATAACCAGCCCACGGCGCAGTTTTACCACGTGATCACCGACAACCAGTTCCCCTATCGCGTCTACGGCGGCCAGCAGGAGTCCGGGTCCGTAGGCATTGTCAGCCGCGGCGACCACGGCCAGATTACATTCCGCGAATGGCGTCCGGTGGGAGTCGAGGAGTATGGCTACGTCGCCCCGGATCCGCTCGATCCCAACATCATCTATGGAGGCAAGGCGACGCGTTTCGACATGCGCACCGGTGAGGTGCAGAACATCGCGCCGGAGGCCGTGCGGCGCGGGCGTTATCGTTTCCTGCGAACCGCGCCGATTCTGTTCTCGCCGGTGGATCCGAAAACGCTCTACCTGGCGGGCAACGTTCTGTTCAAGACCGTGAACGGCGGGAAGAAGTGGGACATCATCAGCCCCGATCTTTCCCGCGAATCGTACGACGCGCCCTCCAGTATCCAGCCGTACAGCGACCCTGACAAGCTGCGCCGGCGCGGCGTGATCTACTCGCTCGCGCCTTCGTACAAAGATGTGAACACCATCTGGGTCGGCACGGATGACGGTCTGATTCACGTCACCCGGGACGGCGGCAAGACGTGGTCCAACGTCACCCCGCCGGACCTCACTCCGTGGAGCAAGATTTCCCAACTCGACGCCTCGCGATTCGATGCCAACACCGCGTACGCCGCCGTGAACCGCTTCCGCCTGGACGACTTAAGGCCGCATATTTACCGCACCCGCGACGGCGGCAAGACCTGGAAGCGGATCGTCAAGGGGATCGCGGAGAACGAAGTTGTGAATGCAGTCCGCGAGGACCCGGTGCGCAAGGGCCTGCTCTTCGCCGGGACAGAACGCTCCGTTTGGTTCTCGCCGGATGACGGAGAAAACTGGCATCCGCTCCGCCTGAACATGCCCGCGACCTCCATTCGTGATCTGGTCCTGAAGGACAACGATGTGGTGGTGGGTACGCACGGCAGGTCGTTCTGGATTCTGGACGATGTCGCCCCGCTGCGGGAATTGGCGGCGAAGCCGGATGTGTCCTCGCCGGTGCTGTTCACGCCCTCGGCTGCGTACCGCGTGCGGTGGAACAAGTACACCGACACTCCGCTGCCCCCGGAAGAACCTGCGGGCGAGAACCCGCCGGACGGCGCGATTCTGTACTACTGGCTGCCCGCGGATTCGCCGGTCACGATTGAGGTGCTCGACAAAACGAGCAAGTTGATCCGCAAGTACAGCAGCACGGACGCGAAGGACGAGCTGGACGCCAACGCGATCCAGCTTCCCACTTTCTGGATCCGTCCGCATCAGCCTCCACCGGCGAAGGCCGGCATGCATCGATTCGTCTGGGATCTGCGCCACGAGGCTCCCGCGGCGCTGCGCCGGTCCTATCCGATCGCCGCGATCGTCCGGAACACCCCGCTGGAGCCACGCGGCGCTTGGGTGATGCCGGGCGAATACACGGTTCGCCTGACCGCGGGAGGCAAGACGATCTCCCGCACGCTCACGGTCAAGCTGGATCCCCGAGTGAAAACGCCGCTGCCCGCACTTCAGCAGCAGCACGATCTGTCTCTCAAGCTGACGGACCTGATGCGCCAGAGCCGCGAGGCGATCCTGCGGGCGCGGCGGGAAGGAACTTCGGATACCGCGCTGGTACGAATCAACGGGGAGTTGTCCCAGTTGTTCAACGTGCTGCAGGGCGCCGATGCAGAGCCAACCTCCCAGGCGGTTGCCGCAGTAGGCGAGTTGGAGCGAGCCCTGCGCGAGGCGATGGGCCGCGTGCAGTAGATGGAGGCGGCATACGAGCCAGGTATGCCGCCCGACGAGCTAGCGGCTTGCGAGCGAAGTTCGCTCTCGCACGAGTTTGCTCTGATCCAGTCCGGCGTCCACCGCAAGGTACACAAACCCGATCATCATCTCTTCCCAGGTCTGGTCGCCCCAGCGGACGGTCGCCTTGGGATCGGGGTTGAACGGGTTGTTTGCGGAGTTGTCGAACACAGCCGAACACTCAATCCGCGATCCGGCCGGCAGCGGTAGCGGCTTGGCCGGGGCGTACTGCAACTGCCAGTTGAAATCGTAGCGGGGAACGTCCAGTAACGTCTCGCGCCTGCCGTCCGGATACACGGCATCATACCGGAACGATTTCCCGCGCATGTGCATGTGCGGCGCCATTCCGATGAGCAGCGCATCCGTGGTCACCGGGAGGGTGGAATCCACCCGGTGGTTCGCCGCGCCCGGCGGGATCGCCAGCTTGGTGTTCGACGCCGCGCCTGTGAAAACGCGCATCTGCGGAGGCTGCTTCGCGAACACCAGACCCAATCGCGTGCGGTCCTCCGAAGCCTTTCCGTTGACCGTGTAATGCATCTGCAGGATGATCTCCGCTCCGGCTTTCACCAGGATTCCAAGGCCCTCCGGGAGAATTGCGGGAGGAAATCCGGGGGCGTACCCGGTAAGCAGGTCCACCGGGACCGCTTCTTCCGTCCGAACACCGGGGGCACGCTTCGGGTAATACCATTCGCCGGGCTTCAGCTCGCGCATCCAATTGGATCCGGGTTCCCGGATGTAGACCAGGATGTGATGCACTTGTTCGCGAGCGCCGGGACGCGCCTCTGCCATCTGAACCCAGCGATCCTCGGCAAATCGGGTGGGGATCAGCAGGTACTGATACTCCACCTCGCCCGAAGCAGGGATCGAAAAGGGCGGGGCATCAAAGACAACGTCTGGCGGGGCGATGTTCCAGCCCTCCGCAAAACGGAGCGGTTTGGGGGCATCGGCGGGATTTCCCGCCGGCGCGCCGGCATCTACCCAAGACGTGATGGTCGCGATTTCCGCCGCCGTCATGGATGGGTCGTTGAGAAACTTGCCATGAGCGGGCGACGCGAACCAGGGCGGCATCTTGCGCGAGGCGACGGCCTGGCGAATCGCCTTAGCCCACGGACGGGCGTCTTTGTAGGTGAGCAGCGAGAACGGAGCCGCTTCTCCGGGACGGTGGCACCCCTGGCATCGGTTCTGCAGGACGGGCAGCACGTCGCGATGGAAAGTAACGTCTTTCGCCGCGGCGCAGCAAACCGCGGCAAGTGTGAGAGTGAGGGCAACAGACTTCAAGAGATCTCCTCCAGGTGAAGTCAGAATACGAGTAGCGGGGTGTATAGTCCTTCACTACTGGTAAACGAACTGTCAGGAAAGAGTACTTGTTTGAGAGCGGATTCCCAAAGCAGGGGAGGCCGCAGGTCCTGATCGGACTTGCGGCGCATCGTCGTTCGCTCTTCTCGGCCAGAGCGTTAGTTTTTCAGGTGCTTGTCGTACCAGTCGAGCGCCAGCTTGTTGGACTGCTGAAACGCGGTGGAGTAGATCCCATAATGCGTGATCTCCGGAACCGTCACCAGGTTCTTCTTGCCCTGGAATGCGTTATACG
>CAYOQB010000131.1:0-14539 GCA_964406035.1 uncultured Solibacteraceae bacterium | reverse complement strand
TACTTGCTGATGAAGGACATCAGGGCGGCACTGGGAGAGTAGACCGGCCGCTTCGCACCCACGCTGAACGCTAGCGATAAGTGGGCGTCCTCCTGAAGCACCGCAGAACCAGGAGAGCCTTACCTGTTGACCCTGCCGGCTTCCGCGCCCGAGTCGCGAACGTCGGAATCCTGGAAGATCTTCTCCATATGAGCGGAGCAATGTGCGAGAAACAGCTCGACCACGCGCGAAGGATGCCGTCGAGTCAAATAGTAGGCTGAAAGATCGACTTCGTCGAACTGCCATGTGGGCATCACCGCTCTCAACTGCCCCTCGCGCAACTCCTTCCGGCAAAGGATCGACGGTACCTCGGCCACCCCCATGCCCGCAATGGCTGCTCGAAGAATCCCGGCATAATCGTTGATGCCCAACGATAGTTGGACCCGCGGCTGCTGAACCTCGCTTCCGTCGGACAACTTCCAGCGCACATCGCCGAACCACTTGGCGAAGCCGAGTAACCGGTGTCGTCCCAGGTCCGCGGGATGCTGCGGCGGATCGGCGCTCGCGAGGTAAGCAGGCGCCGCGACCAGTATGTGCCGGTAACGCAGCAAATGCCTGACGATGAGGCTGCTTTCCGCCTGGGGACCCACCCGCAGCGAGACATCAACCTCGTCTTCGACCATGTCGAGGTGCCGGTCAGTCACCAGGATTTTCACAGTGACCTTCGGATAGCGTGCGACGAAGGTCTGGATCAAGGGCACCAGAATCAAGTCCGACAGACTGGGTGGAGCAGCCAGCCGCAGCGTTCCCGCTATCTCGGCTTTGCGCCGCTGGAGAGAAGCCTGGGCCCCTTCAACGGCCTCCATAAGCCGCTGGCAATGCAAGAAAAACTCGCGACCCGCTTCGGTTGCGTTCAGGGATCTCGTGGTCCGCTCGAGCAGTCGCACCCCCAACTGACGTTCCAGCCCGCTGATCTTTCGGCTCAGGCTGGAGACAGGAACACCGGTCCTGCGTGCAGCTTCGGAAAAGCTGCCGAGTTGGAGCACTTGGGCGAACAGAACCATGGCGTTGAGATCTGGGGAAGCATCCATAATTCCACCTATGCAATAGTGCTTCTCATTCTTGTCTATTGTACCACTGCAGGAATAATGGGAATCTCAATCCAGGAGAGTTCAAACTTGAAAACCAGCACCGTCCAATCCGTCTTAGAGAGCTACGAAACAGCGCTCAATGGCAACGATATCGACACGATCCTTGGCCTCTTCGGCAGCGAACCCGTGTTCATGCCGCAGCACGCCCCCGCGCTGATCGGCCGCGATGCCGTGCGTCGTGGTTATGAGCACGTGTTCGAGACGATCAAACTGTCGGTCCATTTTGACATCCACGAAGTGCAGGAAACTGGCGACTGGGCTTGGGCTCGGACGAGCTCGGCGGGGCAAACCCGCATCCTGGCGGCAGGCGTCGAGGTCCGGGAAGGCAACAATGAGCTGTTCATATTCCGCCGCGAAAACTCGGTGTGGAAGATTCACCGGTATCTCTTCACGACCAACCAGCCGCGCGCCTGACGGCAGACCCACAGTTTCCCCTTGTTTTGGCCGATAGACCCAAAGCAAGGCCATGCAACAGCTATTCACCGAGCCCGCGACGGAAACCCAGCCCGAGGCACCCCCGACGGTGGAAACCGCCGGCATAGCGTATCCCACGCCGGAACCCTCCGCCCCCGCCGACTTCGAGATCGTCATGGGCAGGGCCCAGGTAGCCAGCGTTGCCTTCGTCGTCCTGACCCTGATCGCGATCGCCGCCTCGGTCTTCTACGTCGCGGGCCGGATGTCTATGCCGGTCGAACCCCCGCGGATCGACTTCACGCCTCCGGACGCTCGTCCCGGACTGCTTCGTACCGGCGGCGGCGCGCCTGCACCCATAAAACCTGCCGTCAACCCGGCCTGGAGTGACCCTGTCTTCCGCGTGCCCCAGCCCGGCGAAGTCTTCCTGCAGATGGCCGCCGTCGAGCGCGGCGTGGGCGCAGTGTTTTGCGAAGGCCTCCGTCGCATGGGCTTTCCCTCGATCGTCGCTCCCGGCCCGGACGACCGTATCTTTCGGGTCCTGATCGGCCCCATTCCGTCGAGCGCGGAAATGTCCCGCATCAAGAAATCGTTGGAAGACGCTGGATTATCGACGTTTCTGCGCCGTTACGAGGCGGAAGCCAAACCCTGAAATCCGGGCAGGGAAGTCGCCTACCTGCGAAACGCCTCCCGCCCCGCGTAGCGCGCCGACTTGCCCAACTCCTCCTCGATACGCAGCAACTGGTTGTACTTCGCCATGCGATCCGTGCGCGAAGCCGAACCGGTCTTGATCTGCCCGGCGTTAGTCGCCACCGCCAGATCCGCGATGAACGCGTCCTCGGTTTCGCCCGATCGATGCGACACAATGGAGGTGTAGCCGGCCTTCGCCGCCATCGCCATTGCGTCTAACGTTTCGGTTAAAGTTCCGATCTGATTCACCTTGATGAGAATGGAGTTAGCGATTCCTTTCCGGATCCCGTCTCCCAGCCGCTCCGTATTGGTCACGAACAAGTCATCGCCGACCAGCTGCGTGGTCGCGCCCAGCGCCTCGGTCAGCGTTTTCCAGCCGTCCCAATCGTCCTCGGCCATACCATCCTCAATGGAAACAATGGGATACTGCCGCACCCATTCGGCCCAGTAGCCCACCATTTCGTCCGCGGTTCTTTCACTCCCATCCGATTTCTTGAAGACGTACTTGGACTTAGCCTTGTCGTAGAACTCGCTGGCGGCGCAGTCGAGCGCCAGGGAAACCTGGTCGCCGGGCGTGTAGCCGGCCTTCGCGATCGCCTCCAGAATCACCTCCAAGGCTTCCTCGTTCGACTTCAGGTTTGGCGCGTAACCGCCCTCATCGCCGACACTTGTCGAATAGCCTCGCTTCTTCAGCAGCGATTTCAGGTTGTGGAAGATCTCGGCCCCCGTACGCAGCGCCTCGCCGAAACTCGCCGCCGCGTGCGGGACCACTATAAACTCCTGCGGGTCCACCGAGTTGTCGGCGTGCGCGCCGCCGTTCAGGATATTCATCAGCGGCACGGGCAGCACGCAGGCGGACACGCCACCCAGGTAGCGGTACAAAGGGGCGCCTTGCGACACCGCGGCCGCCCGCGCCACTGCCATGGAAACGGCCAGAATCGCGTTCGCGCCCAGCTTGGACTTGTTCGCCGAGCCGTCCAGCCCGATCAGCAGCCGGTCCAACTCCGCCTGACGCGTTGCATCGAGTCCCAGGATCTCCGGCTCGATCTTCTCGTTGATGTTGCGGACCGCCAGCAGCACGCCTTTGCCCAGGTATCGCGACTTATCGCCGTCGCGAAGCTCGACGGCTTCGTGCTCGCCGGTTGAGGCTCCGGAAGGCACAGCGGCGCGTCCGAAGCTGCCGTCGGCGAGCGTGACATCCGCCTCGACGGTGGGATTGCCGCGCGAATCCAGAATCTCGCGGGCGTGAACTCGAATGATCTCCATGACTGACCTCACTTCCGATAACAGATATTATCGTGAACCTTGAGGCGTTCTTCGGCGTTGCGTCCCTGTAGCATGCTACGCATTCGCTATCTGTTCCCGGACCTTTTCGCGGTGGCGCCGCCAGCGGACCTGAACCGCATACCGACCTTGGCGTGAGAGTTCCTCGGCGCTCAAGGACTCACTTCGACCTCGGCCGCCCGCGGCAGAGAGAATCGGGGAACCGATCCCGCTCCGCACCGAGCGCGAGGCCGCCGCAAGCTTCTCGCGGTCTGGCTTCTTCTGGGGCACTGCCGGATATCGTATACGTGCCGGGGCAGCGAACGCAACCCTAAAGTGAACCTCTCCCTGAGAAATCGGCCTCTAACCTCAGGAAACACCAGTCTCCATTGTGGTAATCTGATCGGATTTCCCACAGCCGACCGTGGCGAGTCTCCACAGCCCGCTGTGGGTTTTCGCCATCGCTTCCTTATTTCCTCAAGACCCGAAGACCTGGTGGGTAGGTATGTACGTCTTTGGGGCCGACCTGCCTGCCTACCGACATCCTCGAAGCGAACTCATCGTGCAGCAGCGCAACCACGGAATACTGTTCGGCGTCCGATAAAGCCGCCAACTCAGCTTCTATGAGAGCCCGTATCCGCGATCGAACCTCGCCGGGGCATGCCGTCGGAGCTTCCAATGCCCGGCGCGCTGCGTCCCGCAGCAACTCCGCCCATTCGTCCGCTGGCGTGCAAACGCGGGCTACCTCCACCCAGCCATCTGCTTCCTGCCGCCACAGCAGCCAAACATCACCCTGCATGTGTCGCCGCCATCCAGAGATCGCCCGCGGTGCGCCGGCGTACTCCAGCAGCACGGCAGTCTCCGGATAATCCGAGGACGGATGCAGATCCTTGTAGCCAACAATAGAACCCGGTCGCAGGAAGCACCCGTGGTAGTCGAACCCGCTGCGGGCGCGGCGATCGACATATCTCAGCAGCTTCACGAAGCATTGTTGCCCTCGTGTAGAGCTGCGTGGTAGGCGTATTCTGGCGTCTTGCTGCACGGCGGTTGCCGCTAATATCGTCGGAAATCGACCAAAAATGTCGCCTCGCTCATGCGGACTATTTTTGATCGACGAACAAACGGAGTAGAGATGTCACCAGTCCTTGAGCAGTTCTCCGGTCTGACGTCGCTTGCGGTCCGACACCCGAGCGTAAATCTGGGTGTTCCGGATGTCGGCGTGGCCCAGATGATCTTGGATCAATACGATGTCGATGTCGCGTTCCACAAGATCCGTCGCGCAACTATGGCGCAAGCAGTGGAAGTGCCTCTTGGACTCGGGGAGCTGCGCCGCGGCGCCGTACTGTTTCATCAGTTCGTCGAGGCGCCGCCGGCTGATCGGCCTGGAATTTCTAGACGGGAAAAGGGGACCCGGCGCCGCCCCGCGGACCTTCAGCCAGGCCCGCAACGCGCGAATTTCTCTGTCCGTCAGTGGAAATTCTCCGGACCTGCCGCCCTTCACGCGGGTGATATAAAGCCGCCGGTGCGTGAGCCGGAGATGCTCAAGCCGAAGTAAACCCACTTCGCTTGCGCGGAGGCCCCGATGGTAGGCTACTTCAAACAGCGCTAGGTCCCGCTGGTTGCGCCCCGAGGAGACGGCAGCAAACAACGCAGACGTCTCCTCGGCGGTCAGGAACTGCGGAATTCCTGCCGGCTTTCGCCGCCGAGCGGACGCTGGTCTAACGCGGCTTTGGCCTCCGTTCGCCTTCTTGGCGATCTCCAACTGGCCGGCAATTCTAGCGGCCAGCCGCTGTAAATCCTCCTCGCTCAAAACCTGTAAGTTGTTGATTTCCAAAGAGCCTCCCAACCGCTCAATTTACTTATTCTGGGCGGTTCGAAGACCCGGTACGACACGGGATCAGCTACTTACAAGCGATCTTCGAGACCCCACACGTGGCATTGTGAGCGGTTGGATGATCGCGCTGGCAGCCGTCGCCTGTGGAAGATCAAGACTCCACACACCATGCGGTAGCCGGCGCGGTTGTGAATCACTGGCGGAGACTCCGGTTTTTCGCCGGCGCACCGGCAATTCCGTGAGCTTCCGCCTGGACCAGGCGCGCAAGCGTCTTTCCCCCTTGCGCGCAAAGCGCGGAGAGTATCCGGCTGTGCTCGACCAGCGCCTCCTCCAGCAATCGGACTCTTTCCGGCAAGTCCAACTGGCTGGTCTCCCAACGATGGTCCCAGTCCTCCGGACTCCGCCGAGTTCGCCTCACAACCTCCTCCCTGGCGAGGTTCGCCCTTCCTTCCGAGCCCGTTCAGCCTCGGCTTTCGCCCCCATCCAGTAAATGCCGGCGTAGCTCACGGAGTAGCGCTGGCGTTGGCCCTTAAGGCGAACAACCAACTCCCGCGCGTGAACTTCGATCATGATGGGCAGGCCGCGCTCCTTGCAGTCGGTCTCGCGTTCGATGATGCGGGTTACTTTCATTCCGGCACCTCGGCGTCGGATAGCGCGTGGCGCAGCTTGAAACTAGCGTAGGAAGCCGCCGCGGAAAGTTCCGCCCACTGGTTCGTCGACCAGTAGACGTTCACACCGGCGAGAACGAGCAGGGCCGCCTTGGCCGCCTCGTACAGGTCCGGCGCCGCCGCAATGAGGTGTGCGTTAGCCCTACGCTCCGCCGTCGGGATGTCCGCCTCCTCCGGAAGCTCGCAGATGATCGGTTGCGGCCGGTTCTCGGCGTGGATCTGGTGAACCAACCAGATCGGCCGCATCGTCTCCGGTTTACCCAGCTTGCCCCGTTCAGCCATCACGGCGGACCACTTTCCTTGTGTGTGGTTCATGCCGCGGCCTCCGGTTCTTCTTCGCCGGCGCGCAGAAACACGATCGCCAATCGGACCCGATCGTGAATACCCAGCTTGTCGTAAATGGAGCGCAGGTGCGCCTTCACCGTGAAGTAGCTGATGTCCAGGCGCGCGGCGATTTCCTTGACCGCCAGCCCGGCTGCTGCAAGGTCGGCCACTTCTCGTTCCCGCGCCGTGAGTACCGCCCCTCTTCGTGCCCGGATCATAAGCAGCCCCCGACGCCGCGGACATGAAAAAAGCGGACAACGCCGCCCCCGCTTACGACCAACATCCCGTCCAGCATCGCGATGCGGATCTCCTCGTGTTCGATCGCCGGCGCGGCAACCTGACGTTGCTCCAACTTCCACTCGGCATCCAGCGCGCGCAACCGCTCTCCGAAGTCCGGCGCCTTCCACAGCCGCTTGAGTTTCAGAAGTATTCGCATTTATGACTCCTCCACCCGTCCGCCGAATTCGTCTTCACAAGCGCGCCAGAAAGCGCAGTTTCGCCGGCTGCAAAGCATCGATGTGCGATTGGGCATGTAGTGCCCGCTCCGCATCCCGGCCTGCGCCAGCGGGTAGAGAACCTCCGGAGCAAGCAGATCCTGCTGCTTCATCTCAATTTCCAGCGGCACAAGCAGGGGCGTCTTGTTCTTCACCAGGGTGTCCACCCGCACTTTCCCGGTCGCGCCTGGCGTGCAGAGTACCTGTGCTGCGAGCTGTATTGCATGCGCACCCTCGATCGCCCGCGGCGACTTCGCGGCCGTCTTGATCTCGATCAGGGTCCCATCAGCCTCGAGCACGTCCAGCCGCAGGTTCACCCGCACCCCGCCGATCAGCGCCGACGCGGGCGCGCTGGTCTCAGCCGCGACCGGCTGTACACGCGGAGCCCCATCCCGCATGTAAAGCCGCACCAGCTCCTCTCCCTTGGACCGCAGTTCTTCGGGCGACTCCTCGTCCCGAAAGTCCGTCTCGGCCGCCGTCGCTTCCCACGCTTCCCGGTAAGCAGCTACCACGTCCTCAACCGGCAGATCGCGCCGGCTCTCGACCTTCTGCGCGAAGTTTGCGCCCAGCGCGTCGTGTACCGCGATCCCCGTCGCGAGATTAGAGTTCTTGGGATCCGGCATTCGCCACAGGTACTTAAACATCCACCGTGCCTGGCAGTCCATCCAGGTCCGGACCTGACTTGGAGAAAGAACCTCCCCAATCTCCGTATGCGGATGCGCGACAACCATCTCTGCTACCGCTGCCATGACGCACCTCCCGCGGCCGCGCGCGCCGTGCCCTCGATCTCCCGGCTTCGCTGGATGAACAGCGACGCCGCCACGGCACGCACGTCTTCCTCGGTGAAGGGCAGATCCCATCCGTGCTGGCTCCCATAATCGCGCGCGATCTGCAGCGCGTCGATCGCGGACGCCAGGCACGCCGCCATCACCGCCGCGTCCTGCGCGCGCCTGCCCATCTCGATCGGGATCACCATGCTAGCCTTGGTTTGCTGACTCGGCGGCGCCTCAACGTGCTGCTGGGAAACCGCTGCAGACGGTGGCCCCACCGCCGTCTGTCGCGAAACCACTCCTGCCGGATCCACGCGCCCGATCACCCACTCGACCGTGCGCCGGCCCCTCTCCTTTACCTCCCGCTTCATCAGGCGGAACGGCTCTCCCGCGCGGAGTTGCAGCGCCTCGATCCTGTCGCCCACCTCAACAGGCAGGTACAGCACGAATTCGGTTCCCAGGTGATCCGCCACGGTAAACATCTTCTGGTTCCCGTAACGGCCTTCGACTAGCATGCCGCTCGCGAAGCGCAGCGTCAGCTCGTAGTCGACATTGATATCCGGACTCAATTTTGGTCGCGCCATCTTACGCAGCCTCCTTTCTCACCAGCCGCAGGCTCCAGTCCAGCAGTTGCTCCAGGGTGGGCGGACCGCCTACCCCGTCCTCACACGCTCCGCATTGCCGGCAACAATACCCCGCCTCGAACACCATCTCCGCGGAGCCATCGACCCATACTCCGCTCCGCGCCGTGCGCTCCACGAACTCGACATCACCGCAGCCGCAGTGCAGGCAGAACGCTCCGCTTGCCGCGATCGCCGCCTCGTACTCGCCCTCCAAAACGGACTGCACCTGCGCCAGTCCCGCGTGCGACAACCACGGCACGCGCTCCCCGAACTCTCTCCTTGTCCTTCCCGCCAACTGCCTTGCCGCCGCCCGAATGCTCTCCGGGTTCCGCGGTACCACCGCTATGCTTCCCATGCTTCAGTTCCCCTCGACGGTTAACGCCCGCGTGCGATGTTCACGAGTTCGAGCATACCCCGTAGCACCGCTGGTAAGCAAGCATAAAGACACACAACCGGACTAAGAACTTTCTTAGCTCGTTCACCCGGTGGTTACTGCAAGCAGCGGTGGTATAAACTCAAGCCCATGCCCAGAAAGAACCCAGCGGCCGTCAGGTTGGGCAAGCTACGAGCGGAGAAAGGTCCCAGTTTGGCCGAGACCGGAAAGCTGGGGGGCATTGCGCGCGCCAAGAACCTTCAGAAGGCACAGGATCTTGCGAGCGACATAGCAAGTAAGGGGGGGCAGGCGCGATCCGCAAAGCTGACCCGCGAGCAACGCGCGGACATCGCTCGCAAAGCGGCCGCAGCCCGGTGGAAGAAACGCCAGGAAAAATCTGACTGAGAGATTCGCCCTCGGTTCCCCACTACTTGGGTTATGCATCGCCCTCTGCTTGCGTTATGGCTCCTTACTGCCTCGCTTGCCGCCGAGGAAGAGACCCTCAAAAGGGGAGCCCACCTCCGGCACTTGCAACGCCAGCTCGAGGAAAGCCAGCGTGAGGTAGCCCGGATCGAGTCCGACCGGATCGAGAAGGCCAGACAGGAGCAATCCGTGCCACAAGTATTGGCCGTCATGGTCTTGATCGGCATGGCCACCGGTCTGCTGGCGGCGTCCCGCGGGAAGAACCCGTTCCCTTGGTTCTTCGGTGGAACGCTGCTGCCGATTCTCGGCCTCGTGATTGTCTACTTCGCCGTGGGTCGCACGTGCCGCTGCCAGAAGCTGATCTCCTGGAAGGCCCTTGTTTGTCCGCATTGCCGCACCGAGTATCCTCCTCCGGCCGCACCCTTGCCGCGGATCTCGCTTCTCTGAGTAGTCCCATCGTGCGGTTTTCGCCGCCCCGGCAGTCCTCCATGCTGGACGCATGGCAAATGAAACCGGCGAGCGCATCTACATCCGCGTCGGGCCCACCCGCTACGCCGTCGTCATCATCCCCGAACCCGAACCCCGCTCCGGCGCGCTCGTTATTCCTTTCCCTCACCCCGCAGAAAAGGTACAACAGAAAGCGGAGGACACTGCATGAAACGCGCTCGCCTCCACGAGCTGGTCGACCTCATCCCGGAACACGAACTGCTCGCCGCCGAGCTCTTCCTCGAACTCCTGGCCGATCCAATGCCCGCTATGTCCGTCGAGGACCTGGCCATCGTGGAGAGGCTCATCGTAGAGCTTCGGGCCCGCCGCGTTCAGTAGCGGTAATCCGCCAGAAGAATGTCTCCCGGCTGCGGCCGCAGCTCCGCCACGAACGTGATCGTCACCCCGCTTAGAACGAAGTCCAACCCGAGCTTCAGGCGCATCCCGTTGCGATACAGACGCAGGCTCGCGAATGGCGACGGTGTGCGCGATAGCGTGAACGTGTTGTTCGCCCCGTCGATCACCCCTGCCGGCACTTCTGCATCCACGAAATTGCCTGGCGCTCCGCCGCCGCCGCCGCAGGGCGCGGAGCTGCCGTCCACCCTCACGCAGTCCCCGGCAACGCCGCCCGCGCCCGAAAGGTTCCCCGCGGCGTCGATCACCGCCGCCCGCATCGGTGCGTAAGTGGCCGCTTTCTGTACTCGCCCATCCAGTTGCGCTTGCAACCCGGTCACCTGGTTGATCCCGACCGCCGTTCCAGGCGCCGCCGCCACCGCGGGTGCCGGCACTCGCACGCCCGCCATGGTTAGCGGATGCGCGCTGTCGATCACCGCCCAGTACTCCTCCGCCGCCGGTCGGCCGTCCACCCACAAGCACCGCACCGTGTACACGACGTTTCCCGGCGAAGCTCCAATCGTCGGCTCCAGAACGACGTCGAGTACGCCGTTACGAACCCGCTGCTGCCGCGTGCCGCCGGCTACCGCCTTCCCGCCCGCCGTAATGAAGCCCGGCCACCCGATCACGCAAGTCCCGTTCGCTCGCTGCCCCCGAGCGTCATACACCGTGTCTTGAATCCGCGTCGCCTCCGCGCACAGAGGGATCAGCGCCAACATCGCTATCTTTCGCATAAAATTCATACCATCCGCGCCGCAGCCTGGTTCTTCGGAAGCGGCAGAGGCCAGCTCAGCAGGCAGATGTGATCAAAGGCCCAGAACACGATGTGTGGAACACCTTGATTCACGGCCGCCAGATACTCCGTCGGCCACGGACAGCCTCCATTGAAAACCGGGACCAGATACCCGATATCTGCCTTAGTCCAGCTCCCAACGGCAAACGCGAACCGGATTGCCTCCAGCGATCGCGCGCCGTTCCGATAAAACGAGCCCCAGCTCAGCGCCTCCATCTTCAACCGATCCAGGCCGCTCCCCGCCTTCGTCTCGTACTCCGCCGGCAGGCTCACCCGTCGGTTCAGCCGGCCGCCCTGCGGATACGGCAGCTCCAGCGTATGGTAGACCTCCGGGTGCGCCACGTCGTACGGGAACAGCAGCTCGAACTTCGCGCCCGCGTATGTTCCGAGCACGTGGTTCCGGATCGTATCGATATGGCTCTTGATTCGGCCCCGCAACCAGCTCGCGTCCGCGCCGCCGTTCACCGCGTCCGGATCCTGATCCTGCGAAGTGAACTTCGCCAGCGCCCGCCCGAAGTTCGCGTTCGCCGCCGCCTTGGTGTCATCGTCGTAGAAGCCCATCGAGCCGCCCCGCACCTGGCCGCTCCCGGTCCAGCTTCCCGCCCCGCTGCCGCTTACCGTGAACTTGTTCGCCGCCGTCACCGTCACCGTCCGCGTGCCGTCCAGCGCGCGCGTTCCCGCGATCACCACCACGTCCCCGGTTGCAAAGCCGTGATCCGGGCTCGTAATCTCCGTCCCGCTCAGCCCCGTCACCCCCAAAGTCTTCGAAGAGAAGAACCACCACACGAATTCCCCGAACTGCAGCCACGGCGTCAGCCCGGCATCGCTCATCAGCTTCGCCGTCTCCTTGTACACCGCCTTCTGGAACTCCGCCACGTCCGCGACAAAGCTGCAGTGTGTGCTCTTCAGCGCTGCAAAACCGACGTCCGTCTCCACCCGCGTCCCATCGTAGTAGCGGGCGGCGAACACCTTCCCGCTCGCGGGATCGTCTGGCGGATCCACCAGCTCCATCGAATAAGCCGCCGCCGCGCTCCATCCCTTCCCGGCCAGGGTCGCGTACAGGTCGCCGTGCCACTTTCGCGCCGGGAAGTTGATCGGGTTCGAAGCGGCGTCGTCGATCTGCCAAACCCCCTCCACTCCCGCGCTCAGATCGCCGCTCTCCGTAATAGTGCCCGCGGCCGACACCTTCGAGGTGCTCCTGGTGAAGCTCCACACCGGCGTCCGCGCGTGCACTTTTAACTCCCCGGCCCCCGTCTTCTCCGCCCACACGCCAACGAACGTCTCGTTGATGAAGTACACGAAGTGCGCGGCTATGCTGTCCACCGTATCCGCTGGGAATACGCTCTTCCCCAGCGTCGTGCCGCCGATCGCGACAAACGCCGCGTCACCGTCGGCCCACGTGCCCCCGAACGTCACCGTCCACGTTTTCCACGTTCCTCCCACCCGCTTCCGCTGGTTCCACCAGAAAACCCCGACATACTCATTCACCTGGCCGTGCAGCCCCAGCCTCTCCAGATTCCACACCAGGCGCGCCGGAGCCAGCTTATACGTGTGATCGGTGTCGTAATCGATTGCCGCGGTCACGTTCGTATACGTTTCCGGCGGATCCGGCACGTCCCCGGCATTCGCCGCCACCATGTGATCGAAGTACACCCACGCGTCCGCCGAAGCCGCATTCTTGGTGCCCTTTACCCGCAGCTCCACCACGTGCCGCCCCGCGGCCACGCCGCTCCGCACACGCCTCCGCGTAACGACGGCCGGCTCCGCCGCCAGGTAGCAATCCAGGTTCGTCTCCGCGTCGCCGTCCAGCCGGACGCCGGCTTCGCCCCGATCCGAATAGAGACTCGTGCCGATCCAGAGATCGTGCGTGTGCTGGCAGTGGTACTCGACGGTCACCCGATCGTTCGCTGTCTTCGAACGCCGCGCGAAACCGCGGAAGTAGAACCCCGCTTCTTCCGACCACCCAGTACCAGCGAACGCCGTCCACGCGTCGCGGCTGCCGACGGTTACCGACCCCGGCCCAGCAACCTTCAGAACCCGTTTCCCGTTGGGATCGCTCACACCCCAGTTCGTGAACGTCGCCGTCCATTCCGTGTCCGCGTACGCGGCGCCATCCGCCAGCTTCGGCGCAAACGTCAGCCACGCTTGGCGCAGCGCATCGATGCCGCGCGCCGTGAAGTCGATCGTCACGCGCCACGTGACGTCGCTCGAGCCGCCCGCCAGCTTCAAGCTCCCCGCGCTGAACTTCAGGTTGTCGTTCTTCCATAGCCCATACAGAGTCACGAAGTTGCCGTCGTACCCGCCGCGCTCACCCAGGTACTTCACGTCCGTCTGTGTGCCCGCGCTCGCCGTCAGCGTCAGCGCGGTCGGACTCCCAACGCTCGACACTGTGTACGCCGTACCGTTGATGTAGATCGTCGATCCCGCCCCGATCCCGGTAAACTTCTCCCCGGACCGCCAGCTCACCGCGGTTCCCGAGATGTCCACCTTGCCCCAGCGGGCTGCCTTCAGCGTGATCGCCGCGCCCGCCGTCGACGCCATCACCGCCACGGTCGGCCCCAGCGCCGGCCAGTTCGCCTGGTTCACTTGGTCGCGCAGCGCCTCCGCCACCGAAGTCGCCGTAACCCCTGTGGCCGGATCCGGCACGATGTAGTCGAAGGCGATGTTCTGCAGCCACAGCGTCACGCGGTCGTACGCCTGCAGGCCGTTGTCCACCACCGTGATCGTTCCGCTGGCCACCGCGAAGGTTCCCGCCTGCAGTGACGCGTGGTCCCACAGCTTCACCTGCCCCGTTGAGCCGTCGCCCCGCACCGCGTCCAGCGTCGCCCAGTCGATCCAGTTGAACTTCGGCGAGTCCAGCGGCTGCAGTCCGTCGTAGCCGACATCGAACGTCAGCACCATCCCGCTGAAGTCAAAGTCCGGCAGATAACGCATCCGGGTGTGCTCGAAATAGTTATCCGCGTCCCACAAGATGAGGACGCAGAAGTCCGCCTGGTCGCGGAACACCCCGTACACCTTGAAGCCGCTCGCGCTCGCCTCGCACAGCGCCGCCGCCGCGCCCCTGCGGTCGAACCCACGCAGATGCATTGTGCGATCCGGCTGCAGCTTGTGGATCGTCTCCGCTGCCACCCTACTTCAAACGCTCCCAGAATTCTGCCGTTCGCCGCCAGAGACGCAGATCCACAATGCCCTCCCGCAGCGCGGTCACGTATGCGTTGTAGGCGAGCGCGAAGCGGTTCAGCGCCTCCTCGTCGGTCGCCGGCGCGAGTTTCCCCTCTTTTGCGGCCGGCAACGCGACCGGCATCAGAAACAGCGCTCGCCTGGTCACAGGTAGATACTCACCGAGAGATCGGCCCCAGGAAACGTCGTACCCACTGCGGTGACGTCCAGCCGGATGTTCTGGTTCGCCGGGATCGCCGGCGCTGAAGCAAGCTCCGTGGCGCTCGCCGTGACGCTCGTTGCTCCGGCCGCGATCGTCAGCGTCAGCCAATCCGCCGTGCCCAGCAGAATCTTCACGCTCAGCCCGGCGCCAGTGGGTGCCTGCTTCACCTCCGCCTTCACCTTTACCGCCGGCGTGCCGCGGTTCAGCGAGATTCGGGACGCCACATCGCTGGCGATCGCCAGCGTCCCTTGAACTACCAGGTTGATCTGGCTCTGAAACTCCGTCTCCGGCTCGCCCAGATCCCGCCACAGGAAAAAATCCTGCACCGGGCTGGCGACCTCCACCGCTTCATTTCCGCCGCCATCCACCGGGATCAGCGTGCATAGCAATGCCTCCCGGCTGTGGCCCGCCAGATCGACGGAGTACTCGGGTATCAGGCTGGGCGTCCACGCAACCACGTTCACCGGCGAAGTATCCACCAC
>CAYOQB010000130.1:0-14813 GCA_964406035.1 uncultured Solibacteraceae bacterium | reverse complement strand
CCGCGATGCGTCAGCGAGCGGCAAACATTCCGGCGCACCGAAAGTAGAACCGCCTCCAGGCCCGGTCAGCCGCGACCCATAACCGGAGCGGGCTCAACCGTGCTGATTGTAGTGCCGCCTTCAGGCGGCGCGGGCCTTCAGGCCCGCCGAGCCAACCGGGGAGCCGCAATGCGAAAGCGAGCGGCAAACATTCCGGCGCACCCAAAGTAGAACCGCCTTCAGGGGTAGGGGCCTTCAGGCCCCGGAAGCCTCAACCCTTAAGCGAGCGGCAAACGTCCCACGGCTCTTCATGACCAATCTCGACCGGGGACACAAAGGACTCTGTTGAGGCACTCCCCCGCGCTAAGGCTATCCCGTGGATCCCGTACCCCAACACCGAAACGCTGTACCCACGATCTCTGTCTCCCAAAGGAGACAGCACAAATGCAACACACCGATATCACCGTTCGTTTCAAACACCCCGGCGACGCCTCGCCGGATGCCGTTCCCGTAATCGGCTTGCTGGTCAGCGACGATCCCGAGGTCGGCGCCGGCCCTTCCTGGAGCGATTCCAACGTGCACAGCGATCCAGCTTTGTGGCGCCAGGGCGAAGCGAGCAGCCGCCTTCGCGTCCTCCGCGGCAACGGCAAAACAGCCCTGCTGACCGCGGCCGCCGACACCTCCGGCATTCTCCCCGGCCAGCCCTACGAACTCGAAATCCGCAGCGGGCCGGACCGCTTCCGCCTGGTCGGCTCCGCCCTCGTCGGAACGCACACCGCCGGCGGCGCGCGCCGAATCCTGGAGTTTCAGTTCCAGAACGTCGTCATGGGCTGAAGCTATTCCTGCCGCAGCGCCCGAATCGGGTCGATGCGGATCGCGCGGCTCGCGGGAATCCAGCAGGCCAGCGCGGCGATGCCCGCCATCAGCGCCGCCACCACCGCGTACGTAAATGGATCCGACGGCCGCACCCCCGGCAGCAACCCGCCGATCACGCGCGCTACCGCCACCGCGGCGGCTACGCCCAGCGCCGTACCCACTCCCACCAGAACCGCGGCATGCCGCAGGATGCTGCCCAGCACATCCCCGCGCGTCGCCCCGATCGCCATGCGAATCCCGATCTCGCGCGTTCGCCGCGACACCGCGTACGCCATCACCCCGTAGATTCCCGTCCCCGCCAGCACCAGCGCCAGAATCCCGAACGACCCCAAGGCGGACGCGGCGAGTCTCGCCGGAAACAATTGGAAGTCGATCTGCTCCATTACCGGCCCCGCATTGAACAGCGCCACCGCGGGATCCATCTCCCGGATCACGCCGCGCAGCAGCGCCGCCGCTTCCGCCTCCGGCAGTCGCGTGCGCGCCACCAGGGACACACCGGGCGAATACCACACATCCAGCGGCAGGAACACCGCCGGGCGGTTGGAATCGCTCAAAGAGAAATACTTGCCGTCCTCCACCACGCCCACGATCTCCACCGGCTTCACTCCGGGTCCCATGCGGAACTTGCGTCCGATCACCTGCGGCTCGTTGATGATGTTGCGGGCAAACGCCTGGTTCACCAGCGCCACGCGGCGGCCTTCCCGCCCGTCGTTCTCGTCCAGGTCGCGGCCCTCCAACAGCCGCGTGCGCATGGTCTTCATATAGCCGGGCGAGATCGAGTAGGCATACGTGCTCGGCGCATCCGCCGGCTTCGGCGCGGGTCGCCCCTCCACATACACCGGTTCGTTGGAGACGCCCAGCGATAGCAACAGATTGTTGATCAGCCCCGCGGATTCGACTCCAGGCAAGCCGCGCACGCGCTCCAGCAGGCGCTTGTGAAATTCGCGCGCGCGTGGCTCTTCATAACGGAGCAGGTTCAGGTCATAGCTCGCCGTCGCGACGCCCTTCCCTTCAAATCCCAGCGGCTGCTTCAATGCGTATTCCAGGCTGCGGACCACTAGAACCGAACAGACCAGCAGCAGAGCCGACAACGCCACCTGCGTCGCCACCACATAGTCCCGCAACAGCCAGCCGCGGCCCTTGCTCGCCGCGGTTTCGTTCTTCAGCGCCGGAACGAGATCGGTACGTGTCGCCTGCAGTGCGGGAACCATCCCGAACAGCAGCGTGGTGACGGTCGCCACCGCCAATGCGAACCAGAAAACGCTCGCGTCCGCCGTCACATGAATGGACAGCGGAATGTCGATGGGCGGGCGGAACGCCGCCAGCAGGTCGGTTACCCACAAGGCGATCAGAACGCCCACGACGGCGCCCGCCAGCGCTACCAGGAAGTTCTCGGTAAGCAACTGGCCCACCAGGCGGCCGCGACCCGCCCCCAGCGCCAGGCGAATTGCGGTGTCCTTGCGGCGGTCCGAGGCTCGCGCCAGCAGCAGGCTCGCCAGGTTCACGCAGGCCAGCAGCAGCGCCAGCGCCGACGCTCCGAACAGCGCCATGCCGAAGCCGCGAACTGCCGGACGGATGTAATCCCCCGCCAGTCCCGGCGGCGTCAGCGTGATGCTCAACCCGCCGTTCTCGTTCGGGAACTCGCGCGCCAGTTGCCCGGCGATGCTCTTCAACTCCTGCTCCGCCTGCTCGCTCGAGACGCCCGGCTTCAGCCTCCCCGACACGAACGTGTTCGACGACTGCCGCCGCTCCAGGTAATCAAACCCTTCCAGTTGCTTCTGCATCATCAGCGGGATGAACACATCCGGCGTAAAGAACCGCTCGGTTCCGAAGAAGCCCTTCGGCGTCACGCCCAGGATCGTATAGTCGAGCCCGTTCACCTTCACCACGCGTCCCACCACCCCCGGATCGCCGCCGAATCGCTTTTGCCAGCAGGTGTAGCCCAGCACCGCCACCGGATGCGCATCCGGGCGCTGGTCATCCTCGGGTGTCAGCAGCCGCCCTTGCGCCGGGCGGATGCCTAGAAGCGGAAAGTAGTTACCGCTCACCAGGTAGCCCCAAGCCCGCTGGCTCGCCTCCGGGAAACCGAGGCTTAACGGCGTGATTCGATAAGCGAACATGCCGGCGAACGTGGTGTTTCGATCGCGAATGTCGCGGTAGTTGGGCACCGACATGGTCGGCACCGTACCTCCGCCGAAAGTAGAGTTGAAGGCGACGATTTCCGAGCCGCGCTCCACCGGCAGAGGCGCGAACAGGAACGCGTTTACCGCGCTGAAAACAGCGGTATTGGCGCCGATTCCGACGCCGAGCGTCAGCACGGCGACGGCGGTGAAGCCAGGGTTCAGGCGGAGGCGGCGGAGGGCGTAGCGGATCACGATGCCTGTCAGGCAAACCGGACACCACTCGTAAACCACTGAAGACAGTGACGAATCAAGCGAGGCCGGTGTTCGGATCTGGGACCATTCGTCCCGTTAGTCGTCGTCTTCTTCGAGCGCGGAGGGCAGAGAACAAAGCAGACAAGGGTAACCCGCGTCGCGGCTCAGGCGCTCCAGCCGGGCGTCCAACTCGGTGAGATCTTCCACGTCGTCGTCCCAGGGGATCTCTAATGTGTGCATGGTTCTTGGATGCAGCGCCGGAACTTGACGGCGTCAAGCTTTTTTAGTTGACTCAGTCAAGTATTTCAGAACGGCAGATCGTCGTCCGACACCCGTTCCGGCAGGCGGCGCTGGAAGTAGATGTCGTAAAACTCGCCTCGGGTCCGCTTGACGACTTCCAGGCGCTGGTGGACGAGATCGCCGAGATGGGCCGGAAGAGCTGACAGCTCAGCAAGTTGCAAGCCGCAGGTTTCCAGATCCTGCTTCACCCACTTGAGTGATCCGCCGGTAATCGCCCGGTTTTTCCACAACAGGCGGTTCTCGAAGCCGCCGCTGTGGATTCGCAGCCTCCATTTGAGCATCGGGTTGCCGGAACTGGCCGCTTCCGTCAACTGCACATCTTCCACTTCCACTTCGTATGCGCCGTCCGGAATCGGCTCAATCGAGGCAGGTTCCTCGACTTTCTCTGTTTGCCAGGCGGAATCGAATCGCGACAGGTTGATCACCGGGGCCTCCTGCAAAGAAGTCGATGCAAGGGGCAAAAACTCTCCCTCGGAATTGTCTGGGGCGTGGGAAACTAGCGCGACCGCGCCCCGGCCGGCATCCAGGAACAATGTTCCGGGCTATTTTTCTTGCTTTCCTGCTGGCGGCGCTGACGGCGACGGCTTGGGCGCAGCAGTCCGATCCCGCGGTTTCCACATCGGCTCCGGTGAAGGCGAAGGGCATCGATATCTCGGTTGCGCCCCGCCTGAACTACCGCACTTTGAGCCGCGAAGAGCGATGGCAGGTTTATTGGCGGACCATCGCCGGACCGGGCGCGCTGGCTCGATCCTTCGCCGGACCCGCGATCGGCGATCAGTTCAGCAACAATCCGGAAGAATGGGGCAAGACCACCTCCGGCTACTTCCGGAGGGTGGGTACGCGAGCCGCCGTGTTCACGTTCCAGGATTCGCTGACTCATGGAGCGGCGGCGCTGCGCGGCACCGACACGCGATACATCCCGTGCCCCTGCCAGGGCGCCTTCAAGCGGCTGGGCTGGGCCTTCGTGGGCGGCTTCATCACACGCAACCGCGAAGGCAATTTGACCTTTGCCTATGAGCGCATCCCGGCGAACTTCGCCGGCGGCATGATCTCCGCCGCCTGGGTGCCCGGCGACCAGAACGTGATCCGCGACGGCTATCAGGGCGCGGTTATCCGGCTGGGCATCAGCGCGGTGTTCAACACGGTGCGCGAGTTCTCGCCGGAGATCAAGCGCGCCTTCCGCAGGTAAACAAAAACTCGATACAATCCGGGGCGATGACTACCCCCAGATTCGCGATTCTCGCCCTGATGGCGTGTTCCCCGATCCTTGCTCAGCAGCCCGGCTTTCGCGGCGCGGTAAAACCGGCGGATGCTTTCCTGACGCCGCGCGCGGTTCGCAACGATGTCGCACAGCCGGGCCAGGAAATCGTAACGCTGCGCTACTTCCGCATCAAAAAAGGAACGTTCGACCAGTTCCTGAAGGCCAGTATCGAAGGCGTGTGGCCGTACTTCGAGAAGATCGGCTCGCGCGTGATCGGCATGTGGCAGGTGGTGACCCCGGAAGGCGTGGCTGGCTTCCCGACGCCGGAGCCCAAGGATTACGATGAGGTCTACCTGGCCACGCGCTACGCGAGCACGGCCCATTGGGCGGCCACGCGGGAGGCGCCGCTGCTGGGAGGCAACGGTCCGGACTGGGAGAAGTGCCGCAAGGCGCTGGACCTGCGGCAGAGCCTGACCATTTCGTCGAACGTGATCTTCATGCGCGGATCGATGGCGCCGGGCGGTCCGTATTTCATGCCCGGGCTGAAGGAAGTATTCGAGAAGAAATGACGCGGGCGGAAGCCGTTGAATATGTACAGCGGCGCTTTCGCGAGCTGGAGGATCCGGAGTTTCACAAAGGGGAAGCTCGGTTCTTCAAGCACGAAGTGCTGACCCGCGGCGTGCGGACGAAGGATCTGCAAACCGTGGTCCGCGAAGTCTACCCGGTGATGAAAGGTTGGACAACGGCGGAGCGGAACGGCTTCTGTGTGGACCTGTGGAAGACGGGCGCGCTGGAAGACGGAGTCCTGGTGTGCCATGTGTACCGGCGGTTCGCGCGGCAGTGCGGGGCCTGCGAATTCCGGCTGTTCGAGCGCTGGGTCGGTCGTTACGTGCACAACTGGGCGCACTGCGACGGGGTGTCGACGTGGCTGATCGGGGCGTGCATCCGGAACGAACCGGGACTGGTGGACGAGCTGCTGCCGTGGACGCGATCGCGGAATGTGTGGAAGCGGAGGTCGGCCGCGGTGTCGCTTGTGCCGGCGGCGCGGCGCGGGGAGCACACGGAGCGGATCTTCGAGATCGCGCAGGCGCTGGCGGGGGATAGCGAGGACATGGTGCGGAAGGGGCTCGGGTGGTTGTTGAAGGAGGCGTATCCGAAGCGGCCGGAAGTGGCGGTCGCGTTTTTGGAGGAGTATGGGAGCGGCCTGTCTCGACTGGTATTGCGGATTGCGGCGGAGAAGATGGGGGTGGAGGATCGGGGGAGGGTGTTGGGGTGAGGGTCCCGGGACGAGCGGCACGAACGCAACCGGGCTGAGTGTTCGCTCAATTCCCGCTAAAAAGAGGCAAGATCGATGGAAGCTCGGTTGACAACGACCTTGCAGCTGTGGAAACGTATGTGGACGCTGTTTTTGTAAGTACGTGGGGAGGCTGACGCGATGTGGGCAATCACCGCAGCTAGCACCTTGCTCATTCTTGTGCACATGTTTTACAAGGACCTCGCCATAGACAATGTGACGCTCGCTTTGTTTGCCTTCGCCGTTGCCCCATGGATACTTCCGTACATTCGATCTCTAAAGCTGCCGGATGGTACCGAAATTGTACTGCGCGGTCTACGGAAAAGTGTCACGGAGTTGCGAACTGAGATCACCCGAACGTCTGAGGTGGCTGAACAAACTCAAACAGCACTGATGACAGGTATTGGTAAGCGGCCGATTCCAACTGTCGCGGCTGAGCCAACCTCGGACGATCCCAACAAGGGTAAGTTCGGTGGCTCGGCTGAACGCAACGGAAGGCGACTGTCCGCCACAATCGAACCTGCCGTAGGCTCATCGGAGATGTTCACTGTTGACCTTCGGGTACAGTCCACTTCTCAGACATCTGCGCTGCCGGAGGGCACTGCTGTGAGATTCCACTTACATCCAACTTTCACCCCCGTCATTGTGGATGTCTCGGTGATGAATGGCGTAGCTGCCATACGCCGTCTTGCCTGGGGAGCCTTTACGGTGGGTGCGACATTCCGAGACGACGAAACTCGTTTGGAGCTTGATTTGTCGACCTTAGCATCGGCTCCGCCGCTGTTTCGGTCGCGATAAACTTGCTTTCCCGCCGCCAAAGCAACTTGAAGTCGCAAGCTCAACGTGTTGCTGAAAAGTTTTTAGCGAGAGATGAGGCACTCTGCTCGGACTCTTGGAGATGAGGAACGATAAGTCTTTTTTGGCCGGCACCCTAAGTGCAATGCCATCTACCCTTCTTTTATCCGCCATGATATCCTCGCCTCAGAGCACCGACATGGTCCAAATACCAGACATCCTCTGGAATTGGCACCTGCATTGAAGTTTTCGCCGTGACGTTAGCCCGTCACCACGGAGGTAGGATGCGGTACTACAGAGCACTCTTCGCCCTCTCGTTTGCTTGCGCCCAACCTACGGGTATTCCCGTTAGATTCCAAGCGAAGCTCGTGGATGCCGAGCTTAACGTGAAGGCCGTCCCGAAGCACGTTCTTCAGGTAACGCGTTCGACGCCTGATCGAAAGTTGGTTTTAGAGGTCACCACGGATTTCGACGGTAGGGCCGAGGTATCCTTACCTGCTGGTGAGTACCGCGTCCGGAGCAAGGCGTCGCTTGACTTTCAGAGAAAGACCTATAGATGGGATCTCCCGCTGGTTGTTCAGGCGCAACCGGTCTCGATCGAGCTAAGCAACGATAATGCCCTGATTGGCGCCGCTGAGGGTCCGTCTCCAACCCGCGTCATAGATAGCCTGACGACTCACTTCAGGTCGCTACAGGCCGCGGTGTTCACTGTTTGGAGCGAGTTTGGACACGGGACAGGCTTTCTCATCGACAAGGATGGTCTGATTGTCACGAATCAGCACGTGATTGGCCCTTCGCGTCACATATCCGTCCAGTTCGATGAGCGACGCCGGATTCCAGCCGTACTACTCGCGAGCGATTCTGAGAAAGACGTCGCGGTCCTTTGGGCTGACGTTTCCTCCATCGAGGATGTGACCGTTGCTCCAATTGCCACCGATGATGTGCTTTATCCGCCTGCGGTAGAAGGTGAGCGGGTCTTTACGATCGGCAGTCCGTTGAGCCAACGCAAGATCATGACGAGCGGGATCGTCAGCCGGGTCGAAGAGCGGGCGATTATCTCAGACATCAACATAAACCAAGGGAACTCTGGTGGGCCGCTCTTCAATTCGACAGGCAAGGTGATTGGGATTGCGACCTTCGGGGAAGGCGGTGGTGTGCGGCCTGGTCCTGGCATCTCGGGCATCGTGCGGATAGAGGAGGCAAAGACGACCATTGCGAAGGCGCGGGAGAAGATGCCGCGGGCCGCCCGTCCGGAGAAGCGCTTTCTTCCCGTTGAGCCAACAGAGCGCTTCCCGATCGAGAGTGTCAAAGCCACGTTAGCCTTGGAGAAATTCGATTCGCGACCTTACCTGTTTTCACAGGGAGATTTCGAGATTGCGGTGATCACGCCCGTCTTGAAGTATCGCCTGCAGGCTGCGGGAGAGATGCAGGCGCTCAAGGAGAAGAAGAAGCGTTCGAAAAACGCCGAGGTCCAGGGCACATTTCAGCCGCTTGATGACTTGCGTAGTTGGGCAGAATACGCCGGCGGGTACCGCCCGACGATCATGATTCGCGCGACACCTAAACTCCACGAGGGATTCTGGTCGGGACTCAATCGCGGACTCGCGGCTAATCAAGGGATTATCACGCAGGCAAAGCTGCGATTCAAGAATGATTTCTATCGGATGGACCTATTGTGTGGAGATAAGGTCGTTGAGCCGATTCATCCGTCGAAAGTTGCTCATGTTGTAAATGAGCGAAACAGGTTGGTAGACATAACCGACGCTACGTACGAAGGATTGTACACCTACTCACCAGATGCGATCGCGCCCTCTTGCGGAAGCGTGGTTTTGAAAGTCTACACGGAGAAGGAACCAGACAAAGCGCAAGCCAAAGTGCTCGACCGGAAGACCGTCGATCGCGTCTGGTCGGACTTCGCTACGTATCGGTCCATGGGCAAGTAGCGGAGGATAGCTCAGCCCGGGCATTGATTTGGCAGCCCTCCAAAGGGCCGCGCCGGGTGAGCGCGGCTCTACGGTGCCCTCCAGCAACGTTTGCCGCTCGTTTACACTCGCGGTTCCCATACTGGCGTCACGCACGCTTGCGGAAATGTTCGCCGCTCGCTGACGCATCGCGGCTCCCAGGCGGCGGGCGGGGCGGGCCATCTGCGGCGCTGAAGCGCCGCGCCGCGTAAACGCGGCACTACGGCTGGCAACGGGAACGTTTGCCGATCGTTACACTCGCCCGTCCGTTTCTGACGGCTGGCGCGGCTGTATGTATGTTTGCCAGCTCTCTGAGGCATCGCGGCTCCTAGACGGGGTGCGGGCGGGCCATTCTGGCGGCGCTAAAGCGCCGCGCCGCGTAAACGCGGCACAACGGGGCGTATCGATTCGGAACGGGGAGAAGCGGACGCCTCTGAGGTCCCCGGTTGACCTGCTAACGCTTTGTGCTTGGTGCGGCCGGTTCCATGTTGATATTCGGCCGTCCGAAGTGCGTCCTTATAAGGAACGTCGCGGGCGGCTTCCAGACAACGATGTCCCTTGGACGCTCCACTGGTGGGAGAAGAAGCTCGAAGACAAACGTGAGCTCAAGGCGTTGTGAGCTACAGGCCGGATGAAACTTGGATTTCGAAATAACGCCGACAATTTCCTGGTGGAACAGTGTACGACCACTCGGAGGCACGACGCGGCCGCTGCCATCTTCCGCGATGTCGACCACCACCTTGAACGTGCCTTGCAGCGAAGCCTGACGGGCGAGGTTGGGGTAGGCGGGCATCACCAGTTCGGCGATGCATTTGGCCGGAGGTGTCAAGTCATCTTGGAAAAGTGCTGTAAGAAGGACGATAGTCGGCGTCACGGCTTCCTTCCGTTGTGACTTGCTGTCCGGCTTTTCCACAATATCATCCGAACGGGGAGTTGAGAGATTCAACGGCGGCGCTAAAGCGCCGCGCCGCGTAAACGCGGCCCTACGGCGCGCATAGCCGTATTGAGGCACGCGCGCTCGCGGACGCATCGCGGGTCCAAGTGCGGTGGCGAGATTCTGGCGGCGCTAAAGCGCCGCGCCGCGTAAACGCGGCACTACGGCGCTGCATAGCCGTATTGAGGCACGCGCGCTCGCGGACGCATCGCGGGTTCCAGGTGCGGTGGCGAGATCTGGCGGCGCTAAAGCGCCGCGCCGCGTAAACGCGGCACTACGGCGCGGGTACCGCCGGGTTCAGTGATGGCTCGCTGGAACGTTTGCCGCTCGCTGACGCTCGCGGCTCCCACACGGACTGCGGGCGGGCCAGATTGGGGCGCCGCGTAAAAGCGAAACGACGAAGTACGTCATCACAAAACGAACGGCGGGGCGAGAAGGCGGACGCGCTGGGGCTCGACCGCGCGGAGCAGGTCGCGGACGCTGCGGCGGAGTACCGGATGCCGCGCGTCGGGGGCGATTTCGGCGAGGGGCTCCAGAACGAAGCGACGCTCGGCCATGCGCGGGTGCGGGATGGAGAGCTTTGGCGTTTGAATGACCGCCGAGCCGTAAAGGAGAATATCCAGGTCGATGTTGCGGGGTCCCTTGGCCGCAATCCGCTTGCGGCCCATCTCACGTTCGATCGCCTGCAGGCGGTCGAGCAACTGCATGGGGAACGCCTTCGTCTCCACCTCCGCCACCAGGTTCAGAAACCAGGGCTGATCCGTGCGGTCGCGAGGCTCGGTTTCATACAACGAAGACAGCTTGCGAACCTCGATCTCTTTCGCGGGCAGGCGCTGGATGGCGCCGCGCAGGTGCGCTTCGCGATCGCCCAGGTTCGAGCCCAACGATAGATAAACGATCTTCAAAACAGCGTGTTCTGCAGGCCGCGCGGACGGCGCGGCACCTGGAAATGATCGAAGGCGCGTTCGGTTCCGACGCGCCCGCGGGGGGTGCGGTCCAGAAAGCCAAGCTGCATCAGGTACGGCTCATAGACTTCCTCGATGGTGTCGGGCTCCTCGTCAATGGAGGCGGCGATGGTGCCGAGCCCCACCGGACCGCCCGAGTACTTGTCGAGAATGGTCAGCATGATCTTCTGGTCGATCTCGTCGAGGCCGAAGCGATCGACTTCCAGGAGGTCGAGCGCCTGGGTGGCGACGCCGAGGTCGACTTTGCCGGCGGCGCGGACCTGGGCGTAATCGCGGACGCGGCGCAGCAGCCGGTTGGCGATGCGGGGCGTGCCGCGGCTGCGGCGGGCCACTTCGCCCGCGCCTTCGCGGTCGATCGTCAAGTCGAGCAGGGCGGCGGAGCGCTGAATGATGCGCTGCAGTTCGTCCACGTCGTAATGGTTCAGCCGCAGCACCAGGCCAAAGCGCCCGCGCAGAGGAGCGCTGATGAGGCCCTGCCGGGTGGTGGCGCCGATGGCGGTGAAGCGCTTCAGGTCCATGGGCACGGCGCGCGCGCCGGGTCCGGTGCCGATGAGGATGTCCATGCGGAAATCCTCAAGCGCGGAGTAGATCATCTCTTCCACGTCGGGCAGCAGGCGGTGGATTTCGTCGATGAAGAAGACCTCGCGCTCGTCCAGGTTGGTGAGCAGGCCCACGAGGTCGAGTTTCTTCTGGAGCACGGGTCCGGAGCTTTGGGCGAAGCCGACGCCGAGTTCCTGGGCGATGATGTTGGCGAGCGTGGTTTTGCCGAGGCCGGGGGGACCGTAGAGCAGGACATGGTCCATGGCTTCGCCGCGGCGGCGTGCGGCTTCGATGGCGATAGCGAGGTTTTCTTTTACTTTGGTTTGGCCGGCGAAGTCGTCGAGGCGGCTGGGGCGGAGGGCGGTTTCGAATTGGCGTTCCTCGTCCCTGGGCTGGGCGGAGACGATGCCGAGGTCGCGCATGAACCTCTAGTGTGGCACAGGGGTGGAAATCAGTACATGGCGGTGGCGGCGGGCTCGGGCTGAGGCGCGGAAGCTGGAGCGCAGTGCTGCCAGGCATCGAGGAGGTCGGCGAGGAGGGATTCGCATTCGGCGAAGGGCGCGTCGGTTTGGGTGGTATTGCCGTGGTTGAGGCGGCGGAGCATGTAGGCGTAGAGTTCGGCGAGCTGGCGGCTGATGTCGCCGCCTTTTTGGTGGTCGAGGGAGAGGGCGAGTTCGGCGAGGATGTCGCAGGTTTTGTTGACGGCGTTGGCGCGGGCGCGGATATCGCCGGAGGCGAGGTGGGCGCGGGCGGCCTGGACGTTGGCGATGGCGCCGCGGTAGAGCATTTGGACCAGCCGGACGGGGTCGGCGGAGAGCACTTCGTTTTCCAGGTAGGTATCGCGAATGCTGAGGTGCATAGTTTATTGTTCAGCCGCTCTTGCGGGCAGCGGCCATTCTCAGAACCTCTTCGGCAGGAATTTGCAGAACCACTTCCTTGGTTTCGCGGTCCACGATGCGGACCAGGGCGCGGCGGGTTGCGCGGTCGAAGACGAAGGTCAACTCCTTGGCCGCTCCGAACGTTGCTTCCAGGTCCAGCCCGCGGACGGCCTGGATCAGCTCGCGCTGCCGCGCCACCTGTTCCCGGTTCAGCCGCTGTCCGGTTTCTTCCGGCGCGCCTCCCGCGCCGCGTACTCCACTGATTGCCGCGATTTCCATATCGCCCGTTCCGGAAACAACTGGCGATGTTTCCGGCCTCTCCTCGTTAGGACTTATCGGCCGGATCGGGCGTTGTTTGAGGGACCCGGACTGCGTCGTCCCATTCGCCTTCCACCCACACCTCTCCATCGGCGAAATATTCCTTCTTCCAGATGGGTACGGTTTTCTTCAGGCGGTTGATGCCTTCGAGCGCGGCATCGAAGGCGGGCTTGCGGTGGGGGGAGGTGACGATGACCACGACGCTGGCCTCGCCGATCTCCATCCGGCCCAGCCGGTGCACCATGGCGATGCGGCCGATGGGGTGGGCGTCGGCGATCTCGGCACCGAGCGCAGCGAGCACGCGGATCGCCATGGCTTCGTAGCATTCGTAATGGAGGTACAGGGTCGCGCGGCCCTTGGTGTTGTTGCGGACGACGCCTTCGAAGGTCACCACGGCGCCGTCCTCGCCGCGCAGGAGCTCGCGGGCGATGCGGCTGGAATCGATGGGCTCGCGGGTGAGGGCGAAGAAGTTGCCCTTTTCCTCCACGCGGTGGGAGTAGCCGGAGCCGCCGCTGACCGGAGGCAGGAACGCCAGCTCGTCGCCATCGGCGAGGGTGGTGTCGTAGCGGCAGAACTGCTGATTGCGGGCCGGGACGACGCTGGCCTGCAAGTCGCGAAGGCGGGGGTGGGACGCGGCGTAGCGGTCGAAAACCGAGCTGACGGGGGCGCCGTCGTGGAGTTCGATGCTCTCCTCGGAGCGGCCGGTGAGGTCCTTCAACATGCCGAAAAACAGAACGCGAATGGTCACTATCTGACAGGCTAGCTCAGTTCGCGCGTTTCGCCGCGGCCTCGATCTGGGGGATGAGGATGTCGCGAACGTAGTGCCAGTAGGGAACCAGCTCCAGCGCCTGCCGGGCATAGTCGCGGGCTTTCGCGAGGTCCGGCTGGGAACGGTTGAGGTAGGACCATGCCAGATTCATCAACAACTCGGGTTTGCCCCAGGAGGGTTCCAGGGGGGTGGCGGACGGAGCGGCGTTGGCGACGGCGGCGAGTCCCTTTTCATATGTCTCCACTGCCTTGCCCTGACCCCCGCCGCGCTCGGCGGGCACCCACCAGTAGGTGGGTCCGCGGACCCAGAACAGGCGGGGATTGCCGGGGTCGGCCGCGGCGGCCTCGCGCAACAGGGCGCTGCTTCTGGTGACCAGATCGCGGACCTTGTCGGGGTTGGACTGATTCAGGAAGATGAGATTGCCCAGGCAGGAAGCGGCGGCGATCCGGGCGTCGTGGAATCGCGGATCGGCTTCGACGGCTCGCTCGAAGTCCGCGATGGCCCGGTTCAGATCCGCGGCGATTTCCGCCGGATCAGCGCCGTCATTGAAACCGTTCAGCGCCCTTCTCCATTTGGCGAAACCGAGCCAGTAGTGAACGCGGGAGGCGTTTGGCCCGGCATGGAATTGCGACAGCCGGGTGTGGAGCTTATCAAGCTCCGGCCGGTTGCCTTCGTAGTCGGCCCGCTGGATGCTTTTGACCAGCGACACAATCTCCTCCTGGGGGCTCGCAAGGGCCGGCAGAACCATCACCAGCGTGAGCAGTGTCGTCTTCACAGGATGCACCATACTCATGAGTCACTTTCCGCCGGACGCAAGGACCGGCTGAACCTTTCCAGATCGCGAAGGACGGGGAGGCTGGTGCGCTCGAAGCGGCGTTCGAGCGCCGTCCAGCCTCCAAAAGCGGCTGCGGCCAGAAACAAGGATGCAGCGGAATGATGGAACGCCCGTCTGCCAGGTGGGCCCTGGACCACTTCGGCCAGAATCAAATTGACCCCGGTCAGGAGCGCGCCAATCAACAGAGCATAGGCGATGCGCAAGGCGGAATGACGACGCTCCAGAGCTCGCGCAGCGTTGGCGGCAAACTCCGCGGCCGGTTCGTTCCAGTCGACCGGGCGCGGCAGGAGCTGGCTGGTCCAGTTCCGATACAGAAACGCGGCGACTCCGAGGACGATGATCGAGGTACCCCAGGTGACGAGCGGAGCGGGCCGGAAGGTGGCCAAGGCCCAGGCGAAATGGATCACCAGGATGGCGACGCCGCCGGTTTTGGCAATGTTCCGGCGGAATTCCGTGTTGGTGTAGCGGTGCACCGCGCGGCGCAGGCTCGCCAGTTCGGCGTCGTCGGGCGCGGCCGGAGCTGCCTGATTCTGCCACACGGCTTCGAGCGAGGGGAGATTGTTCATCTTCTAGTCCCTTTCATTGCCAACTCCAGTTTTTGACGCAGGCGCGAAACGCGGACGCCGGCGTAATTGGGGGAGATGCCGAGAATGTCGGCCATGTCCTTGTAAGTGAATCCTTCGAGCAGCAGCGTGGCGAGCAGGCGATCGTGGGGCGGCATCGCTGCCAGTGCCCGGAAGAGCACTTCGAGTTGCTCGTTCCACTCGGCCTGGTCGAGCGGAGAGGGGGATTT
>CAYOQB010000129.1:0-14896 GCA_964406035.1 uncultured Solibacteraceae bacterium | reverse complement strand
TTATGATCTTGAAATCGAACTCCTCGGCAAGAGGCAGCGGAGACTCGTCCGGACGCTTTCCTTCGACGCCCGGGATCTCGCTGCGGTGACATAACCCCTCCACTCCGGGGGCCAGTTCCACGAAGACGCCGAAGCTTGCGGCCCGGCACACCCGGCCACGCACCAGATCACCCACCTGATGCGCCCGGAAAAAGCTTTCCCAGGCATCCGGCTGCAATTGCTTCACGCCCAGGGACAGGCGGCGGTTCGGCGCGTCGATCGCCAGGATCACCGCCTGCACCACCTGCCCCTTCTTCAAAATCTCGCTTGGATGCTTCACGCGCTTGGTCCACGACAGATCCGAAATGTGGACCAGGCCGTCGATGCCTTCCTCGATCTCGATGAACGCACCGAAGTCGGTCAGCTTCCGCACCCGGCCCTCGACAACGCTGCCGATGGAGTAGCGATCCGCCACTGTGGTCCAGGGGTCGGCTTCCAGTTGCTTGATTCCGAGAGAAACGCGGCGGTCGCGGCTCTTCACTTCGAGCACTACCGCTTCCACCTGATCGCCGACCTTCACCACCTTGGACGGATGCTTCATCCGCCGGCTCCAGGTCATCTCTGAAATGTGGATCAGACCCTCGACGCCCGCTTCCATCTCGACAAAAGCGCCGTAGTCGGTGACGCTCATCACCCGGCCAATCACGCGGCTGCCCGGAGGGTAGCGCTCCGCCACGGTTTCCCAGGGGTCCGGATTCAACTGCTTCAGGCCCAGCGAAATCCGCTCCCGTTCCTTGTCGAACTTCAGCACCTTGACCGTAACCGTATCGCCGACATGCACGATCTCCGCCGGATGCGCGATGCGCCCGTGGGAAAGATCGCTGACGTGCAGCAGTCCGTCAATGCCGCCGAGGTCCACGAAAACGCCGTAGTCCGTGAGGTTCTTCACCACTCCGGTGACAATGGACCCTTCGGCCAGGTTCTCGATCACCGTCGCCTTGCGCGCCAGCACGTCTTCCTCGACGGCGGCCTTGCGCGATACCACCACGTTGCCGCGGCGGCGATTCAGCTTCACGATCTTGACCGGAATGTCCTGGCCCACCATGGCGTCCAGGTTGTGCACCGGCCGGACGTCGATCTGCGATCCGGGCATGAAAGCCGGAACGCCCACATCGACGTTCAAGCCGCCTTTAGTCCGTCCCAAAACGCGTCCCGAGACCACAAGGCCTTCGCGATGCGCCTGCTCCAGAACATCCCAGGCGCGCAAGCGGCTGGCTTTGGTGTGGGACAGGAGAATGTAGCCTTCCGGCTGCTGTCCCTGGCGGTCGATGATCACGTCGATGACATCGCCGGCGCGCACCGAAACGGTCCCATCCGGACCGCGAACCTGCTCGATGGGAACCAGACCTTCGGATTTGTATCCGAAGTCGACGATTACTTCCTGCGCCGTTACCTTGAGGATATTGCCCTGCAGGAGCTCGCCTTCAGCGGGTGGCGCAAGATGGCTGTAGTCCTCGATCAAGTGCCCGTAATCGTCGGGCTCCGACGGTTCTCCGGGCGGAAGAAACTCGTCGCCGCGTTCTTCCAGATTCCGCTCGTCCGGGGTGCCAGCCATAGCGATTTTTCAACTCCCGGTTGTCGCGCCGCAAACACGTTTGACACCGACAAACCGTTGATAGCTCAGTACTTCAGAAATATAGCGGTTTGGGAACTGGATGTCAACCGCGCCCACGGGCGAGCGCCGGAGCCGCGCACCCGCGGCTCCGCCTCGCGCAATGAGTCTACCAGAACAGTTTCACGCCGAATTGAAACTGCCGCGGGTTCAAAGCGGAAGTAAACGCCAGCGGGTTGGACGCCGGTCCCCGGTTTCCCGCGATGGGGTCCGGCAGGGCGCTGATCGGAACATCGCCCACAATGTTGTTCACGCTGCGGAAGTTGGTCCGATTCATAAGGTTGAAGCCCTCCGCCAGAAACTCCAGGGCGAGCGTCTCGCTTCCCGCCAGCGCGAAGCGGCGGGACAGGCGCATGTCGAAGGTGACGAAGTCCGGCCCCTGACCGCGGTTGCGCCCCAGATGCGCCGGGCGCTTGGTGTTGACATAGGTATCGCCTTGCGCATCCACTCCGGTCAGAACATTGAAGGGACGCCAGGAGTTGTAGATTAGGATCGGCGCCAGGTTCCAGCCGGTGAACAGGTAGTTCGGCGATGCCGATTGAAAGACGCCGGAGATCACCAGGCGATGCGCCTGATGAAACGGGCTCAGGGCCCGCTCCGCCCGGTGGTTTAACTGATCGTTGGGCGAATAGTCGGAATTGAAGTCGGTGGACTCGTCGATCGCCTTCGACCAGGTGTAGTTGCCATTCAGCGAAAAGCCGCGCGAGAAGCGCTTGGTCACCTGCAGGATGCCCGCGTGATAAAAGCTGTTGGCGCTCGATTCGAACACGTTGTTCTGCAGGATCAGGGGGTTGATGCGGGTGAACACCGGCCGCCCGTCGGGCAGGCGCTGGCCGGTGTAAGCGACGTTGCGTCCCAGCGTGCGCGCCAGGTGCGCGGCGCGATTAAAGTTGTAGCCCACCGACACGGCGAAGTCGCCGATCTGGCGCTCCACTTCCAGGCTCGCCTGGTGCGCCCATGGATTCTCGAAATCCTTGTCGACGCCGAAGATCACCGAACCCGGCAGATTGGGACCCACGGTGATCCCGAACTGCCGCAGATCCTGCTCCGTGATGGAGCGGTTGCCGATCACCCCCTGCCGCAGCAGCGTCTGGTAAACCGACGTTGAGGTTACGAACTGGCCGCTCGCCGGATCGCGGAACAGCGTGCTGGTGGGCGTCAGCAGAATCTGATTGATGAACCGGCCGCTGAGCGGATCGGCAACGCCGGCCACTTGCGCATTCACCTGCGAATAGAACAGCCCGTAGCCGCCGCGAACCACGGTCTTGCCGCCCTTGCCCGGATTCCAGGCAAAGCCGAAGCGCGGGCCGATGTTGTTGCGATCGCCGGGAATCACCGGGGGATGGAACTCCACCTCATACCGCGCGCCGAAATTCAGGGTTAGTCCGGGGCGAATGCGCCAGGTGTCCTGCGCGTAGAAACTGTTGCGCTTGATGAAATTCACATACGAAGGGTTGCCGAAGCCCTGTTGATACAGCTCCGGAATGCCCAGCGAAAACGACTGCAGCGCGTTAACCGGCGCGGTGATGTTGGGCACCAGGTTGGCCTGCCCGCTGGCCGCAAGAAATTGCCCCAGCAGGGCGGGGAAGTTGGCGTTGCCGGTGGCGGAAATCATCACGCTGGCCAGCGGAATGCGCTGCCCGAAGGTGAAGCGGCCACCGAAGAACGTCTCCGAATCGTTGGAATTCCGCACCGGATTGACGTCATAGCCGAAGCGGATATCGTGCCGCCCGCGCTGATGGGTGAAGTTCTGCAGAATCTGATAGTGCCGTTCGATGCCTTCGTAGGGCAGGAAGATCTGCCGCCCGAAGAAGCCAAACCCGTTGATGTTCAACTCCGGACCGAACGGGTCGTTCGGCGCCACCTTCAGGTAGTTCCAGTTGAACATGGCGCGCGTCTCCATGATCCAGCGCGGGCTGAACACGTAGGTATCGCCCAGGGTGGCCGTGGAATCGGCGACGTCCAGGCTGCGGCCGCGATTGAAGCCGTCCAGCGCGCCGAAGGCGGAATTATTCTGAATATTCCAGGTGGAATTCGAGCGCAGAAAAATGTTGTGATTCTCGCTGAAGCGGTGGTCGAAGCGCACCGAGAACTGGTCCGAGCTTTCTGCGAAAGGAAACGTGCCGGAATTGGCGTTGAAAATCTGGTTCACGCGGGGGTTGTTCGCCGGAATCAGCGCCGGACGCAACGCCGCGGCGACGCCGGCGAACTGCGCGTTCCCGCTTTGCAGCATGGCGTTGAACAGCGCGTTCTGCGAAGGTGTGATCTGGTTGAACACGGAACGGTCCTGCAGGATGGGCACGAAGCTGGTCTCGCGCCGCTGCAGGCGCTCATACGCGCCGAAAACGAAGGTCTTGTCCTTGCGGATGGGACCGCCGGCGGTCGCGCCCGCCTGATACCGCGTGAACGCGCTCTTTACCGGATCGAAGTAATTGCGGGCCTGGATGTCGCGATGGCGGAAGAAACCGAACAGGTTGCCGCGCCAGGTGTTGGTGCCGCCCTTGGTGATGATATTGATCACCCCGCCGGCGGCGTTGCCGAACTCCGCCGTGAACCCGTTACGGTTGATCTGGAATTCCTGCGCCGCTTCCTGCGATACGCTGGGCCGCACGCCGCCCGAGTTGTAGTAGTTCTCCACGCCGTCAATGAAGAAGCCGTTGCCGCGCCCGTTCGACCCCCCGAAACTCAAGCCCGAGTTCGGAGTCTGGATCGGCCGGAAGCTGGTGTCGTCCACAAGTGAAGTGGTCTCCACGACTCCCGGCACCAGTACCGCGAAATCCAGGTAGTTGCGCCGGTTGATGGGCAGGTTGTTGATGCTCTTCTGCTCGATGGTGTTGGCCTGCTGGGTGCGTTCCACTTCCACCGTGGGCAGGTCGGCGGTCACCAGAATCTCGCTCTGCACCGTGCCCACCGTCAGCTCCACGGGCAGGGTCACGATGTCGCCCACCCGGACCTCCACACCGTCCAGCACCTTCGGCTGGAAGCCGGCTGCTTCGGCCCGCAGGCGGTAGATGCCTGGGGGAACGATTGGGAAACTATACTCACCTGCTGCGCCGGTTTCCGCAGTCCGGCTGAAGCCGCGATCCGGGTTGGTTAAGGTCAACTTGGCGTTCACCACGGCGGCTCCCGTCGGGTCCGTCACCGTGCCACGGAGATCGCCCCCGCTCGACGTTGCCTGCGCAAGTGCAAGAGAACACAGAACAAATAGAATCGCGACGACCCTGAAGCAAGACATCCCACTCTCCTTGTTGAACCGTGCCGGCGGGAGCCATCCCGTATCGCCGCTCGCGGTCCCAGAATCTGAAATCGGCCACTGGAATTCGCTTAAGTGTGTAACGCTTTCGCAACTGAATGGCCACCATCCGGGCTCGGCTAGACTGGAAGGTGCCCATCACGGAGGAGGGCAATCGCAATGGAACGGTTCGACGAACTCAAGTTGAAATATCAGTCGGTGATCAATCTGGCCAAAGCCAAGGGAGTGCGGCTGGCCCATGTGCATCTTCAGGATGGGAAGCTCTTCATCCAGGGGGCGGCGCCCTCGGAAGATGTGAAGAACGACGTCTGGAATCAGATCAAGCTCATTGACTCCACTTACAGCGATCTGACGGCGGACATCAGTATCGATCCCAGCCTGGCGCCGCCGCCGCCCACGCAGAAGACGTACACCGTGCAGAAGGGCGACTCGTTGTGGAAGATCGCCGAGATGCACCTCGGCAATGGATCCAAGTTCCCGCAAATTATCGCGGCCAACCCGGACCGGCTGAAGGATGAGAAGTCGGTCATCCACCCCGGCGATGTTCTGGTGATCCCGTCCTAAAGCAGTTCAATGGAGGTGAGGATGAGCGTCCGGAGCTGGTATCCGGCGCTCACCTTCGCCGGCTTCTCCGGCGTGCCGCAGCGGAACTCGAACGGCTGTCCGGAGGGTGTGTTGACCGATTTCGGATCCGCGACCTTGAGCGTCAGGCGTTGCTCGCCCGCAACGACGGTGAGATAGACATCGCCATCCTGGCACTGAACCCGCGTCAATAAGCCCTGGATCCGCGCATCCTCGCCGTTGGACCAGGATCGCGGGGTTTGCACCGGCTCGCGCGGTTGCGGCGGGGCCGGGACATCGCCCGCCGGAGCGGCGATGCCGGCAATCAGGGCCTCGGCCATGGACCTCTCGGCTGGCGTCGCGGCGAACGCGGCGGCGTTGCGGGCAGCCTCGCCGGCCGGTTCCCTCCGTTTCGCCTTCCACTCCGCATAGGCCAGCGCGTGCCACCATATCGCCTGTCTCGGCCGCAGCAGGGCGGCTTCCCGCAAATGGCCGGCGGCGGCGTCCCACCTGCCTGCTTCGGACTCGATCAACCCCAGCAGATGCCGCGCCTCGGCGTGCCGCGGGTTCAACGCGGCCACGCGGCGCAGCAGCACCGCCGCCTCGGGCGATCGCTCGTCGCGAAGCACGGTGGCCAACTCAAACAGCACTGCCGCGTTGTCGGGGTCGGCCGCCGCGATCCGGCGCAGCGCCTCTCGATCGCGATTCAGCGCCGCCAGCGCGGCGCTTGCGCTGGTGGACCGCGGGTGCTCCCGCGCCAAACGGCGGATCAGTTCCTCGCCCCGCCGTAAGTTGCCGGTTTCGAGCAGCAGTTGCGCCCGCAGCAGACCCGCGTCCACGAAAGCCAGGGCTTCGGTAACCAGCGGGGGGTCCGGCAGCGACTCGAACTCGGGTCCCGCGGACCCCGCCGCGCGCGGGACCGCCTGCAAGGCGCGACGCAGCAGGTCGGCTACGCTGCCGCCGAACGCCTCCTGGACCGCCCGGACGGGATCGCCGTTCCGCAACAGCCGTGCGAACTCCGCCCACCTCCTTTGGCCCCCGCTGCCGGAAAGCAGGTGATGCACCAAGGCCCAGCTCTGGGCGTAGAACAAGCCGCCGGCGGCTTCCTCCGGACCCCGGTCGAGGTCCAGAACGCGATCGGCGGGGACACGGAGGTGCGCCGGCACCGGATCGCCGATCCGGAGACGGCCGCCCGCCGCCCGAAGCGTGGAATAGAACTCCGCCTGACCTTCCTCGGCCCACGCCGGCCACGGAACCGCGGTCCGGGCCAGCAGCAGGTGAACGTATTCATGCTTCAGAATCCGCCGCCAGTCCGGATTGGCAGCGTACGCGATGATCCAGTCCTCGCCGCCGCGTGAGTGAGCCACGCCTTGCGTGCTGTGATCCACGCGGAAGTCGCGGAACAGCGCCTCCGCGCTCGGCAGGAAGACGCGAACGCGCGCCGGCTGCTGCGGGAAGAACGACGCTGTGGCCCAGTGCAGGAAATCGATATCGCGGAGTGCGGCCGCGGCCGTTTCCGGCCCGGCATCCGTGACCACCTCGGCCCGAGGCGAACTCACCCGCGTCCAGGACTCGGCGAAGCAGCCGGCGCCGGGAAGCAGGATCGAACAAAGGACTGGGACGAGCCGGCGCATGGGTTCCTGAACCCCAGTATAGGGTGAATGCACCCACAACCCGACCTCGATGGTCCGCAAGGCAAGCCTTATGAGTGGCTCGGTATGGAAGCCTATCTGCAGTCCAAGACAGCGGTAAGCGGAGGAAAACCATGACCAAGGTAGCAATCGAGAAAGTGAAACATCGGGAGACCCCAGCGCTTCCGGTCTTTGAGGAAATGCGAGAGTTCATGGAGCGGGTACGCGACCGCGCCTTTGAACTGTTCCAAACACGCACTCGGAACCCGTTTACCGACCTGGACGACTGGTTCCGCGCGGAAAGGGAGGTGTTTGCGCTGCGTCCGGTGGACCTGGTGGAGAAACCCGAGGCGTTCCACCTGCGCATGGCGGTTCCAGAGTTGAAGCCCGAAGACATCAAGATCACCGCGACACCTGAGGAGTTGCTGGTGAGAACCGAGCCCAAGCCGGTGATCCGGACATCCGAAGACAAGGTGCTGATCAACGAATTCTTCGAGGAGAAGACGTTCCGTCGCATCGTTCTGCCGGCGCCGGTGGACGTGGAGAAGGTGACCGCGCACCTGAACGCAGGGGTGCTGGACATCGTGGCAATGAAGGCGGCTAAGCCGCTGGAGGTGCCGGTCCCGGTGCAGGAGGAAGCAGCTAAGGTGGAGGCGGCGAAGGTGTAAAGACAGCAGCGCCGCCGGGCTCAGGGCTGCCGGAGGAGGGCGTTCCCGCGTATAAGGTCCCGCGGGACACCGCTTCCGGCAGGCGCCTACTCGATCGCCTGGTCGAGCAGGAGGGTGAAATGGCGGGCCTTGGAATCCAGACTCTGCCGCACCTCAGCGAGTTCGCGTTCCAGGGAGCGGAGCCGGTCGGCCAGGTGCAGACAGGCGAGCACGGCGGTACGCGTCGAATCGATGTTGCCAGCCCGCGTGGCGATGGAGGTCATCAGTTCGTCCCCCGATTGGGCGATCTGCTCGATCTCAGCCGGGTCGCCCTCGGACAGCAGGCTGTAGTTCTGGTTGTAGATGGTGACGCGAACGGTGCGTTTTCCTGGTGAATCCATTTGAGCGCGGTGCCTCCTGCCCGGACAAACCGGGCACGCTCCGTGTAGCGAAGTCGATTTTGTTTACGTAGGGTAAGATAACAAACCGCGGCTGGGATTGGCGTCCCCGGCCGCGGTTTGTTGTTTGGGCTGGCGCTCGGGTTTAGCCGGCGAGCTCGTCCATCTGGCCAAGGAGCCGTTCGATGCGCTCGCGGACTTGCGACCGCTCGGCGCGCAGCTCATCGACTTCGACGGCCAGCTTGCGGGTCTCGGCCCGCGCCTGGTCGCGCTCGGCTTGCGCGGCTTCGAGCAGCCGCGTGAGGCTTTCCTTCTCCTTGCGGAGAGCCGCCAGGGATTCGACAGCGCGCTGGATGCGCTGTTCGAGGCTGGCCAGGGAGTCCGTGTTGGGGTCGAGTAATGGTGCGCTGGACATAAGAGCTTCCTGGATCATCCCGGGCCGGGCGCCGGTCAGGCGCGAGTGCCGGCGGCTTTGGCCTTCTCCACCAGTTGCTGGAAGGCCGGCAGGTCGTGGTAGGCGATCTCGGCCAGCATCTTGCGATTCAGGTCGATTCCGGCTTTCTTCAGACCGTCGATGAAACGGCTGTAGGACATCCCCGCGGTGCGGCAGCCGGCGTTGATGCGAACGATCCACAGCGAGCGGAACAGCCGCTTCTTCTGGCGGCGTCCGATGTAGCCATGGCGCAGGGACCGCTCGACAGCTTCCTGAGCTGCCCGGTACAGTTTGCTTTTGTTGAGGAAGAAGCCTTCCGCCAGGTGCAAGGTCTTCTTGCGGCTGGCGCGGCGGTGGGTACCACGTTTGACTCTCGGCACGTTTGTCTCCTTTCAAGACGCGGCTTGCGGGTAGCAGGCCGTCCGGCCGGATCAGGCACGTGCCCGCGCGCTGTCCGGGCCGGGAATTTCAGATTCTAGTATGGCAGCATGCGCTGCAGCGCGGGCTGGTTGGTCTCGTCGGCGACGACGCTCTGGCCCAGGCGGCGCTTGCGGGCACGCGACTTCGTGGTCAAGATATGACGGGCAAAGGCTTTGCGGCGAACCACTTTGCCGGTTCCCGTCTTCTTGAACCGCTTGGACGCACCCTTGTGAGTTTTCAGCTTCGGCATTTCGATTGTTCCTAGGGTGAACTGCGGTCAGTGAATGACTCATCCAGAATAGCACAGGCCGGGACCAAGCCAAAAGTAGCGATCCCCCTCAAGCTGCTGCCTTTGCGCCGATAAGTAACCCAAGACGGCAAATGGAGCGACGCCTATGGCCCTGGACATTTTGATTGTGGACGATTCGGCTGCGATCCGGAAGATTCTGCAGCGCGTGCTGGTGCAGGCGGAGGTGGCGGTAGGCAAGGTGCACGAAGCCGCCGACGGCGAAGAAGCCCTGATCAAGCTGGAGGAGGGAGGCGGCAAGGTAGGCCTGATCTTCTCCGACATCAATATGCCCAAGATGGATGGCATCGAGCTGCTGGGTCGGGTGCGCGCGCAGGCGGCGTACCGGGAGGTGCCCTTCATCGTGATCACCACGGAGGGCAGCCAGCAGAGGGTGCTGCAGGCGATCGAACTGGGGGCCAACGGTTATGTGCGGAAGCCCTTCACGCCGGAGCAGATCAAGGAAAAGCTGGTGGGGCTGGTATAGGGGGCTGGGATGAAGCCAATGACCAATGAAGAACTGGTGAAGATCATGTCCGAGGCGACGCTGGAGGTATTCGGCACCATGCTGGGACTGCAGGTGCACCCCGGTCCGGCGCGGCATGAGAAACCTTCCACCGAAAGCGTGGACGGAGTCCTGGTGGTGGTGGGCATCGCCGGACACTGGACCGGGTCGGGACGCATCTGGTGCAACCCCGCATTCGCCTGCCGGCTGTCGGCCAACCTGACCGCGACCCCCGCCGAAGCCGTCGACGAGGAGGTGCTCGATGCCATGGGCGAGATCGGCAACATGATCATCGGCAATATCAAGACCAGCATCGAGGAAAAGGTCGGACGGCTCGGCCTGAGCGTTCCTACCGTAATCTATGGACGTAACTTCCAAACCCGCTCCAAGGTCGAGACCGAATGGATCGTCCTGGACTTCGACTCCGCCGGCGACCGCTTCGAGGTCAGCTTCTGCCTGGAGCCGAATCATGCGCCGCCCGTCCACCACCTGCACCACCCTACCGGGGGGCGTGCAATCGCGTAAGAACTGAAGACCGGCCGTCGCGCAAGCTCTCGCAAAATTCCACGCTGCAGGGGATTGGCTTTTCTCCGCCGATCAGTATGATTAGGTATGACGGCTCGCTTTTTGGCCGCCGCGGTGATCTGGGCCACTAACCCGCTCGCGGCCGATGTAACGTTCCACAAAGACGTCGCTCCCATCCTCCAGAACCGCTGCCAGGGCTGCCACCGCCCGGGCGAAGCCGCTCCCATGTCGTTCCTCACCTACAAGGAAACCCGGCCCTGGGCCAAGGCCATCCGCGCCGCCGTCCTCTCCGGCAAAATGCCGCCGTGGTTCGCCGATCCCAAACACGGCAAGTTCGTCAATGACCTGTCCCTCGCGCCAGGCGAAAAGGAAGTCCTGGTGGCGTGGGTGGACTCCGGCGCCGCCGAAGGCGATCCTGGCGAGGCCCCCGCTCCCCGCCGGTTCACCGAAGGCTGGAAGATTCCCAAGCCCGACGTCGTCTTCGAGATGCCGCGGGAATTCGAGGTGCCCGCCAGCGGAACGCTGGACTACCAGTACATCAGCGTCCCAACCAATTTCACCGAGGACAAGTGGGTGGAGATGGTGGAGGTCCGCCCCGGCGATCGCAGCGTGGTGCATCATGCCATCGTCACCGCGGGGGGCGGCGCCGAAGGCTTCAGCGGCAGGCAATATCTGGCCGGCTATGCGCCCGGCATGTCGCCGCAAATCTGGAAACCGGGACAGGCGCGGCTGATCAAGGCCGGCGCCTACCTCACCTTCCAAATGCACTACACCACCAATGGCAAGGCCACGCGCGATCGCACCCGCATCGGCATGATCTTCGCGAAGAAGCCCGCGGCGGAACAGATCGTGGCGTTGAGTTCCTCCGCCTACTGGTTCGCGATTCCTCCGCATGAAGCCAATTACACGGTCGAGTCCTCCACCATGCTCCGCGAGGAAGTGCGCCTGGTGGGCATGCGCGCGCACATGCACCTGCGCGGCAAGGCCTTCCAGTTCCGCGCCGTGTACCCCTCGGGCGAGAGCGAGATCCTGCTGAACATCCCCAAGTACGATTTCGAATGGCAGCCCTACTACTACCTGGAAACGCCCAAGCTGCTGCCGCGCGGCACGCGCATCGAGTGCACCGCCGTCTACGACAACTCAGTGAACAACCCGCGGAACCCGGATCCGAAGGTGGAGGTCTCCTGGGGTCCGCAGAGCTGGGATGAAATGATGATCGGCTGGTTTGACGTGGCCATCGATGCCGCGAAATCGTCCCGGCTGACGCGCGGGTTCCGCGGGGCCATCGAATAGGATCTCAACCCAGCAGGCCGGGCAGTTTCTCCAGCGCGGTCTCCAGGCGTTGCGGCTTGCTCAGGACCGCCTCAAACAAGTCTCCAACCCGGTCAAAGCGATCCAGCACGTTCTTCATCGTGAACTGCTGCGGCGTCAGCCGCGGGTTTACCTCCCGCCAGGCGAGCGGCGTCGCCACCGTCGCGCCCTCATAAGGACGCACGCTGTACGGCGCGGAGATCGTCTTCCCCTGGCCCACCTGCATCCAGTCGAAATACACGCGGCCCTTCTGCCGCTTTGCCACCGCGCGCGGCGTAGTGAACAACTCCGGACGCTCGCCGGTGACAATATGCGACAGCAACTCGCCGAAGCTGCGCACCTGGTCGTAGTTATACACGGGCTCGAGCGGAACATAGATGTGCATTCCGTCTCCCCCCGTGGTTTTGGGATAACCCTCGAGCCCCAGCGACTCCAGCTTCCTGCGCAGCAGGCAAGCCGCCTCCACGATCTTGGCGTACTCGCATTCCTGCGGATCCAGGTCGATCAGCAGGAAGTCGGGATTCTCCAGCGATCCGACGCGGCTCATGTACGGGTTGTGATCGATGCAGCCGAGATTCGCCAGGAACAACAGCGTTGCCCGATCCTCGCCGATCACATAGTTGATGTCGTCGGCGAGCTCCGTGCGCAGCCACTTCGGGAAGCTCGGCGCCACTTCCTTCTGGAAGAAGTAATCCTGACGAATCCCATTCGGATAGCGCTTGAGCGACAAGGGCCGGTCCTTCAGGTGCGGCACCAGAAGCGGCGCGACCGCATCGTAGTAGTTCAGCAGATCGCGCTTGGTGTATCCCTCGTCGGGCCAGTAGACCTTATTCAGATTCGTGAACTTCAGCTTGTGGCCGTCGATGGTCAGCGAGACCTCGTCCTTGCCGGCCGGCAGGAGTTCGGCGCGGCTCGAAACCGGCGTGTCCACGCCGCCTTCGCGAACGCAGTCCCGCGGGTCGATATCGTCGCGCAACCCCAGAAACACGGGAGCCCGCAAGCGGTTGTCGTGTGTCCAGGACGAAAACTTCACCTCGCACACCAGCTCCGGTTTCAGCCAAATGATGCCTTTGGGGAGATCGGGCTCGGGATCCACCGTCCGTACGTTCGACTTCAGCGGCTGCATGCGATCGAATATCAGGCGCAGCATCGCGCGATCGAAGCCCGTTCCCACATTGCCCGCCCACTTCAGCCGGTCCTTCTCGTACAACCCCACAACCAGCGCGGAGAAGAGCTCGCGCTCCCCCAGCGTGTAGCCGCAAAGCACGAACTCCTGCTGCGAAGTGACCTTGTACTTGATCCAATCGCTGGTCCGCTTGGATACGTAGCAGCTCTCCGGATTCTTGGCGACGATGCCTTCCAGGCCCTGGGACTTGGCCGCTTCGTACAGCGCCCCGCCGTCGGCGAAATCGTCGGAGAGGCGGATGAGATCGCCGGGATTCAGAAGCTCGCGCAGCAGGCGCTTGCGCTCGCGAAGCGGGACGTCGCACAAATTCCAGCCGTCCAGGTAGATCAGGTCGAAGACATAGAGCACCACCGGCGTGCTGCGCGACAACGCCGCGATACTCGCCGGATCGTCCACGTGCATCCGCCGCTGCAGCATGCCGAAGCTGGGGAGCCCGCGTTCGTCCAGCGCGGCGATCTCGCCGTCCAGCACCGCCTGCCTTGCCTGTACGTGATGCGGCAGGATGCTCAACTCGGGGTAGCGCCGGTCAATCGGATTGCCGTTGCGCGACAGCATCCGCACCCGCCCTTCTTCCACGAAGCACAACGCACGAACGCCGTCCCACTTCACCTCGAAAATCCAGCCCGTTTCCTTGGGCGGCGGCGTTCCGATCACCGCCTTCATCGGTTCGATCCAGCCCGGCGGATCAGCCTTGCGCGCGCCCCGCAGCTTCGACAAGTCCCGCTTTACGGCTGCCTTGGGCTCGGCGGCGGGCAGTCCCTTGGCGATCTCCTCCTGCGTCCGCCCCGTCAGGACGCTCACCGCGTGCTGATCCGGGTCCCAGCCAGGCTGGGCGAAGGTGTCTTTTTTCTTCAGTAACAGCCACTCGTTGCCTTTGTTCTTGGACCCCTTCATGCGCACCAGCGCGAACTCGCCGTTCAGCTTCTGCCCGTGCAAGCGAAACTTGAGATCGCCGCGCGCAAGTTGTTCTTCCGCCGACGCTTCTCCCAGTAGCTCGTACCACCCCCGGTCGTACAGCATGACGCTTCCCGCGCCGTAATTGCCCTTGGGAATGTTGCCCTCGAAGCCTCCATATTCGAGCGGATGATCCTCCACGTGGATGGCGACATGCTTGGGCGCGGGGTCCAGCGTGGGACCCTTGGGAACCGCCCACGACTTCAACACGCCCCCGGCTTCCAGCCGCAGATCGTAGTGCAGCCGGGTGGCGTGGTGGCGCTGTACGCAAAAGGAGTTGCCCGTGCCCGGACCGGAATCGGAAACGGCTGGGGCGGGCTCCGGCGTCTTTGAGAAGGAGCGCTTTCGCGAATACTCGCCAAGCGACATAAGCAGTTGAAAATGTTCAGCCGATTGTGTTAGTTCTGGCTAAGGCTTCGTCGGCTGGGCCAATCCAATTCGCGAGGGACACCATGGCATCCACGGTCTGGAAAGGCCATCTCACTTTCGGGCTCGTCTCCTTCCCAGTGAAATTGTACAGTGCGGCGCGAAGCGAAAGCATTAGCTTCAACCAGCTACACAAGCACGACGGATCCCGCATCAAGCAGGTCATCTACTGCCAGGCCGAAGACAAGCCCATCCCGCGTAGCGAGATCGTCAAGGGCTTCGAGTACGAGAAGGACCGCTACGTCACCATTGAGGACGAGGAGATCAAGAAGGTCGCGCCGCCGTCCGCCAGGGTGATGGAGATTCTGGAGTTCGTTAAGAACGATCAGATCGATCCCATCTACCTGGAGACTTCCTACTACATGGCTCCGGATGAAGCCGGCGAAAAGCCCTACGCGCTTTTGTTCAGCGCGCTGCGCAACTCCGGCTACGCCGGGATCGCCAAGATCGCCATGCACAACCGCGAGCACATCGTGATCCTGCGTCCGGGTCAGAACGGCGTGCTGCTGCACACCATGTACTACTCGCACGAGATCCGCAAGGTGGACGAATTCCGCACCGATCTGTCGCTGGTGAAGGACACGGAACTGAAGCTCGCCGACTCCCTGATCCAGCACTTGGCTGCGGATTTCGAGCCCGAGAAGTACAAGGACATGTACCGCGAGAACCTGCTGGGGCTGATCGAGGCCAAGAAGGCGGGTCAGGAAGT
>CAYOQB010000128.1:0-14953 GCA_964406035.1 uncultured Solibacteraceae bacterium | reverse complement strand
ATCAGGCACGGCTACTCGCCGGACCAGCAGGGTCGCATCTCCGTTTCCTGCGGTCCCGCCGCGCCGGGAGAAGTCCGCGTCGACATCCGCGACTGGGGCTGCCCGTTCGACCCTCTGCAAGCCGACCCACCGGACCTCACCCTCAGCCTTTCGCAAAGGCAAATCGGCGGTCTGGGAATCTTTCTGACTCTGGAGCTTACGGACCGGCGAGCTTACACGCGGGTGGACGGGCATAATGTCTTCTCCTTCTGTTTTCCGCGGCGGGCTAGTACTTGCGTCTGAATCTTGCAACTTCCATAGGAAACGTGTAGCATCACAAAACAGCGTCCTTGAAGTCACTGGCGAAGCTTGCCGTGAAGGACCCAAAAACCGACTCGGGAAGGAGTCTCACTATGTTGTTGGGGACCAAGAGCATCAACGCAAGATTTGCAGTGATCATGGGCGTGGCCGTCGTTGCCGCGCTCGCCATCCTCGCCTATTCGAGGATCAATCCAGCCACGCCGCACGAGAGCATTCAGGGTGCGATCGGGAAGCGTGACGTTTATCGCGACGGAGCGGTGCAGGGGGTTGCCGTTTCCAGCGGCGGCGCCCAGCAGTCGGAAGCGATTCGCGCCCTCGTTCAAACGCCGGAGTTCAAGCAATTGCTGAAGAGCGGCGCGATGCAACAGATGCTGAACAGCGAATCGTTCAAGCAGATGCTGAACACCGAAGCATTCACCGAGATGTTGAACTCGGAGTCTTTCCAGAGGCTCGCGAAGGACAGGGTATTCGAGAATGAAGCTTTTCAGAAGCTGGTGAACAACGAGGCATTCCGCAAGCAGGCACAGACGGAGAGCTTCGCCAATTACCTGAACGCGGACAAAGGCGTCCGCAATTCGAAAGTCCAGGAGTCGGCGGCCCTGGATTCCCAATTCCGCAGTCTGGTGGAATCCGCATCTTTCGTGCAGCTCCTCGAATCCGAGAGCTTCGTTCAGATGGCGAAGTCCGGAGGCTTCTCGCAGCTCCTGCAAACGGAATCGTTCCGTCGGTTGATCGCGGATTCCAGAGTGCGGGAACTGGTGGCGCAGGAAAGCTTCCAGAGCGCGTTGCAAACGGGCGCGATGCAGAAGCTCTGGAACAATGAGTCCTTCCTGGTTGCGCTGAAGGATGCTTCGATGTTGAACATGCTGCAGACGGAGATGAGCGCTGCCATGGCGGCTCATTAGAACTGGCGTCTTGGCCGGCTTCAAACAGTCAATCAAGTACATCCATCGGGAGCTGCTTCGGCGGCTCCCGATTTTGTTATGCCTGCTCGCGCTGCCCGCCTTCGGCCAGAAGCTCTACTACAAGGAGACGAAAGCAGCCAAGGTCGTCTACTACGACCCTCGTCATGAATACCTGGTCACGCACCTGCTGAACTGCTTCGAGAGCGCGAGCGCGTTCTTGAACGAAATCTTCAAGTACAAGCCCGATGGTCAGCTCACGGTCCTGCTGACCGATTTTGGCGACCATGGCCATGGCGCCGCGGGGTCCGTGCCTTCCAACATCGTCCTGGTCGGAATCGCGCCGTTCAGCTATACCTACGAGACGACGCCTGCGAACGAGCGCCTGGGCTGGATCGCCAATCACGAAATGGTCCACATCGTGATGGGCGACAACGCATCCGCGCAGGATCGCGCGTTCCGAAAAGTGTTCCGGCGCGTGTTCCCCTCGCCGGACGATCCCATTTCGATGTTCTATAGCTACCTCTCCAGTCCCCGGCACTATTCGCCGCGCTGGTACCACGAAGGGATCGCCGCGTTCATGGAAACGTGGATGGCCGGCGGCGTCGGACGCGCCCTGGGGGGCTATGACGAAATGGCCTTCCGCGCCATGGTCCGGGACGAACGGAACATCTACGACATGGTCGGACTGGAAGCGGAAGGCACGGCCATCGACTTCCAGGTGGGCGCCAACGCCTACCTCTACGGCACTCGCTTCCTGAATTACCTCACTCGCACCTACGGTCCGGAGAAGTTCCTGCAGTTCGTCTCGCGCGAGGAGGGTAGCAAAGGCTACTTCGCCGCGCAGTTCCGAAAAGTGTACGGAGTACCGATCCACGAGGAATGGCGAAAGTGGATCGCCGCGGAGCAGGCGTGGCAGAAAGCGAATCTGGCGGAGGTCCGCAAGTACCCGCTCACGGAAATCCGCCGGATCTCAGACAAGCCGCTCGGTTCGGTATCTCGCTCCTACTTCGATCCCGTGGATCAAGTGATCTACTCCGCCATCCGCTATCCGGGGCGCCTGGCGACGATTGCGGCAATCGGCCGCGACACAGGCATCCGCGAGCTGACCGACGTCGCCGGCGCCGCGCTCTACTACGTCACGTCCCTCGCGTTTGACCCCAACGGACGCCGGCTCTTCTACACTACCGATAACAACAACTGGCGCGACCTGAACGTCTACGATCTCACCACCCGCAAAGCCAGACGCCTCATCCGGGATTGCCGGACCGGCGATCTTGTGTTCCATTCGGGCGACGGCACTCTTTGGGGCATCACTCACGGGAACGGGCTTTCATCCGTCGTTCGCATCAAGCCGCCGTATCAGTCGGTGGACCTGCTGTACTCGTTCCCCTACGGAACGGACCTCTTCGACATCGATGTTTCACCGGACGGCAAGTACCTGACAGGCGCGATCGCGGACAACGCCGGCAAGCAGAAGCTGGTGCGATTCGAAACTGCGAATCTGCTTCGCGGCGACGCCGCCTATGACGTGTTGCATGACTTCGAGTACAGCTCGCCGGAAAACTTCCTTCATTCTCCCGACGGGCGCCACCTCTACGGGTCTTCGTACTACACCGGCGTCTCCAACCTCTTCCGCTACGATCTCGCCAACCGCAAGCTGGACGCAATCAGCAACGCCGAGACCGGCCTTTTCCGCCCCATTCCCATGCCGGACGGATCGTTGGTCGCATTCGAATACACGGCGCAGGGTTTCCTCCCCGCCGCCGTTCCGACGGCTCCCCTGGACGACCTGAGCGCGGTGAAGTACCTGGGCCAGACGGTGATCGAGAAGCACCCCGAGATGAAGTCCTGGAAGGTCCCCCCGCTTTCCCGGTTCAACATGAAGGAGAAGGTTGTCGGCGAAGGCCGCTATCAGCCCTTCCGCAACATGCGGCTGATGTCGATGTATCCCATCGTCCAGGGCTATAAAAACAGCGCGGCGTTAGGCATGCGCTTTGATTTCGCGGATCCGCTCCGCCTCAGCCGCGCCGAACTGAACCTGTCCTACTCGCCGGACTCCTCACTCGCCGCGAATGAGCGATTCCATGCCTCTCTCTCCGCCCAGCATTGGAATTGGAAGCTCACCGCGTACTACAACAACGCCGATTTCTACGACCTCTTCGGTCCCACGAAAGTGAGCCGGAGAGGCTATGCCGCCAAAATCGAGCACACCAGGAATCTGATCTACGACACGCCGCGGACCCTCGACCTAGTTTGGAGCCTCGCCGGCTACGGCGGCATGGAACGCCTGCCGGACTATCAGAACGTTGTCGCTACCTACAGCCGCTTCGCCAGCGGACGAGTCGGACTCCGGTATGCCCGCATGCAACGGTCCCTGGGCGCCGTCGACGACGAGTCCGGCGTCAAATGGCAGGCCGGAAGCCGCGCCAATTACGCCGGCCGTGATTTCTTTCCCCAACTGTTCGCCAACTATGAACGAGCGTTCCTGTTGCCGATCCGCAATTCGTCGCTGTGGGTGCGGGGATCCGGCGGCCAGTCCTGGGGCGACCGCAACCAGTCCTTCGCCTACTTCTACTTCGGTGGCTTCGGGAACAACTTCGTCGATCGCCTGGAGACCAGCCGCTATCGCGAGTTCTACAGCTTCCCCGGCCTGGAGCTCAACCAGGTAGCCGCGCGCAATTTCGCGCGAACCCAGGTGGAATGGAACTTGCCTCCGTTGCGCTTCGAGCAGGCGGGTAAGCCGTTCCTGTACGTGAACTGGACCCGGCTGTCGCTCTTCTCCACCGGATTGCTGACCAACTTCATACAATCCCCGGACCGGGGTTTGTATGGCAATCTGGGAGCTCAGTTGGATTTTCGTGTCGTGATCTTCACTTACCTGAACGCCACTTTCTCCGTTGGTTACGCGGGCGCATCCAGGCGCAATGGCCCGACTACCGGAGAAGTGATGGTCTCGTTGAAACTGTTGTGAGGCCAACCCGATGACATCGACTGTAGTCCGTGGACTCATCGGCATCGTACCGGTGCTCACGTTCCTGTTCGTGCTCAGGTACCTGGACAGTTTCCGGCTGGTCCGGCTTCGCGGGATCCTCACCGCGATCGCGGCCGGTAGCGTGATCTCCGGCAGTTGCTATCTGCTCAACGGCATTCCTCTCAACCTTGCCGACCGGACCTGGGCCGTGCTCGGCGCTCCAATCTTAGAAGAACTGCTGAAGGCGGGCTATCTCTTCTACCTGCTTCGCCGCAACCGGATTGGCTTCATGGTGGACGGAGCGATCTATGGCTTTGCCGTCGGAGCGGGATTTGCCCTGGTGGAGACTATGGTTTATCTGGGAAGCCTTACCGGTGCGAGCGTGTTCGTTTGGGTTCTGCGAGGCCTCGGCACGGCTGTGATGCACAGCGGCGCCACAGCCATCGTCGGCACCGTGGCCGCCGCCATCAGCGATCAGAAACGCCGCCGTGACTGGACTGTCTTCGTCCCCGGTCTGCTCATCGCCATTGCGATCCACATCGCGTTCAATTCCGGCATTCTGCCCCCGGCGGAGACAGCCGCATTCACCCTCGTCGCCATCCCGCCCATCCTGCAGCTCATCTTCGTGCGAAATGAAAAGCGTTTGGAGAAATGGCTGACCTCTGAAATGGACCAGGAGCTGGAGCTCATCACCATGATCTCGTCCGGAGAATTCGCGAGCACCCATGCGGGCAGCTACCTGAACACCATGCGCACAACGTTCCCCGCCGAAATCGTGGGCGACATGTTCTGTTACGTCTCCACTTCCCTGGAGCTAGGCCTCCGCGCCAAGGGGGATCTGCTGAAAAAGGAAGTTGGCTTTGAGCCCGAGGCGGACGAGGACCTGATCGCGAAGCTGCAGGAACTCGATTTCCTGGAGCGGAGCATCGGGAAAGCCGGCATGCGGGCGCTGACCCCTCTGCTGGCCTCCAACGCACCCAGCCTGTCGCAACTCCGGCAACTGGCGAAAGCGCATTAGCGTTGCCGGATCTGGTGGGCGGTCACAGGATCGAACTGTGGACCTCCTGCTTGTAAGGCAGGCGCTCTAACCGGCTGAGCTAACCGCCCGGTATCACCATCTTACCCGATGGTTTCCCCAAGCGACTCGAGATCGCCCAGGTCTTTGGCCCTGCCCGTCGCCCGTTTGTTCCTGAGCAGCGAAGCCCGCGACACGTAGTTCACCTGGACTTCGCCCAGCAGCCCGGGTACTCGGTCCGCCCAGGCTTCCTCAAAACTGAGCCCGCTCAATTCCGTGAGCAGATCAATGCGCAGAGGAGGGAACCCCAGCTGAACCACCGGGCCCGGATGATCGAAGTCGGCGGCCGACAACCCCAAGGAGCTAAAGCTGAACTCACCCAAAGCCTCCTGGACCCGGACCGCATTGTCCCGAACCGGACGAATCCAGAGATCCAGGTCGCCCGTCAACCTTGGGACGCCGTGGAACGCGAGAGCGTGAGCGCCCACCACCAGGTACTCAACGTTCTTCGCGTTGAATAACCCGGCAAACTCGCTCCAGTCGCGGGGGATTCTGCTCATCCGGACAATAGTATCGCCACCACAACTCGAAAGCGATTTCGAGCCGCTCCTCCGGGGTCAGACTCCGGTAGTAGTCACGGTCTGCCTGTTCGGCATCCTGGAAGCTCGCGAACTTGCGGACCACCTTCTCCACGCTTCAGTATCCCAGCGTTCCGGGCTAAAATGGCAATCCATGCCCGACATCCCAGCCGCGGATCGCGAACGCATCCTGCCCATCGTCGAAGCCCTCCGCCGCGACTTCGACACGCTTACGGCGAATCTTCCCGCACACCTGGAACCCGCCACTCTGTTTCGCCTGGAAGCCGCCGATGACCATACGCCAGATCGCTGAAGCGCTGCGCGAGCGGCGCGTCTCCTCCCTGGAGCTCACCCGGGCAGCGATCGAAGCCGCGCGGCGTCAGAATCTGAACGCCTTCATCACTGTCTGCGAGGAGCAGGCGCTGGCGGCGGCGGGGGAGCGTGACGCAGAGCTCGCACGCGGCGTGGATCGCGGTCCGCTGCATGGCGTTCCGATCGCCCACAAGGACCTGTTCCTGACGCGCGGCGTCCGCACCACGGCGGGCTCTCGCGTCATCGACTTCATTCCGGATCACGACGCAGCGGTGGTGGAGCGGCTTGCCGCGGCCGGCGCCGTGACCATCGGCAAGACCAACATGCATGAGCTGGCGTACGGGATCACGTCCGCCAGCCCGCACTTCGGGCCGGTGCGGAATCCGCATGACCCCGCGCGCGTTGCCGGCGGTTCCTCCGGCGGATCCGGCGCGGCGGTAGCAGGGGGCATCGTGCCGCTGGCCACCGGGTCGGATACCGGCGGGTCCATCCGCATTCCGGCATCGTTTTGCGGGGTGGTGGGACTGAAGCCAACCTACGGGCGCGTGTCGCGATACGGCGGGCTGCCGCTCGGCTATTCGCTGGACCACATGGGTCCGCTGGGCGCGTCGGTGGACGATGTGGCGATCGCGCTGTCGGCGATGGCCGGTCGCGACGATCGCGACGACTCGAGCGCCGCGGCGCCGGCGCCGGACTACCACTCCGAGGCTCCTGATCTCGCCGAACTGCGCATCGGACTGCCGCGCAACTACTACCTGGAGAAGCTGGATATCGAAACGGGGCTCGCCGTCCGGCGCGCGTTTCAGTCCGCGGCCGCTTTGGGCGCGCGAATCGTCGAAGTCGACGTGCCCGACATCGCGGCGCTGAATACGATTGGCCGCGTCCTTCTGCTGGCTGAAGCGACCACGGCGCTGCGGCCGCACCTGCATCGCCGGGCGGAATTCGGCGCAGACGTGCTCGCGCTGCTCGATCAAGGCTCGTTGATCACCGCGGTGGAGTATCTGGACGCCCAGCGCCTGCGGCGCGAAATGGTGGCGCAATTCCGCCGGCTGTTTGAATCGATCGACGTGTTGTTCACGCCGGCAACGCCCACGCCGGCGCCGGAGGTCGGGCAGAAGGACCTGGAGATCGCCGGCGAGATGCAGGACGTACGCCTCGCGTCCACCCGGTTCGTGCGGGGCATCAACGTGTTGGGATTCCCGGCGCTGTGCCTGCCCTGCGGGTACACGGAGGCGGGCTTGCCGGTCGGATTGCAGATTGTGGGTCCGCCCTTCGCGGAGGCTCGCCTGCTGGAAACGGGCCGCGTGTTGGAGCGTCGCGCCGCTTGCGCCGCGCGCATTGTGACGGTTTAGGAAGCTTGTGAGCCTGCTTGTCCCAGACGCCTCATTCGAAAATGGTCGCAAGTCTCGCGAGCACTTCCTCCATGATCGCGGCAGGTACGCTCTCCATCTTCTTCCCTCCACGCGCTCGGAGGTCTAGAGCGCGCGGTTGATCGCAGCGGACTACTCCGGTCGTCTGGATCCCCGCCCCTGCCAAAGGGACGGCGAACCCGGCAGTTCGCGCGAAGTCTCCTCCACTGGTGATTGGAAGAACCACAGGCACTCTGGTTACCCGGTTGAAGGCGTCCGGCGAGACGACTAAAACAGGTCGCCGGCCCTTCTGCTCATGCCCTTGTGACGGATCGAGAGCGACAAGCCAGATTTCCCCGCGCTTCATCAGAGGATCTCGGCCCCTACTCTCGGGGCATCAAGCCATTCCCCTTCCTGCTTCGTCCGGGCCTTTCGGGGTTTGCACTGTGCTAGAAGTTCATCCAGCGTGTAGCGGGGACGCCGGCGCGGTTCCACGACCAGCCGGCCGCTTTCAATGGAAACGCCCACCTGAGCGCCTGGTCCAAGGCGTAGGACATCGAGCAGCGCCGGCGGAACCGCCAACATGACCGAGCCGCCGACTTTGCGCAGGTTCGTCTTGTGCATAGCTGCCCTTTAGTTATATCCTAGTATAACTAGTTTCGGGATATCAGGAATCTACCCGACCCTTCCACTCCCTCCCATCGCTCCGCCTTTTCCTTCGCTTCTGGTGGTTTCGCTTAGCCAACCATTTCGATGAGGAACGGTTGCAACGGGCGGAATCAGGCGAACAGCTTATGATCGGAAGCATGGAGCCGCTGCACATCAGCGAAGGGGATCTGGCGCGGGATATACGGTCGGTCCTGAGGCGGGTAGAGACCGGAGGCGAAGTGATCATCGAGCGCGGTGCTCAGGCCTTCGCGGTGATCCGGCCGGCTGAACCGGTGCGTCGCAAGATTTCCGAGTGTATTGCACGCATGCCGGCAGACTCCACCGCGACCATCGATCCGGACTTCGCCAAGGACGTGGAAGCGGCGATCGCCGCACATCGTGAGCCGCTGGAGCCACCCGCTTGGGACTGATGCTTGACTCGACGGCCGCCGTCGCCGCCGAACGTTCGCTAACTGTGGTAGCAAGGGGCCGGGACCTGCGCGCACGAAACTCTGATCCTTCCGCCTTCCCTTCGCCTACAGCACCCACCGCAGAGTCCTAAGGTGGTTTTGCTTAGCCACAAACCATACTTAGTACCTATATACCCGCGTTTGCGTAGCCGATCACCCTCCTAAGGAAATCGAGGCCACCACCCAGTGAACCGCATCACCCTATTTGCGTGTGAATCGCAGCCGATCGTCGTGGAGGGCTTGCTCCGCGTCCTCGATCGCGCCGCTGACCTCGAACTCATCGGGCAGGCATCCACTCTCCCGGAAACGCTCGAAATCATCCGCGGACTGCGTCCACAAGTGATGCTGGTGGACCAGTCCGTGGGCTTGAAAATGGTGTTCCAGTTCCTGTCCGATCTTCGCAGTGTGTGTCCGGATACGTTCCCGGTGCTGTGGGTGCATGAGATGGCGGAAATCGACTGTTTCCGAGCTCTGCAGGTGGGCGCGCGCGGCATTCTGCGCAAAAGCATGCCGGTGGCGAACGTTCTCGAGTGCCTGCGGGCAGTGGCGCAGGGCCGCATCTGGATTGAAAACGGGATGTCCGGCAACGTCGCCGGCTATCTGCAGCGCAAGCACGCCCCCCGCCTGACGCCCCGCGAGCGCGAGATCGTGAAGCATGTGTGCGCCGGGCTGAAAAATAAGCAGATCGCCGAGGAACTGAAGATCACGCCAGGCACCGTCAAGGTCCACCTGATGCACATCTTCGAAAAGACCGGCGTGAAGGACCGCTTCGAGCTCGCCGTGCATGGGCGCCGGCTGGCGGGCGAGCAGGCCGAGGAAGAGCCGGACCGGGCGCGCGCCCAGCGAGCTTCCGGTTTCTGATCCCCTTTACTCGTAACGCAGCGCGACCATCGGATCCACCTTCATCGCCCGGCGCGCCGGCGCATAACAGGCCAGTACCGCCACCCCCGCCAGCAGCAAAGTTACTCCCAGGAATGTGGGCAGGTCCGTCGGGCTGATGCCGAACAGCAGGCTGGAAGCGACACGGGCCAGCGCCACCGCTCCGATAATGCCGATCGCCAGGCCCACGCCGGTAAGCGCCATCCCTTGTCCGATCACCGACCGCAGTACGTCCTGAGACGAGGCCCCCAGCGCCATGCGAATGCCGATCTCGCGGGTGCGCCGCGAAACCATGTAAGCCATAACGCCGTAAATCCCCACCGCCGCCAGGATCAGCGCCATCAGCCCGAAAAACGCCAGTGTGGACGCCGCCACGCGGGCCGGAAACAGCGAGAAGTTGAGATGCTCCGGCATGGTCTGCAGGGTCAGCAGCGGGATATTCGGGTCGAGCGACCGCAACTGTTCACGCACCGCCGGCCCCAGCGCCGCGGGATCCCCAGAGGTGCGGATGGCGAAGGAAACCATGGTGTCGTGATACTGCTCCATCGAGAGATACAGGAAGGGGCTGGCCGGGGCGTTGATGCTGGAGTTGCGGGCATCCCTGGCGACTCCAACGATTTCCAGGTAGGGACCGTCCGGGCCGCGGAGGCTGATCCGCTTGCCGGTGGCATTCGGATCGCCCGGCCACAGCGTTCGAACGAAAGCTTCGTTGACAATGGCGACGCGGGGGGCATCGGGGGTATCGGAAGCGCGGAAATCGCGGCCGCTCACCAGCGGAACGCCCAAGGTGCTGAAATATTGCAAGCCCACTTGCGTATACAAGATGCCGGGACGCTGCCGCGCGGCGCGGCGCTCCTCGCCGGGGAGGTACAAGCGGGCGGACTGCCCTCCGTTGAGCGGAAAGGGAAGGTCGTGGGTGCGGGTGACCGACTGCACGCCGGGCAAGGATTGCAGGCGGGCGGTGAACTGCCGGTACAGTTCGCGGCCGCGATTGCCGTCGTAGCCGGCGTTGCCGATCTCCACGGTCGCCAGCAGCAACTGCTTCGTCTCGAAACCGGGGTCGGCGTCCTGCGCCAGAATCAGGCTGCGGACGAAGAGTCCGGCGGCCACCAGCAGCACCAGCGACAACGCCACCTGCGCGACTACCAGCCCGTCCCGCAGACGTGACTTGCGGTATCCGCTGGCGGAGGCGGCTTCCTTTAGCGCCGGCACCAGATCCGGGCGGGAGGCTCGCAACGCGGGTGCGAGTCCGAACACAACGCCGGTCAGCAGCGCGATGCCGAACGCGAATCCGGCCACCTTCCAATCGATGGCGAAGTTCAGTTGCACCGGAACCGGAAACGGCGGCTTTACCAGGCGGAAGAGGCTGGTGAGCCACAGCGACAGCAGCAGCCCCGCCGCGCCGCCCAGCAGCGCAACCGTGACGCTCTCGGTCAGCAACTGCCGCATCAGGCGGGCTCGCGTGGTGCCCAGCGCCAGGCGGATGGCGATCTCGCGCTGGCGGTTGGTGGCGCGCGCCAGCAGCAGATTGGCGATGTTCGCGCACGCCAGCAGCAGAACCAGACCGACGATGGCCATCAGGAAGCTGGTGAAGAACACCAGGTTGTCGCGGATGCCGGGCGTGACAACGCCGGTCCCCGTGAACAGCTTCGCCCGGCGGCCCTGGTTCACATCCGGATACGTCTCGCCCAGGTAACGCGACACCGGCTGCAGGCTGGCTTCCGCCTGACTGGCCGTGACACCCGGCCGCAGCCGCCCGATGACGGTCAGCATGTCTGTCCCGCGGCGCTGCAACCAGTCGCCTCCGGTCTCAATCCAGGTCTGCATCTGGATCGGAACGAAGAACTCGGCCAGATAGACCGGCTCAGCGCCGTGGAATCCCTCGGCGGCGACGCCCACCACCGTGAAGGGCCGAGTGTTCACGATGATGGTGCGGCCCACGATTCCCGGATCGCTCTGAAACCGCCGGGTCCAGTAGGCGTGGCTCAGCACGATCACCGGATGCGTGTTCGGCGTCTTATCCTCCTCCGGGGCGAAGGTCCGCCCGCGCGCGGCCTGTACGCCGAGCACATCGAAGTAATTTCCCGTCACCATCAGACCCCAGGCCTGGGTCGTGTCCCGCTGCGAGGCGCCGACATTCACCATCACAATGCGATATGCCGCCAGGCCGGAGAGCGCTTCGGCGCGGTCGCGATAGTCGCGGTAGTTGGGATAGGACAACCCGGCAAGGTCGGCGCCGGAGCTGTTGGTGGTGAACAGCCGCACCAGACGGCCGGGCTCCGCTACCGGGGGCTCGCCCAGGACAATCGTGTTCAGGAAGCTGAAAATAGCCGTATTCGCCCCGATGCCCAGCGCCAGTGACGCCACCGCGATCATCGCGAATCCAGGAGACTTGGCCAGAGTGCGTAGCGTAAACCGGAGGTCCTGCAGCAGGGATTCCATGATTCACCTAGACGGAGCGGAACGCAGATTGGTTCGATCCGCCTCGGCCGGTTCCACATGCACCAGCACGTCGGCCACCCAGCTCAGCTCCCGGCGGAGCCTCGTCCGCACCGTTCCGGCGAGCTCATGGGCCGCGAGAACCGTCAGGTGGGGATCGACTTCGATATGCAGATCCACGTGGAATTGCAGCCCGGATTTCCGCGCCAGGCATTTGTCGACGCCGCGGATCCCCTCCACGCTCCGCGCCACGGAGCGGATTTGGTCGAGCAACAGGGAATCCGGGCTCGTGTCCATCAGCTCCAGGGAAGCGTCGCGGGCGACCCGGATCCCGGTCAGGATCACGATCACGCCCACCGCCGCCCCGCCGTAATGATCGGCGGCAAGGAAGCGCACCGGGTCGTACAAGGTGAGGCTCAAGGCAGCCAGCGCGGCGATGCCGGAAAGCACATCGACACCGTCGTTCCAGGCGTCCGCCACCAGCGAGGCGGACCGCAGCCGCCGTCCGAAGCGGTACTTGGTGGTGGACAGCGCCGCTTTCACCAACACCGAGATCAGGAGCGTGTAGACCCCGGCCGCGCCGGGCGGAGCGTGATCCCGGCCCACGCCCTGCAGCGATTGAAACGAGATCAGCGCGCCTCCCCCGGCCAGCATGATGCCCACTGTTAATCCAGCCAGGGTTTCAAAGCGCCCGTGTCCGTAGGGGTGGTTGTCATCCGGCGGCCGCGACGCGATGGTCATCCCCGTGAACACCGCCAGCGAGGCCAGTACATCGCCGACGAACTCGAAACCCGCGGCGGTCACGGATGTCGAGTTCTGCCACAGGCCCACCGCGATGTTCAACGCGCCGAGCGCCGCCGATCCCAGCACGCCTGCCAGCGCGATTCGTCTGCCGGTATCGAGAGCGTTCGACGCCATCCGCTTTCACGATATCCTGTCTGGAGCGCTTCCCAAAGACAAATGAAACGAGTCCGCTACAGCTTCGACAGGAATCTGCCCGCCACCGCTCCCGACGGGCCCGAAGTGCTCTACGGCGAATTCGGCGCCATCGACCTCAGCTCCGTCCGCCTGCTGCCGCCCTGCGCGCCTTCCAAGATCGTTTGCGTGGGCCGCAATTACGCCGAGCACGCCCGCGAACTGGGCAACGAGCCGCCCGCCGAGCCGCTCATCTTCCTGAAGCCGCCATCGGCGCTGAGCGCCTCCGGCGACCCCATCGTCTATCCCCCGATTTCCGAACGCGTCGATTGGGAAGGCGAGCTCGGCGTGGTTATCGGCAAGCGCTGCCGCAACGTCACTCCCGAAGAAGCCATGGATTATGTCCTCGGCTATACCTGCGTAAACGATGTCACCGCGCGCGACCTGCAGAAGAAGGACGGCCAGTGGACCCGCGGCAAGGGATTCGATACCTTCTGCGCCGTGGGCCCGTGCCTGGTCGGGCGCAACGACCTGGACTTCGATTCGCTCCGCGTCCGCACCGTGGTGGACGGCGAGGTGAAGCAGGAAGCCCCGGTCACCGACATGATCTTCAAGGTTCCCGTCATCATCAGCTACATCAGCCGCGTCATGACCCTGGAACCGGGGGACCTGATCGCTACCGGAACGCCGGAAGGCGTCGGCCCGGTGCAGCCGGGCCAAGTAATGCGCATCGAAATCGACGGAATCGGCGCGCTGGAAAACCCGGTCGTGAAGGGCTGACAGCGCCGCCACGAAACATGTCCAACTGGGTCGAACTCGCCTTGCTGGGGGCTGTGGCGCTCGCCTGTATCGCCGGCGGGGTGGTCATCCTGTTCCGCGTCCGCGATAACCCGGTGAAACGCGAGCACCGGCGACGCTCCCGCATTGCCCGCGAGGGCCGCCTGGGTGACGCCCTGATTACCGAAGCCACCGAGGATCACTTGTACTACACCTATGAGCTGCACGGCGTGCAGTATGAAGCTTCCCAGGACATCAGCACGCTTCGCGGCAGGCTGCCCGGCGCGGCCGCGCAGTGGATTGGAATGACCCATATCAAGTACCTGCCCTCGAATCCGGCGAACTCCATCATCCTCGCCGAGGAGTGGAGCGGGCTATCCCAGAGGTCATAGCATTACGGTTTAGTCCTGCCTGCAGTTTGTCCCCTCGCCTCCGATAAACGGGTGTGGTCGTTGACCTCCTCCTGTTCCCTTTCCTCCTGCAAGCCCCCGAAGCTCGCGGCGGCGCGGCGCTCCAGCAGGCCAGCCTGCAACGCCAGGTCGCCGCGGCTTCGGTCCAGCAGAAGCAGTCGGTCCGTAAGCAGATGGCAGCCCTGCATCCGGAAACCAAGGACATCGAACCCGAATTCTTCACGGTCCCCTGGGCGTCCGGCGATGCCGCCCCGGTAGCCCTCGCCGCCCCTTGTGACCCCCTCCCTCCCGCCGAGATCGAGCACGTGGTGATGGAGATGTCGCAACGCCAGAGACTGCAGCCGGACCTCCTCCGCGAAGTGATCCGCAAGGAAAGCGGATTTCGGCCGTGCGCGGTTTCCCCAGCCGGCGCTCAGGGACTGATGCAACTGATGCCCGACACGCAGCGGACATTCGCGGTAAGCGACCCCTTCGACCCGCGCCAGAACATCGAAGCCGGGGCTCGCTTTCTGCGGCAGTTGCTGGACCGCTACGGTGGCGATCTGAAACTGGTTTTGAGCGCGTACAATGCCGGTCCGGCGGCGGTGGACAAGGCCAAGGGCATCCCGGAAATCACCGAAACGCAGGATTACGTGACGGATATCCTGAAGCGCGTGAACCGGCACTAAGGCAGCGGCGCCAGGTCCGGCTCCAGCCAGCCGGCCTTGGCTTCCTCCGACTGCAGGCAGGCGGCTGTGTAGTATCGCGACAGAACATTGCGATCCATCAACTCCGGATGAGCGCGCAGGAAATCGTCGAACGCTGCGTCAGCCATGCGCGAGCGCAGCGCCGCCACCAGCCGGAACCAGGCCAGCGTCATAGTGTGGTGATACTTGCCCGGCGCCCCGTTATGCGTCGCATACCGGCGAATGGTCTCCGCGCACCGCAGCCCTCCATCCTCCGGACAGTCCCTCGCGTACAACCACGCCAGCCGCACGTGATCCCG